>NZ_JBHVJX010000039.1:0-64498 GCF_042798755.1 Streptomyces sp. NPDC057743
GCCGGTCGGAGTCAGCGGGGCATTACGGTGGGACATGAGGGCCTCCTGCGGTCGGTGGTAGATGTCGCAATCCACACCGAACCCGGAAGGCCCTCGCCCGTTCAAGCACCCCGACGGTGCATGTCACCTGTCACCAACGTGCCGGGACAGCACACCTAGGCCCGCTGCCGGCGCCGGACCGCCGAGATCGCCCGCTCCGCCTCACGACGGTCCTGCTTCTCGCGCAGCGTCTGCCGCTTGTCGTACTCCTTCTTGCCCTTGGCCAGCGCGATCTCGACCTTGGCCCGGCCGTCCTTGAAGTACAGGGCCAACGGCACGATCGTGTGACCCGTCTCCTGGGACTTGACCTCCAGCTTGTCGATCTCGACCCGGTGCAGCAGCAGCTTCCGCTTCCGCCGCGCGCTGTGATTCGTCCAGGTCCCCTGCGCGTATTCCGGGATATGGACGTTGTGCAGCCAGGCTTCCCCGTCGTCGATCTGGACAAATCCGTCCACCAGGGACGCCCGCCCCTGGCGCAGCGACTTCACCTCGGTACCGGTCAGCACCAGACCGCACTCGAAGGTGTCCAGAATGTGGTAGTCGTGCCGCGCCTTCTTGTGCTGCGCGACGAGCTTGCGCCCGTCGTTCTTCTCTTTGCCCTTGCCCTTGGTAGCCATAGTGCGGCCATTTTCGCACTACGCACCGGTGCCGAGGCCACTCAATACTGTGCGGGCCCGTTTTTCGGCGTGATCCGGGGCGATCAGGTCCGGGGTGATGCCGGCACCGTCCACGGCCCGGCCGGACGGGGTGCGGTAGTGGCCGACGGTCAGCTCCGCGACCGAGCCGTCCGGGAGCCGAGTGGGCATCTGGACCGAGCCCTTGCCGAACGTCGGGGAGCCCACCAGGACCGCCCGGCCGCGGTCCTGGAGGGCGCCGGACAGCAGCTCGGCGGCGCTCATCGTGCCGCCGTCCACCAGCACCACCAGCGGGGTCCGGGTGTCGCCGACGCCCTGGGCGTACAGGGCGCGCTGGCTGCCGTGCACGTCGTAGGTGGCGACCAGGCCGCCGTCGAGGAAGTCCGACGCGGTCGTGACGGCCTCGCTGACCAGGCCGCCGGTGTTGCCACGCAGGTCCAACAGCAGCCCGTCGCGCACCTCGGCGGTGCGCAGCGCGCGGCGGACCGCGGCGCCGGTGCCCTTGGCGAACGCGGTGATCTTGATGCGGGTCGGGCCGTCGCCACCGGCCGGCCGGTCCACGGTGACGTTCTCGGTGTGCTGCCGGGTGCGGTGCAACGTCGCGCTCCAGTGGCGGGCGCCGCGGCCGAGGTCCAGGCGGACGGGCGTGCCGGGGGCCGCCCCGGCGCCGTCGGGGCCGTCGCCGCGCAGCCGGCCGACGGTCTCGGTGACCGGCCGCCCCTGGACGGGCCGGCCGTCGACGGCGTCGAGCCGATCGCCGACGGCGATCCCGGCGCGGTCGGCGGGTCCACCGGACTGGACCCGGGACACCTCGATCCGACCGTCGTCCCGCTGCCGCACCCACAGCCCGACGCCGACGTAGGAGCCGTCCAACTGGGCCTGGAAATCGGCGAATTCGCCGGGGGTGTAGACCGCCGACCAGCGATCGCCGCTGCGGCTGACCACGTCGTCGGCGGCCTGGGTACCGGACTTGCCGTCCGCGAGGGCCCGGGCCGCGGCCCGGGCGGCCCGTTCGGCGGTCGCCGACCCGGCGCCGTCGTCGGCGGGGCGCCCCTGGGCGGCCGGCTCCGCGGTGTCGCCGGCGCCGTCCCAGGTGCCGGTGGCCGCGCCCGCGGCGAGCACCCCGGCGAGGAACAACGTCAGGGCCGCCCCGCGGCGGATGCGGCGGGGCCGACCGTACCAACACGGGCCCGACATGGCGGTGAGTCTAGGCGACGAAAGGGCGCCGTACGGGGAGTTGACCGTACGGCGCCCTTGGCGAAGCTCACACCTTGAGGTACTTGCGCAACGCGAAGAACGCGGCGAGCGCGGGCATCAACAGCCCGATGAGCAGGACCAGCGGCAGCACCGCCAGGACGGAGTCCCAGCCGATGAAGTTGACCACCTGGATCTGCTTGGCCAACCACTGGTTGATCATGAAGTACTTGCCGCCGACGAGCAGTACGCAGGCGAACGCGGCGCCGATGAGGCCGGCGATCGCCGCCTCCATGATGAACGGCAGTTGGATGTAGAAGCTGGACGCGCCGACCAGCCGCATGATGCCGGTCTCCCGGCGACGACTGAACGCGGAGACCCGCACGGTGTTGACGATCAGCATCAGCGCCACCACCAGCATCAGGCCCATCACGCCGAGCGCCGCGTACCGCATGCCGTCCAGGAGGCGGAACAGCGGCTCGACGGTGTCCCGTTGGTCCTGCACCTGCTCGACGCCGGGCCGCTCGGAGAACGCCGACTTGATGACGTCGAACTTGGTCGGGTCCTTGAGCTTGACCCGGAAGGACTCCGGCAGTTGGTCGGGCGTCACCAGACCGGCGACGGGGGTGTCGCCGAACTGCTCCTTGTAGTGCTTGTACGCCTGGTCGCTGGTCTCGTGCTGGACGTTCTGCACCAGCGGGAGCCGGTTCAGCTCGGCGAGGATGTCGTCCTTCTGCTGCTGGGTCGCCGCGCCCTTGGCGCAGTTGGCGGCCGTCTCGGAGTCGTTCTTGTTGCAGAAGAAGATGGAGACGTTGACCTTGTCGTACCAGTAGCCCTTCATCGTGCTGACCTGGTCGCGCATCAGCAGCGAGGCACCGAACAGGCCGAGCGAGAGGGCTACGGAGACGATGACGGCGAAGGTCATCGTGAGATTGCGGCGGAGACCGACGCCGATCTCCGACAGGACGAACTGGGCGCGCATGGCGTCCTTTCAGTGCTGGTAGCCGTACACGCCGCGCGACTGGTCGCGTACGAGCCGGCCCTTCTCAAGTTCCATGACCCGCTTGCGCATCTGGTCGACGATCTGCTGGTCGTGGGTGGCCATGACCACCGTCGTGCCGGTGCGGTTGATCCGGTCCAGCAGCTTCATGATGCCGACGGAGGTCTGCGGGTCGAGGTTGCCGGTGGGCTCGTCGGCGATGAGCAGCAGCGGGCGGTTGACGAACGCCCGCGCGATGGCGACGCGTTGCTGCTCACCGCCGGACAGCTCGCCCGGCATGCGGTCTTCCTTGCCGCCGAGGCCGACGAGTTCGAGGACCTCGGGCACCGTCTTGCGGATCTGTCCGCGCGGTTTGCCGATGACCTCCAGGGCGAAGGCGACGTTCTGCCCCACCGTCTTGTTGGGCAGCAACCGGAAGTCCTGGAAGACCGTGCCCACCTGGCGACGCATCTGCGGCACCTTCCAGTTGGAGAGCTTGGCCAGGTCCTTCCCCAGTACGTGGACGGCGCCGTGACTGGCGCGCTCCTCGCGCAGGAGCAGCCGCAGGAAGGTGGACTTACCGGAGCCCGAGGAGCCCACCAGGAAGACGAACTCGCCGCGCTCGATCTCCAGGGAGACGTCCCTGAGGGCGGGGCGGTTCTGCTTCGGGTAGGTCTTGGAGACGTTGTCGAATCGGATCACAGATGCACCACGGTCGACCTGGATAGGGGAACGGGTTGCCGGTCGTGGCTCCCGTCGGTGAGCGTGACCCTACGCGAACCTCACGTGGCCGCGAAGCCGCCGACGGGGGTTGGTGCGTTTCTTCACGGTGCCTACGGGACAAAAGACGCACAATCCGGGCGACGGGCGGGCGCATGGTGCGCGGGGCGAGGCCGGAACGTTCCATGGGCGCGCGCCGGACGGTGGCGGACCTGGCACAGTGGTAGAGGGAACCAACGCGCCTCCTGGTGCGTTGGTCCGGTGAAGTAAGGAGGTCGCATGACGTACGACCGATTGGTGTGCGCCAACTGCGCGGCCCCTGTGAGCGAGGGCCGCTGCCCCGTATGCCGGGCCAGCAGGGAACGACTCCAGCAACAGGCGGGCCTTTTCGGCCAACTCAACCCCGTGGTGCTGGCGGCCTTGCTGGTCGCGTTGATCGCGCTCGCGGTGCTGCTGCGCCAGGCCGTCTGAGACCGGCCGCGGCGCCCGCTTTGGCACGGCGTCGCCACACAGGGTGCGCGGGCTTCGCCCCTCCTCACCATCTTGACGCCCGAGGGGCCCGGGACGGCGTGCGTCCCGGGCCCCTCGTCGTGCAATGCGTCGGCGTCAGGCCGCCGCTCCGCCGTTGCCCTTGTTCACCAGGCGCGGCAGGACCCGGAAGCCCACGCCGCCGGCGATCATCGTCGCCGCGCCGATCAGCAGGAAGGTCGTGCCGGACGAACCGGTCTCGGCCAGCTGACCGCCCTTGGCCTGCTGCTTGGCCTGGCCCGGGGTGTCGACGACCTGCTCCTTGCCCTGACCGGGCTGGTCGATCGGCTTGGAGCCCTCGTTGTCGGTGCCGGTACCGGTGCTGTCACCGCCGGTGGTGCTGCCGCCGGAGTGGCCACCGGTGCTGCTGCCGCCGGAGTGACCACCGGAGGTGCTGCCGCCGGTCTGACCACCGGAGGTCTGACCGCCGGAGGTCTGGCCGCCCGAGGTCTGACCGCCGGAGGTGTGGCCACCGGTGGTGTCGCCGCCCGTGGTCTGACCGCCGGTCGTCTGGCCACCGGAGGTGTCGCCGCCGGTGGTGTCGCCGCCCGTCGTGTCACCACCCGTGGTGTCGCCACCGGTCGTCTGACCGCCGGAGGTGTCGCCGCCTGTGGTGTCACCACCGGAGGTGTGACCACCCGTGGTGTCGCCACCGGAGGTGTGGCCACCGGTGGTGTCGCCACCGGAGGTGTGACCACCGGTCGTGTCACCGCCGGAGGTGTGGCCACCGGTGGACTCGCCGCCGGTCTGGCTACCGATCTCACCGCCGGTGGACTGGCCACCGGACGACGAGTCGCCGCCGGTGGAGGTGCCGCCGCTGGTGTCGTCGCAGAACAGCTTGAGCACGTCCCACGGCTTGCAGACGGTGCCGCCCGCAGCCTGGCCCTGTCCGGTCTCGGCGGCGGATGCCGCACCGGCCGCGGTCAGCGACGCACCGGCCGCGATCACCGCACCGGCCGCAATGCGCGCCACGCGCAGCCGCGTCTTCTTCGTCATGTAGTGCTACCCCCAGTAGCCGAACTCGTCATTGGAGCACCGCCGCACGGGGCTACGACCGATGGGGGTGTGCGGACCGACGCCCCGCGATCGCGGGCCGGCCCTCGTCTCCCCGTTCCTACACGCGCCCCATGACACACGCATGCCGCGCTCAGCCTTCCCAGTTCTCGGAACATCGTCAAGGTCGAATAAAGGCTTGATGCCTGAATTGCCATGAGTTGGGCGATACATGGACGTACGACTGTGACCTAACCGCCACCACAAACGACAACTGCCTCCCCAAGGGAGGCAGTTGTCTCGCGCGGCACGCGGAACTTTGTCCGCTTTCGGCTTACTTGGCCTGCTGCTCGCTCTGCTTGCGCCAGCGGATGCCGGCCTCCAGGAAGCCGTCGATGTCGCCGTCCAGCACGGACTGCGGGTTGCCGACCTCGAACTCGGTGCGCAGGTCCTTGACCATCTGGTACGGGTGCAGGACGTACGAACGCATCTGGTTGCCCCAGGAGTTGCCGCCGTCGCCCTTGAGGGCGTTCATCTTGGCCTGCTCCTCCTGGCGGCGCCGCTCCAGCAGCTTCGCCTGAAGGACGTTCATGGCGGTGGCCTTGTTCTGGATCTGCGAGCGCTCGTTCTGGCAGGAGACCACGATGCCGGTGGGGAGGTGGGTCAACCGGACCGCGGAGTCGGTGGTGTTGACGCCCTGTCCGCCGGGGCCGGAGGAGCGGTAGACGTCCACCCGCAGATCGCTCTCGTCGATCTCGATGTGGTCGGTCTGCTCGACGACCGGCAGCACCTCGACGCCCGCGAACGACGTCTGGCGGCGGCCCTGGTTGTCGAACGGCGAGATGCGCACCAGGCGGTGGGTGCCCTGCTCCACGGAGAGCGTGCCGTAGGCGTACGGCACCTGGACGGCGAAGGTGGTCGACTTGATGCCGGCCTCTTCCGCGTAGGAGGTCTCGTACAGCTCGGTCTTGTAGCCGTGGCGCTCGGCCCAGCGCAGGTACATCCGCTGGAGCTTCTCGGCGAAGTCGGCGGCGTCCACCCCGCCGGCCTCGGCGCGGATGCTCACCACGGCCTCGCGGGCGTCGTACTCGCCGGACAGCAGGGTGCGGACCTCCAGCTCGTCCACCGCCTTGCGGACGTCGACGAGCTCGCGCTCGGCCTCGGCGCGGGTCTCCTCGTCGCCCTCGGCCTCGGCGAGCTCGAAGAGCACCTCAAGGTCGTCGACGCGGCCGCGCAGCTCCTCGGCACGGCGCAGCTGGCCCTGGAGGAAGGACAGCTGGCTGGTGATCTTCTGCGCGCTCGCCGGGTCGTCCCACAGGGACGGCGCCGCGGCCTGCTCCTCAAGCACGGCGACATCGGCCCTCATCTTGTCGAGGTCCAGGACGGCCTCGATCGACTCCATGGTCGAGGAGAGGGACTTCAGCTCTTCGGATACATCGACGACTGCCACGCACCCAGCCTAACGGCTGCCACCGACAATCTGTCCCGGAGCGTTGTCGACCCCGGGGGCCCGGGCCGGCCGGGGGCGGGCCGGGTCGCCGTCCCGCACGGCCCGGCCGAAGCCCCGTCACGGCGTCCACCGCAGGTCACGGGGCCTGCCGCGGGTCCTGCGGGAGCTGCTGCGGCGGGGCCTGGTGCGGCAGGTGCACGCCCGGGGTGACCTCGCGCGATGCGTCGTCGCCCTCCGAGGCCAGCAGGCCGGCGACCGCGGCCGCCACCAGGACCAGGGCGGCCACCACGCCCAGCTTGATCCGGCGCAGGCGCACCGCCTCCGGGGTGGAGCGGTGCCGGGCCGAACCCGCCCGGCGCTCCCCCGCGGCCCGCGGCGTACGGGCGGTGCCGTGCGCGCCGCCGGCCAGCTCGTCCGGCTCCGGGACCCGCATGCTGGTGTGCGTCTCCCGGTTGGAGTCCGGTGTGGCGCCCTGGACGAGGGGGACCGCGCCGCGCGGCGGGCCCTCGGGGGCCGCCGCCGGATAGCGCACCTCCTGGTGGGCTCCGGCGGGCGCGCCCTCCGGGTCGTCCGCCGACTGCTCGTCACCGGGCTCATCGATGTCCAACGGCGGGATGCCGGCCAGGCCCGGCAGGATCTCCCGCAACCGGGCGGCCAGTTCCGGGGCGCGCAACCGGGAGGCGGGCGCCTTGGCCAGGCACTGGATGAGCAACTGCCACAGCTCGTCCGGGATGCCGGGCAGCGGGGCGACGCTCTCGGTGACGTGCCGGCGCAGCACCGCGCCCGGGTGGCCGCCCCCGAAGGGCGTGAAGCCGGCGAGCATCTCGTACAGGACGGTCGCCAGCGCGTAGACGTCCACCGAGGCGCGCGGCGGCAGCCCCTCGATGATCTCCGGGGCGAGGTAGTCGGGGGTGCCGATCACCTTGGTCGAGCGCAGCGCGCCGGACGTCCCCCCGCTCTGGGTCTGGGAGAGGGTGCGGCGGGGCGAGTCGACCAGGCGCGCGATGCCGAAGTCGGTGAGCAGCGCGGGGTGCGCGCCACCGGGACCGAGCGGCCCCTCCATGTCCAACAGGACGTTCTCCGGCTTGACGTCGCGGTGCACGATCCGGGCGGCGTGCGCGGCGACCAGGCCGTCGGCGACGTCGGCGGCGATGGCGACGGCGGCCTCCGGGGCCAGCCGGCGCTCGCGCTCCAGACGGGTGCGCAGGTCGGTGCCGCGGATCAGGTCCATGACGAGCGCGAGGTCGGCGCCGTCGACGACGAGGTCGCGGACCCCGACGACGCGCGGGTGCGCGAGGCTGAGCAGCGCCGCCCGCTCCTGCACGAAGCGGCCGACGAGCTCCTGGTCGGAGGCGAGGTCCTCGCGCAACAGCTTGATGGCCACGGCCCCTTCGGGCCCCTCGCCCAGCCATACCGTGCCGGCACTGCCGCGCCCCAGGATCTGGTGAGCGGTGTACCGGCTGCCGATCTTCCGTGCCAAGACTGCTCCGACGTGTCGGGCCCCCGAGCGTCCTGCGGGGGCTGAGGTTGGCGTCAAAGCTACGCGGGCGCCAGAGGGTTCAGTGCCCCCAATGGCGGCAACCGTCACTTCTGTACGGGAATTCACCGGCCGGATGTCGACAAATCCATCAAGCCGTCGACGCTCGTCCGTACGGACCGTCAGCCGCCGAGCTGCTGTACGAAGTGCTGGATCTGGCCGAAGACGTGCCCGACCTGCGCGAAGAAGCTCCGGCCGGTGCCGATCCACTGCTGGAGCGGAGTGAACTCCCAGACCAGCCAGCCCGCCACGAACAACAGCAGCACCGTGAACAGACAGCCCTTCAGGCAGCCCAGACCCGGGATCCGCATCGGGTTGGCGCTGCGCCGGCGCGGCTCGCGCGGGGGCCGGGGCTCCCGGGCGGGCGGCGGGGCCGGCTCGTAGCGCTGCGGCGGCGGCTCCTGGCGGCGCTGCGGGGCCGGCGGCCGCTGCGGCGGGTAGCCGCCCTGCTGGCCGGCGTACGGGGCCGGGGCGGGCGCCGGGCGGCGCTGCGGGCGACGGCGCAGCGGGTCGTCCTGCGGGTCCAGGTACTGCACCTGGGTCTGGTCGTTGCGGTCCCGGGCGGCGCGCAGTTGGGACTCCCAGGGGTGCGGGCCCTGGGGCTCCTGAGGCTCCTGGGGGCCGGCCATGGGCATGCCCACCGGCATCGGGGGCACCGGGGGCATGGCACGGGTGGGCGCGGGGCCCCCGGTGGACGGCAGCACGCTGGTCGCCGCACCGGGGTCATAGGAGGACGCGTTGGTCGGCAGCACCTGGGTGGGCGCCGCGTCGCCCGTCCCCTGGCCCTCGCCGGTGCCGGGCACGGTGGCCGGGTCCGGGTCCGGGACGAGCAGCGCGGCGACGCCCAGCGCCGCCTGGGCCTGCTCGGGGGTGGCGTTGGCGCCGACGCCGGCCGCGACGGTGCGCAGCCCGCGCGCGAGGTTCTCGGCGCTGGGCCGCTCCTCGGGGCGCTTGCGCAGGCAGCGCTCGACCACCGTCCACATCGGCTCGGGGATCGAGGCGGGGCGCTGCGGCTCCTCGCCCAGGTGCTTGTGCAGCACCTCCAGGGCGGTCGCGCCGGCGAACGGCGGGCGGCCGGTCAGCAGCTCGTAGAGCAGGATGCCGGCGCCGTAGATGTCCACCGCGGAGGTCTGCGGGCGGCCCTCGGCGGACTCCGGCGCCACGTAGGCGGGGGTGCCGACGAACTCGTGCGTACGGGTCAGCCCCGGGGAGTCGGCCAACCGGGCAATGCCGAAGTCGGTCAACATCGGGTGCATCTCGCCGCTGCCGTCCGAGCCGGCGAGCAGGACGTTGGCCGGCTTGAGGTCGCGGTGGACGACGCCGTCGGCGTGGCTGGCGGCCAGCGCGTCGGCGATCTGCGCGGTGAGCAGGGCAGCCGCCACCGGGCTGAACGGGCCGTTGTCGCGGAGGTAGCGGTGCAGGTCGGGGCCGTCGACCAGGTCCATGACGAGCGCCAGCAGGTCGCCCTCGACGACCAGGTCGCGGGTCCGGACGATGTTGGGGTGGGTGAGCCGCAGCAGGACCGAGCGCTCCCGCAGGAAGCGCATCACCACGTCCGCGTCGGACGCCAGCTCCTCCTTGAGGACCTTGATCGCGACCGTTTCGCCGGGCTCCCCCGGGACGGCGGCCTCGGCGCCGGCCGTCTCCCTCTGGCGGGCACGCCAGACGGTGCCCGTGGCGCCGCGTCCCAGCGGCTCCTCAAGCAGGTACTTGCTGCCTACCGGCCGCACGTCATGCGCTCCCTGGTCGTGGTGGATGCTTGGCTCTGGCCCGCTGGGTCAGCTCGCGGCCCGTCCGCCCCACTGTAGTGCCGTCGCACAAACATTTCGGTTCGGCAGACGGGCCGGGGCTCTTCGGAAAGACGCCGGTTACGGGCCATTGGTTGCCCGCATTCCGGACGCCTCCGGACCGGTCGTTGCGGGGCGTCCCGTGGCCGCGTCAAGGCGCCGGCGACCCGCGTCAGCGGTCCGGGTGCCGTCCGTCGCTGATCGCTTCGACGACGCTTGGTGATCGAATTCGGCCGGTTCACTGCCCGTAACCAGGCGGTTTTCCGCCGGGCGCCGACCAATCAAGATCATTAAAGGGCGGTCGGCGGGCGTGTTGTCAGTGGCAGGTGCGAGGATGCATCCCAGCACGCACGCGGTAGGGGCGCGCGGTCCCTGTCGCGACGTGCATGGGACATGTCCGTGCCGACGTGCCCGGGGTGCGGTGGGGGACGAGCGGAGCCCCTGCCGATCATTCCCGGCAGAAGGGACCGTTGACGGCGATGCAGATCCGGCTGACCGTCCTCGGGCCGCGCAGCGGCCACACCACGCGGGCCTGCGACGTCCTCGTGACGGCCCCCGCCGGCACCGCCCTGGCGACGGTCGCCGGCTCGCTCGCGGCGGCCGTGGCGGGCTCCGGCGCGGACGTCGGCACCACCGGCGGCAGCGCCCCCGTCGTGCTCTACGCCGGCACCGAGCGGCTCGACCCACAGCGCGCGGCGCTCGGCGAGCCACCCCTGATCGACGGCGCGGTGCTCTCCCTCCAGGGCCCCGGCCCCGCCCCGGCCCACGGCCTACCGCACGGCTCCGCCCGACTGCGCGTGGTCTCCGGCCCCGACGCCGGCGGGGTGCACCTGCTGCACGGCGGCCAGGTCCGCGTCGGCCGCTCCGCCGACGCCGACGTCCCCCTGGACGACCCGGACGTCTCCCGTCTGCACTGCGCCGTGACGGTCGAGCCCGACGGCGCGGTGTACGTCGCCGACCTGCGCTCCACCAACGGCACCGCCGTCGACGGCACCGAACTCGGCGACCTGGCCGTCCCGTTGCCGCCCGGCGCCCTGCTGCGCGTCGGCGAGTCCGCGCTGCGCCTCCAGGCCCCGCCGCGCACCCCGGACCCGGCCCTGACCACCACCCCCGACGGCGAGGGCCACCTGAGGGTCGTCCCCGGAGGCATCGCCCCCGAGGCGGCGGCCACCGGGGAGACCGCGGCGGGCGTGCTGTACGCCGACGCCGGCCGGGCCCCCGGCGACGGCAGCGGACCGACCACCGCCGCGCCCCAACCGACCACCCCGGACGGCCGCTTCGCCGTCGGCTCCCGCCGTCAAGAGACCCCGCTGCGCGGCATTCCGACCCCGGCGCCCGGTGACCACCACGCCACGACTCACGCCCCGGAGGGGATCGCCCCCCACGCCCCGGCCGCGGACGGCCTGTTCCCACCCGCCGCCCCGGCCACGCCCCTCCAGGGGCCCACCCCCACCGCCTACGGGCCGGGCGATGCCGACGCTGCCGGCGCGACCTACGGGACCGGACGTCCGACCGCGGCCCCCGGGACGGCCACCGGGCCGGAGGCCGCGCCCAGTTACCGCACCGGCTCCGGAGCGGGCTTCGGGACCGCGCCCCTCGACGGGCAGACCCACGGCGGACAGCAGTCCCTGGTCCCGCCCGACCCGGCGGGCCCCCGCAAGTCCGGCCGGCGCGGCGGCCTCGGCGCCTGGGCGCGCCGCCTGGCCGGCGGTCGCCCCGCGCCGGAGGAGCAGCAGGAGCCGGCGCCGCAGACCGCCTACCGCGCCGGCACCGGGACGCCCCCCGCGGACGACCAGGGCCGCCCGGCCGCCGAGCGCCCCGGCGCGCCCTCCGGCCCCACCACGTTCTGTGACCCCGCCACCCCCGATCGCTGGCCGGACGCCGCCGGAATCCTGCTCACCGCGCTCGGCCCGGGCCCCCGGCTCTGGGAGCGCGGCCCGGACCACCCGGACGCGCTCACCGTCCGCCTGGGGACGGCCGAGCGGGACGGCGGCCGCACCGCCGCGCCGGTCGTCGTCGAGCTGCGCCGGGCCGGCGCCCTCGGGCTGGCGGGGCCGCGCGGGCGGCTGGTCGGGCTGGCCCGGTCCTCTGCCGCCCAGTTGGCCGCGCTGCACTCCCCCGGGGCGCTGGAGATCGTGCTGGTCAGCACCGACCGGGCGCGCCCCGTCGAGGAGCGGGTGGCCGACTGGTCCTGGCTGGGCTGGCTGCCACACGTCCGCCCGGCCCGCGGCCAGGACTGCCGACTGCTGCTCGCCTATGACAAGGAGCAGGCCGCGGCCCGCACGGCCGAACTGGTGCGGCGGCTGGACGACGGCCCGTTGGGCCCCGGCTGGCCCAGCGCCGAGCGCGCCGAGGTGGCCGCGGTCGCCGCCCGCCACCAGGGACCGCACACCCTGCTGATCGTGGACGGCGACCCCGGTTCCTCGGCGCTGCGCGAGACCACCGCGCGGCTGGCGGCGGGCGGCCCGGCGGCCGGCATCCACGTGCTCTGCCTGGCCGAGACCCCGGCCGCCTCCCCCGCCTTCCCGTTGGCCGCGACGTACGAGGCGGCGCGGGCCGCGTCGCCGGCGTTCGGCGAGTGCGGCGCGGTGGCGGTGCTCAGCGGCGACGTGGCCACCGCCCTACGGGTGGTCCAGCCGGGCTCCGGGCCGAACGGCACGGTCGCGACCGTGGACGCGGTCTCCGCCGCCTGGGCCGAGCGTTTCGCCCGGGCGCTGGCGCCCCTACGGGAGGCCGAGGCGAGCGGCCGACCGGGCGGGCCGGCGGCGCCCCGCGCCGCCATACCGCTGCCGGAATCGGCGCGGCTGCTGGACGAGTTGGGGCTGGCGCGGGCCACCCCCGCGTCCCTGATGGCCCGTTGGGCGGCCGCGCAGGACACCGACCGGCCCGGCGCCGCCGCGGTGCTCGGCGCCGGGCCGCACGGCCCCGTGGTCGCCGACCTCGCCGCCGACGGCGCCCATCTGCTCGTCGAGGGCGCGCCGGCCACCGGCAAGACGGAGCTGCTGCGCTCGCTCGCCGCGTCGCTGGCCGCCGCGGACCGCCCGGACCGGCTGTCGGTGGTGCTGGTGGACGGCGCCGGCTCCGAGCGCGGCGAGGGCCTGCGCGCCTGTACCGAACTGCCGCACGTCACCACGCACTTGGCCGCCTCGGACCCAGTACGGATGCGGGAGTTCGCCCAGGCGCTCTCCTCCGAACTGAAGCGGCGCGCCGAAATACTGGCCGGCACCCCCTTCACCGAGTGGCGCACCAAACACCTCCCGGCCCCGCGCATCATCGCCCCCCGCCGCTCCACCGAGGGCAGTTCCGCCTCCACCCCCTCGCCCTCCCCCACCGCCGCGGCGAGCGCCTCACCGCCCCCGCCCGCGTCCCCCTCCGTCACTTCAACCCCACCCACCCCTTTCACAACGAGTAACGAATCCCAGGAACAAATCACTCTCCGTAATCGTTGCCGGAACAAGGAAGGAGGCAGCGGCGCCCAGGCAGACCCCGCGGCGGACCCCACCCGCACGGGCACCCTCCGCCTCCGCACCCGCCCGGACGCCCCCGCACAGACCCCCGACCGCTCCCGCGACCACCAGCCCGACCACCCCGACCACCGACACGACCACCAGGCCGCCCCACAGCAGCACCAGGCGCCACAGGCCCACCCGACCCCCTCCGCCGGCCCCGGCGCGGCCGCGCCTGCCTCCGCGCCCGTGCCCGCACCCGCGGCCGCGCCGGACGGACCCTCGACGGCCGAGGCGGCGGCCCGGGCCGCGACACCGATGCCCCGACTCTTCGTCCTGGTCGACGACTTCGACGCGCTGGTCTCGCCGGCGCTGGGCAGCACGGGCCGCCCGGCCGCCGGCTCCGTGGTGCGCGCCCTGGAGGCGGTGGCCCGGGACGGCGCGGCCCTGGGCGTGCACCTGATAGCCGCGACGGGGCACCCGGGCCGCACGGAAGGCACCGCGACCGCCGAACGAGCCACCCTGCACGTCCAGTTGGGCGCCGTCGCCGACCCGGCCGAGGACGCGCCCGACGCCGGTTCCGAGCCGGCGCCGCCGGGCCGCGGGCGGCTGCACCGTGCGGCGGACGGCATGTCCGTCCCGTTCCAGGCCGGTCGGGTCACCGGCCGGATACCGCGCACGTCGACGCTGCGGCCTACCGTCGTGCCCCTGGAGTGGGCCCGGATGGGCGACCCGCCGGCCCGGCGCCCGCTCCGGGAGTTGGGCAACGGCCCGACGGACCTCGCCCTGCTGGCCAGCGCGCTCCAGCGGGCGGCGCAGTCCTCCGGGGCGACGCCGGGGCCGTCGTTGATGTAACCGACCGGGCCGGGCGGGGGCGGACGGGCAACCGGCCGGAGGCCGGGCCAGGCGGAGGCGTTCCTGTCGATGGGGGTGCCGCTGATCGTCTTCTTTGGCCACTGATCGTCTTCTTTGCCTTCCAGTGGCAGTTTGTGTCGGGGGTGATGGCGGGGGCGGTGAAGTGACCGGCGCCGTACGGGGGCGGGGGCGGGGTGCGGGTTCCTGGGTTGAGCCATGACCGTTGTGGGAGGCGCCGCTCACCTTCCGTTCACGTTCCTGGCGGACGATGGCGGCCGCTTCGTGAAACGCAGGGTGCGGCGGGGGTTCCTCGTGGAGACCGCCGCACCACGGCGCGGCGGCGCCGGGGGACGGTCCGCGCCGCGGGACCGCGCCGCGCCCGCGTGCCCACCATCGATTCCCGACCGTCTGGAGACGGACCGCAGATGACTGCCGTTACCGCTGACCAGAGCGACCAGAGTGACCAGAGTGTTGCCCAACTGCCGCGTCCCACCCGGCTGTCCGAGGTCAAGGGGTGGTTCTTCACCGCCGACCAGCTGCTGTTCGACTGGTTCCTGCGCCAGCAGCAGGACCGGGAGGTGCCCGGTGACCTGCTCGAACTGGGCGCGTACATGGGCAAGAGCGCGATCTTCCTGGGGGCGCGGCTGCGTCCGGACGAGCGGTTCACGGTCTGCGACCTGTTCGACTCGCCGGCCGAGGACGCCTCCAACTCCAAGGAGATGGCGAAGTCGTACGCGACGCTGACCCGGCGGGCGTTCGAGGCCAACTACCTGGCGTTCCATGAGGAGTTGCCGGTCATCGTGCAGGGGTTGAGCTCGCTGGTGAGCGAGCATGTCGAGGCGGACAGCGTGCGGTTCGCGCACATCGACGCCTCGCATCTGTACGAGCATGTGCACGGCGACATCCTGGCGGTGCGGGAGTTGCTGCACGACCGGGGCGTGGTGGTGATGGACGACTACCGGGCCGAGCACTGCCCGGGGGTGGCCGCGGCGACCTGGCAGGCGGTGACCGGGCACGGGCTGCGGCCGATCTGCCTCACCGGCACCAAGTTCTACGGCACGTGGGGCGATCCGGAGCCGTACCGCAGCGCGCTGCTGGGGTGGTTGGCGGGCCGCGGCGACATCTGGCACGAGGTGCAGCAGGTCAACGGTGCGCCGCTGGTGCGGTTGAGCGCCAAGGGGGCGAAGGAGCCGGCGCATCCGGTGTCGCGGTACCGGGAGGCCGCGGCGGAGCAGAAGCCGGCTGCGGCGCCGGTGGATCAGCAGCCGGCGGGGGCGGCCCGGCCGGCCGCGGCGGGGGCGGTGGTTGCCGGCGCGCCGGGCGGGGTGCTGCGCCGGGTCGCGGCGGACGTGCTGCCGCCGATCGTGACCCGGGCACTGGTGCGGGCCCGTCAGCGGTCGCGGGCGGCGCGCGGGTAGGGCGCGCGCGGGGCGGCGGGCCGTCGGGGCGCGCCGCCCCGCCGGTGGTCCGCCCCGGTGGCCCGCGTCATCCCCGGGGCACCTGGGCGACCAGGACGAAGCAGTTGGCCGCGAGGACCCGCCCGGCGGTCCGGGGCAGGGGGTGGGAGTAGGTGCGCCGCACGGCCAGCCCGGCGGCCTCGGCGAAGGCCCGCAGCAGGGTGAAGTCGGTGAAGCGGACGGGTTCCGGGCCGGCGCGGTGGCCGGCTTCCTGGGCGGTGATCAGCAGCACGCCGCCGCCGGGCCGGACGTAGGGGACGTAGGCCCGCAGCAGCTCCTCGACCTGTTCGTCGTCGAGGTGTTCCAGGACGTGGGCGGTGAGCAGCGCGTCGTAGGCGCCCAGGCGGGCGTGCGGGCTGGCCAGGAAGGCGTCGGCGGTGTAGGCGGTCAGGCCGCGGGCGCGGCAGCGGGCGACGGAGCGCGGGTCGTGGTCGATGCCGACGCTGCCGGGGGCGCAGCCGGCGAGGGTGTCGCCGTCGCCGCAGCCGATCTCCAGGACGCGGCCGGGGCTGATCCGGCGCAGTTGTCGGGCGAACGGGGGCCGGGCGGGCCGCAGTCGGGCCAGTGCGCCGGGTTCGCTGTGGGTGGGGAGCCGGACGGTGGAGGCGGTGGGGGCGGTGCCGGTGGGGCGGGTGCGGGTGGTGGGGGTGCCGGGGGCCGGGGCCGCGGTGTCGGGGCGGTCGGTTGCGGCGGAGCTGTCGGTTCGGCCGGGCATCGCGGGGCGGTCACCTTCCTGGTCGGCGGCGGGCGGTCGCCGGTGTCCGGGCGCGGGCACCGGTCGTGCGGGTCGCGTGGAGCGTTGCTGGTCGCGTTGGTCCTGCTGTCCTCGGTGTTACGCCATCGCACCGTCCGGACCGGACCGCCGCACCTTCGCCTCACCCTTTCAGCGCAGCGTCGGTGACCGGGTCGGCGATGGACGAGTTGAGGGACGAGTCGGCCGCATCGTCCCGTGTGCGCCTCGGGTTTGCTCCCGTGGTCCGCCCGTCCGGAAAGGCTCGTTACGCCCATGAAGCCTCGGCTCACCGTCGTCGTCCCGGTCCCGCGCGGTGTGGGGGCCGCGCGCCATGTCCAGGAGTGTCTGGCGTCGGTGGCGGCGCAGACGCTGGCGGAGTTGGACGTGGTGGTGGTGGACGACGGGCCGGCCAACGGGCCGGAGGGGCCGCCGGTGGCGGTGCGGCGGGTGGTGGAGCGCGATCCGCGGTTCCGGGTGGTGCACCACGAGGGCGGGGGCCTGGGCGGGGCGTGGAACTTCGGTGCCCGGCACGCGTTTCCGGACACCGGGTACCTGGCGTTCCTGGCGCCGGACGACGTGCTGTTGCCGCGGGCGTACGCGGATCTGGTGGGGCTGTTGGAGGAGTCGGGGGCGGAGTTGGCGACCGGCAACGTCTACCGGCTGGGGTCGGCGGGCCGTAGCCAGTCGGCGGATCATCCGGCGGGCCGGCAGACGGCGCTGCGCACTCATGTCACCGGGGACCCGACGCTGCTGCGGGACGGGCTGGTGGCGAACAAGGTGTTCCGGCGGGCGTTTTGGGACCGGCGGCAATTCGCCTTTCCCGAGGGCGAATTGGATGTGGAGGCGGCGGTGGCGCTGCCGGCGCATGTGCTGGCGGAGGCGGTGGACGTGCTGCACGAGCACGTCTGTTACCGGCGGTTGCCGGAGGGGCCCGAGCGGCAGCCGCGGCCGACGGCGCAGGAGGTGCGGGACCGGTTCGCGGCGGTGGCGCGGATGCGGGCGCTGTTGGCCGATCCGGCGCGGCCGGCGGGCGGCGGGTTGCGGGCGGAGTACGACCGGGTGCAGTTGACCGGGGGGTTGGCGGAGTTGGTGGCGGCGGTGCCGGGGGCGGCGCCGGAGGTGCGGACGGCGTTCTTGGACTGTGCGCGGGACTTCCTGGCGCGGACGGATCCGCGGCTGTTGCGGGCGCTGCCGGTGGAGTTGCGGATGCGCTGGTATCTGGTCCGGTCGGGTCGACTGGCGGACGTGGCGACCTTGTTGGGGCACGAGGCGCGCAATCCGGGCGGGTTCGTGGTGGCGGGGTCGCCGCTGCGGCGGCGGGCGGTGTTGCCGCCGGAGGCGCCGATCGCGCTGCCGGCGGGGGTGGTGCGGCTGTCGCGGGCGGACTTCCCGGTGCGGGCTCAGGTCCGGGAGGCGGTGTGGCGGGGCGGGGTGTTGCTGCTGCGGGGCTGGGCGTACGTACGGAACCTGCCGGCGGCGACCCGGCACGGCGGGCTGCGGACGGCGGTGCTGTCGTGCGGGCGGCGGCGGATCGTGCTGCCGGTGCGGACGGTGGCGATGCCGGAGGCGACCGCGGCGTCCGGGCAGGAGTTGCACTGCTACGACTGGTCGGGGTTCGAGCTGCGGGTGGATCCGGCGCGGCTGTTGCGGAAGGTGGCGCCGCGCAGCGGCGACGTTGAGGGGATTGGGGCCTCCCCTGCTCGAACGGAGTTGAGAGCTTGGGGACGGTCGGGCGACGGGCGGGCCGAGTGGCGGGTGGAGCTGCTGTTGGCGTCGGCCGGGGTGGTGGCGAGCGGCGAACTGGCGGCGGCGGAGAGCGGGTCGGGGGCGGAGCCGTCCGGGTACGAGGGCGCGGACGGGGTGTGGGTGGTGCCGCGGTACGTGGACGGGCGGCTGCGGATCGCGGTGACCCGTCGGGTGCGTCGGTTGGCGGGGCCGCCGGTGGTGGCGGGTGGGGCGCTGGAGTTGACGGTGGAAGCGCCCGGGCCGGCGCCGGTGGCGCTGCGGTTGACGCACCAGGGGACGGGGACGGTGGTGTCGTTCCCGGTGGAGGGGACGGCGGACGGGGGCGGGCGGTGTCTTGTCCGGGTGCGGTTGGACGCGTGGGACGCGGCCCGGCCGGTGCGGGAGGGCGAGCCGGCCGCGGTGCCGCCGGCGCACACCGAAACGTGGCTGCCGGAGCTGGTGTTGGCCGACGGCGCGACGGATGTGGTGGCCTGTCCGTCGGGGACGGCGCCGGTGGCGCATCCGCTGCCGCATGGCCGGGAGGTGGTGGCGGCGGCCGCGGCGGGCGGGGAGTTGGTGCTCCAGGAGCGGGTGCCGCAGGCGTCGGTGGACCGGGTGGTGTGGCGGACGGACGGGACGCTGTTGCTGGCGGGGGCGCTGCCGGATGCCGCGCCGGCGGCGCCGGAGGTGGTGCTCAAGCACTCCGCGCACGCCGCCGAGGTGGTCTTCGAGGCGGTGCACGACGACGGGCGGTTCCACTGCGCGTTGCCGCTCGCGGCGCTGCCGTCGTGGGCGGGGGAGGTGCCGTTGCGGGAGGGCCGGTGGACGGTGCATCTGCGCGAACGGGGGGCGGTGGGCTCGCCGTTGGATCCGCCGGTGCGGTGTGTGCCGGCGGTCTTCGACGGGCTGCCGGTGTCGCGGACGGTGCGCGGCAAGCCGTTCGTGCTGGACCGGGTGCGGTACGACGAGCTGTTCGTGGCGGCCGGTCCCGCGGTGCCGCCGGTCGATCGGGGCCCGTACCGGCGGCGGGTGTTGCGCGAGCAGCACTATCCGCTGCACCGGTCCCGTCCGCTGCGCGAGACGGTGCTCTACAGCAGCTTCGGGGGCCGGGCGTATGGGGATTCGCCGCGGGCGGTGCACGAGGAGTTGGTGCGGCGGGGGATGGATGTGACGCATCTGTGGGCGGTGCGGGACGGGCAGAGCGCGGTGCCGTCGACGGCCCGGCCGGTGGTGGTGGGCAGCGCGGCGTGGCATGGGGCATTGGCGCACAGCCATTGGATCGTCACCAACACGCATCTGCCGCGGTGGTTTGTGCGGCGGGCCGGGCAGCGGGTGATCCAGACCTGGCATGGGACGCCGCTGAAGCGGCTCGGGGCGGATCTGTTGGGGACGCTGTGCGAGGGGTGGGCGCATCTGGCGCCGCGGCCGCGGCTGGGCCGGCAGTGGAGCGTGCTGCTGTCGCCGAACGCGGCGAGCACTCCGGTGCTGCGGTCGGGGTTGGGCTTTGGCGGGAAGGTGGTGGAGACCGGGTTGCCGCGGACCGATGCGCTGCACGCCGCGGACCGGGACGAGGTGGCGGCCGCGGTCCGGGCGCGGCTGGGGGTCAGGCCGGGTCAGCGGGCGGTGCTGTACGCGCCGACGCCGCGGGACGATGTGGCCTACGACGCCTCGCACCATCGGCTGCACCTGCCGCTGGACCTGGACGCGGCGCGGGCGGCGCTGGGCGACGACCATGTGTTGCTGGTGCGCAGCCATCCGCAGGTGCCGGACCGGTTGCCGGGTCACCACGCGCCGTTCGCGGTGGACGTGTCGTCGTATCCGGACGCCACCGAGCTGCTGTTGGCGGCCGATGTGTTGGTGACCGACTACTCGTCGTTGGCGGCGGACTTCGCGGGCACGGGCCGTCCGATGCTGTTCCTGACGCCGGATCTGGCGCACTACCGGGACGCGTTGCGCGGTTTCAGCCTGGATTTCGAGGCGCGGGCGCCGGGTCCGTTGCTGTCGTCGACGGGCGAGTTGATCGAGGCTTTGGGGGATCTGCCGGCGGTGGCGCGGGCGAGCGCGGGGGCGTATGCGGAGTTCCGGCGGCTTTTTTGTCATCTGGACGACGGCGGGGCGGCGGGTCGGGTCGCGGATCTGGTCATGGAGTGAGCGGCCGGGCGCCGGGTAGGCGGATGGATCGGGCCGGTGGGCGGTGGCCGGATCGGCATCCGCCGGCGGCGGCGTCGTTACAGCATGTACCGGCGTCCTTGCGGGGCGTTCGCGCGGGTTAACGTACGGCTCTGTCCCGGGGCTCGGCGGGTTAAGAGACGGCAATGAGGCGGAAAAAGAGGGTGGCCGGTGCAACCGCTCGGTGGTTTTCGTCCTCTGACCCTGATGAACAGGGTCCGAAACCCGCTCGCGCCAAGAGCTGCTGTCGACACGAAATGTAGATTTAGTGACTGTGAATGAAGCCCTTGAGCCACAGCCTGGGCCCATCCTCACGCCCACCGCACAGGTCAGCGTCGTCGTCATCGCGTTCAACGACGCCGGGCACGTGGCCGACGCGGTGCGCTCCGCGCTCGCGCAGGGGGACGCCGTCGCCGAGGTGATCGCGGTGGACGACGCCTCCACCGACGGCACCGGCGCGACCCTGGACGCCCTGGCCCGCTCCGAGCCGCGGCTTCGGGTGCTGCACCGGGGCGAGAACAGCGGGGGGTGCGGGTCCCCGCGCAACGACGGGCTGCGGGCCGCCGCCGGCCGCTTCGTGATGTTCCTGGACAGCGACGACGTGCTGCCGTCGGGCGCGGTGCCGGCCCTGCTGGCCGCGGCGCAGGAGCACCAGGCGGCGGTCACCGCGGGCGCCTGTGTGCGCCGGGAGCTGCCGGCCCGCCGGGACGTTCCCTGGCAGCCCGGCCTGTACCGCGAGCCGACCGTGCACGACAGCCCGGACGCGGCGCCGCAGTTGGTCCGCGACACCCTGTGCGTCAACAAGCTCTACGACCGTGCCTTCCTCGTCGACCACGGCATCGCCTTCCCCGAGGGCCGCTACCACTACGAGGACTTCGTCTTCACCGCCCGGGTGCTGGCCGCCGCCCCGAAGATCGCCACCGTCCCCGACACCGTCTATGTCTGGCATGTCCGGCGGGCCGCGGCCAAGCAGTCGATCTCCCTGGACCGCAAGGACGTCGCGAACTGGCGGCAGCGCATCGAGGCGCACCGCACGGTCCTGACGATCCTGCGCGATGCCGGGCGCGGCGGTCTGGCGCGGGCCGCGGCCACCAAGTTCCTCGACCACGACCTGCGGATGTACGTCCGGGAGCTGCATACCCGCGGCGCGGACTACCAGGGCGAGTGGTGGCGGCTGACCCGCGAGCACCTGGCGTCGTTCGAGGAGGCCGAGCTGCGCGCCGCGCACGCCCCGGCCCGCTGGCTGGCTCGGGTCATCCTGGCCTCCGCTGCCCCGCGCGACCTGGACCGGCTGACCCAGCTCGCGGCGCGTCCCGGCCGGCTGCTGCCGCCGTATGCGACGGGTCCCGACGGCGGCCCGGTGTGGTCGGCGGAGCTGCCGGAGGTGCCCCTGGACGGCCTGGGTGCCGAGGACGGGGCGGATGCCGCGGACGAGGACGTGCCGGGGTTCGCGGCGTCGCCGCGGCTGCCGGTGACGGTGGACGCCGATCCGGTGCTGGGCGCCAGCGGCGGTCTGCTGCGGCTGCGCGTGCACGACCTGTACGGCACGGTGGCCGCGGCCGGCCCGGTCAGCGTCGAGGTCGCGCTGCACCGGCGGCGCGACGGCCAGCCCGGCCCCGTCTACACCGCCACCCTCACCCCCGCCGCCGACGGCACCGCCTGGACGGCGTCGGTGGGGCTGGACCTCGCCCCGCTGATCGAGCTGCCCGGGGCGCGGCCCGCCGACCCCGAGCCGTGGGACCTGTCGGCGCGGCTGACCTGCACGGACGGCACCACGATCGGCGTCGGCCTGCGGGCCGTGGGCAGTGGTCTGACGCGTCGGGTGCTGCCCAGTCGGCGCCATGTGGTGCTGCTCGCCCAGCCGTATGTGACGACCGGCGGTGCCCTGTCGTTGCGGGTGGCGTCCGGGCCGCGCAGCGTCTGGCGGATCGCCGCCCGGAAGCTGCACCGCTGACCCGGGCACCCCTGTCCCTCTGTTCCCAGCCTAGGATTGGCGCTATGTCTTACCTGATCACGGGTGGTGCCGGTTACATCGGCTCCCATGTCGTAAGGGCCCTGCGGCAGGCCGGCGAGTCGGTTGTCGTCCTCGACGATCTGACGACGGGCGTCCGCGCCCGGGTCCCCGAGGACGTGCCCCTGATCGTCGGCTCGACGCTCGACCGCGCGCTGCTGGACGCCACGATCGCCGAGCACGGCATCACCGACGTCGTCCACCTGGCCGCGAAGAAGCAGGTCGGCGAGTCCGTTGAGCTGCCGCTGCACTACTACCGCGAGAACGTCCACGGCCTGCAGACGCTCCTGGAGGCGATGGCCGCCGGTGGCGTGCCGCGCCTGGTGTTCTCCTCCTCCGCCGCCGTCTACGGCATGCCGGACGTGGACCTGGTCACCGAGGACACGCCCTGCGTGCCGATCAACCCGTACGGCGAGACCAAGCTGGTCGGCGAGTGGATGGCGCGCGCGGTCGGCAAGGCCCACGGCATCTCCACCGCCTGCCTGCGGTACTTCAACGTCGCCGGCGCGGCCGCCCCGGAGCTGGCCGACACCGGGGTCTTCAACATCGTCCCGATGGTCTTCGAGCGGCTCACGCAGGGCGCCGCGCCGCGCATCTTCGGCGACGACTACGACACCCCCGACGGCACCTGCATCCGCGACTACATCCACGTCGCGGACCTCGCCGACGCCCATGTCGCGGCCGCCCGGGCGCTGGCCGAGCCGGGCCCGGTGCGGGATCTGACGCTCAACATCGGCCGGGGCGAGGGCGTTTCGGTCCGCGAGATGGTGGACCTGATCGCCGAGGTCACCGGGTACCAGGGCGTGGTGCCCGAGGTCACCCCGCGGCGGGCCGGCGACCCGGCCCGCGTGGTGGCGGCCGCCGACCGGATCACCAAGGAGCTGGGCTGGCAGGCCCGGCACGACGTCCGCGCCATGATCACCTCGGCGTGGGCCGGCTGGCAGCATCACCACGCCTGAGACCCGCCGGGGCTGACGCCCTCCCTGCCTGCGAAACCGCCCGCCCCGTCTTCCGGGGGCGGGCGGTTTCGTCGTTACGCGGCCGGGCCGGCGGTGTTGCCCGTCGGGCGCGGTCGCCAGGGGCGGACGAAGTCGTGCAGGGCCCGTCGCGCGGCGGGGGCGAGCATCGGGTCGTTGGTCGGGGTCCCGGCGGGGTGCAGGACGTGGTCGATGCCGGGCAGGACCCGCAGCCCGGGTCCGGTGGTGCCGGCCGCGGCCAGGGCGGCGCGCAGCGGCGGCGTGGTGGAGCATGGCACCTGGGTGTCCGCCGTGCCGCAGGTGACCAGGGTGCGGGTGCCGGGCGCGACGCCGCGGGCGACGGACGGCGGGTAGAGGGCGTCGTCGCTGCGGACGAAGTCCGCGTTGACCGGTCCGAACACGCCGCCCAGGAGGGTGGCGAGGGCGGGCAGCAGCCCGGAGGTGTCGACCGGGCGCCCGGCGCGGAAGTCGGCGATGGCCCTGGCGACGCCGGCCTTGTTCAACGTCGCCTGCGCCGGCGTGAGTTGGCCGGCGGCGACCTGCCGGTCCAGGCCGTCCGCCAGTTGGAAGCCCAGCATGTCCAGCAGGCGCAGGTCCTGCGGGGCGAGGAGCGCGAGGCCGGCGGGCTTGGCCGGCACCGCGCGGTCGACGAGCAGCGCCT
This sequence comes from Streptomyces sp. NPDC057743, assembly GCF_042798755.1. Classification (NCBI taxonomy): domain Bacteria; kingdom Bacillati; phylum Actinomycetota; class Actinomycetes; order Kitasatosporales; family Streptomycetaceae; genus Streptomyces; species Streptomyces sp. NPDC057743. Next base: position 23,897 of record NZ_JBHVJX010000039.1, read on the forward strand.
GGAGCCCGCCCTCGCTGTGCCCGACGACGAGCAGGGCGCGCGGATCGGCCTCCGGTTGGGCGCGCAGGGTGCGGTAGGCGGCCACCGCCTGGCGGGTGTAGGCGGCCATGTCGGGGGCGCGGTGCCGGCCGCCCAGGCCGGTCTTCCCGGTGCCGTACTTGTCGAACCGCAGGCTCATCACGCCGTCCTGGCCGAGCGCGTCCGCGAGCAGGGACAGGGTGTGCGGGGTGAGGGCTGGCGGCTGGTCGCCGTTGCGGTCGCTCGGTCCGCTGCCGGGGATCAGCAGCGCCGCGGCCAGCTTGCGGCCGGATCGGTGGGCGGGGATGTGCACCGTGCCGTAGGCGGTGGTGCCGTCCGCGGTGAACTGGATCTCGCGGTCCACGGCGGGCACCAGGGCGGCGGCCCGCGGGGCGGCGGACGCGGCGGGTGCGCTTAATGCCGGGCCGGCGACGACGGCGGCCGCCGCGGCGAGCGCGGCGAGCGTCCTGCCGCGCCGAGGAGTGCGTGAACGCATGGATTCCCCCTGGGAGTTGAGGCGGTGAGCCGAGACGTGCTCGCGCCGACCGCTCCAGGCGATTGTTCTATCTGTTATAGAACAACTAACTGTCGTGCGGCTATCGGGAGAGCGCCAAGATCGCGCCAAACCGCGCGGCACACGCAACGGCCGGGCCGCTCCGCCTCGTTCGGCGGGGCGGCCCGGCCACCTCCGGTCGTCAGCGGCGCGCGCCCGGCACCGTGAGGGTCAACGGGCCGCCTCCGTCGGCGACTTGGACCGGGAGTTCGCGGCGGAGGGCGCCGGCGGTGAGGCGGAGGGCGACCCGCCAGGTGCCCGGGGGGCCGCCGCGCAGCCGGGCGTGGGCGCGGTAGCGGTCGCCGGCGGCGCGCTCGACGGTGGTGCGCAGGGCCACGGTGCGGGTGGCGTCCCGCAGCACGAACTGGAGGGTGGCGTCGACGGGACAGCCGGGGAGGGTGAGGCCGGCGGCGACGGTGGTGCGGCCGGTGCGGGTGCGGGCGGCGGTGCCGTGCAGGTCGGCGCCGAGCGGGCGGCGGGCGCCGTCGTGGTCCAGGTCGAGGTGGAGGTGGCCGTGCGGGGAGGAGAGGAACAGGGCGGCGACGGTGGGGCCTTGGGGGCCGTGGCTGATGACGCGGGGGGCGGTGTCGGTGACCGGGCCGCCGCCCTCGGGGACGAGCCAGACCTCGCGGCGGACGGCGGGGGCCGGGGCGTCGGTGTCCGGGGTGCCGTGCGCGGTGATCCCCAGCTTCAGCGCCCAGACGCCGTCCGCCAGGGGGGCGCCGCCGGCCGCGGTGGCCGGGTCGAGGGCGGCGTGCCAGGTGTCGCCGTCGGGGCCGTAGGTGGCGGGGATGCGGTGGTGGGCGCCGCTGCGGTGCAGGACGAGGTCGACGGCGTCGGCGCCGACGGTGCGCAGGGTGGCGGTGCCGCGGAGGTGGAGGACGCCGCCGATCCACTGGACGCCGTCGAGGCACTGGTGGACCGCGATCCGGTCGGTGAGGTCGAAGAGGGCGTCCGGAAGCGGGTGGTCCGGGTCGCGGAAGTGCGGGTAGGCGGCGTAGGCGCGGCCGTCGTCGAGGCGGGGCGGGCCCGGGGTGCGGTCGGGGCCGGCGTCGGCGGCGACGACGGCGTCCAGTTCGGCGTCGAGGCCGGCGCGCAGGCAGTGGGCGCGCAGCCGCAGGCCGGGCGGGAGGGCGGCGAGCACCCGGTCGGTGAGGTAGGCGTCAACGAGGGGGCGGGCGGCCTCGCGCATGGCGCGCCGGCCGGCTTCGTCCCGGGCGAGGTAGGGGGCCGCGAACGGCATGAGTATCTCGCCGTGGAAGTGGCGGACCAGGAGTCTGTCGCGGTCCGGTCCCGGCGGGACCTCGGCGGCGAGGTCGGCCAGGACGGTGCCGATGTAGGCGAGATAGGCGGGCCAGTCCACGTCCTGGCGGGAGGCGTTGCTGTCGTCGTCCCGGCCGTACAGGTAGTAGCAGTCGTAGTCGGCGACGACGGAGACGACCTCGGCGCGCAGCAGGGCGGTGATGCCGAAGGGGAGGTCCTCGGCGAGCAGCCGGCCCTCGACGAAGCGCAGCCCGTGGCGCTCGACGAAGGAGCGGCGGAAGAGCTTGTAGGCGGCCAGGGTCCAGTAGACCGGCGAGTCGTAGATCGAGACGCGGGGGCTGGTGGTGCGCAGGTCGACGGGGGCGCCGCGGCCGCCGGCGCCGACGATGCGGCCGTAGACGACGTCGGAGCCGTGCTCCTCGGCCATCGCGACCAGGCGCTCCAGGGCCTCGGGGCCGAGGTGGTCGTCGGAGTCGAGGAAGAAGACGTAGTCGCCGGTGGCGTGGTCCAGGCCGACGTTGCGGGGCTTGCCGGCGCCGCCGGAGGGCGGCTGGTGGAGGACGGTGAGGTGGGGGTGGGCGGCGGCGGCCTCGTCCAGCCAGGCGCCGCTGCCGTCGGTGGAGCCGTCGTCGACGGCGATGATCTCGATGCGGTGCCGGTCGAGGGTCTGGGCGAAGACCGAGCCGAGGCTGCGGTCGAGGTAGCGGTGGGTGTTGTGGACCGGCACGATCACGGTGACGGTCGGCGCTGCGGGGCGCTGGTCACCGTCGTCGACGGCGGGGTTCTGGGGCACGGGAAGCGTGGCCTCCGTTCCTTTCTGCGGGTCCTCGCCCTACCCCGCCCCCTCCGAGGTAAAACGGACCAACGAGACATCAAGGCCATATAACTCGTTCGCTGCCTGTCTGTGCGCGGCTGCGCGCCGACCTGGAAGGAGCGCGGTGAGCCCGACACCTTCCGCACCCCAAGAGGGGGTCCGGACCCGGGAGGTTGCCCGGACCCCACCCGGCGCGACGCGCGCCACACCCGCGGCCCGGGCCCGACGCCTGGCCGCCCCCGGCCTCGCGGCACTGCTGTCCATGGGGGCGTACTGCCTGGCCCTGGCCGCCTACGGCGGCTATCCGTTCGGGCCGCGCTCCCGTGCCGTCAACGACCTGGGCAACCAATTCGTGCCCTTCCACGCCCGGTTGTGGGACCTGCTGCACGGCACCGCCCACGGCGACCTGTTCTTCAACTGGGGCAGCGGCTACGGCGTGCCCTTCCTGGCGGACTTCGTCACGTATCTGCTGAACCCCCTCTCGCTGCTGGTGGGCCTCTTCCCGCGGGCGCTGGTGGACCTGCCGGTGTTCCTGGTGACGCTGGGGAGCATCGGGCTGGGCGCGGCGCTGATGACCGTCCTGCTGGGGCGGCTGCGGCCCGGGCCCGGCGCGCTGCGGGCGCTGCTGGGCCTCGGGTACGGGCTGTGCGGCTGGGTGGTGAACGACGGGCACGCCGACCCGATGTGGATGTGGGGGCTGGTCTCGCTGCCGCTGCTGGGGATCGCCGCGGACTGGTGCCTGCGGCGGGTGCACTGGGTCGCCGGGACGCTGCTGGTGGCGCTCGCCTGGGCCGGGAACTTCTACACGGCGGCGATGGCCACCCTGGCGACCGGGCTGGTGCTGTCGGTACGGCTGCTGGTCGGGGAGGGCACACCCGAAGGGCGTGGGCGCGTAGCGCCCTCTTCTGGGGGTGGAGGTCGGGCGACGGGCGGGCAGGTGGTGGGCCGGGCGGCAGCGATGGTGGCGGTCGGGATCGCGCTGGTCGCGCCGGTGCTCACCGTGACGTTCCGGGCCAGCCGGGCCGCACAGCCGCCGCCGGAGGCGGTGTACAGGGGCGCGCCGCCGCTGCTGGACCAGGTGGCGCGGCTGCTCTCGGGCGGGCACGGCGGGGCGCCGGCGCCGAACGTCTTCGTCGGGGTGCCGGCGCTGCTGCTGGTGGCCGCCTTCCCGTTCGTGCGGGCGGTGCCGGCCCGGGCCCGGATCGGCTGGTCGCTGCTGGCGCTGGGCATCGGCGCCTCGTTCGTGTGGAAGCCGACGATCCTGCTGTGGCACGGCCTGGCGCTGCCCAACGGGAGCCCGTACCGGGCCGGGTTCGCGCTCGGCGGGGTGCTGGTGATGATCGCCTGGCTGGCGCTGGCGGCCCGCCCGCGGGGGCGGGAGCTGGCCGCGGGGGCGGCGCTGGTCGCGGCGCTGCTGGTGTGCTGCCGGGACCGCGGGGTGATGGGCTCGGCGGCCTGGGTCGTGGTGGTCGGCGTCGGGGCGGTGGTACTGGCGGCGCTGCCGGCGTGGGCCCGCCTCGCCCGGCGGCCCCGGGCCCGGGCGGTGGTCACCGCGGCACTGCTGTGCGCCGGCACCCTCGGCGCGGCGTACACGGCGTTCACGGTGACCGTCGAGCGGTCCCACATCCCCTGGTTCCAGCCGAAGTTGACGCTCTCCCCGGGGGCGCTGGCGGCCCGCCGGGGGCTGACCGCCCGCGACGACTGGCCGCGCTCCCGCACGGACCCGGGCCCGCACGAGTTCGCCGACAACGACCCGCTGCTGCTCGGCGGCGAGGGCGGCGCCTACTACAGCAGCTACGTCCCCGCGGCGACCGCCCGGACGCTGCACGGGCTGGGCGCCGGCTGGTACATCCGAGGGCGGCACACGCTCAGCTTCGAGGACCCGGTGGGGCGGGCGCTGCTGGCGGTGCGCAGCGCCCAGGTGCCACCGGTGCCGGGCGGGCCACGCGGCGCGTACGTCGTCGAGCGGGGCCGGCCGGCGCCGCTGCTGACCGTGCGGCGCGGCCCGCTGCCGGCGCCGGCCAGCGCCCCGGACACCGTCTTCGCCCGCCAGGAACGGGTGTTGGGCGCCCGCGTCTACGAGGTGCCGCGCCTGACCCCCGGCCCGGGCCCGGCCCCCCAGCGGGCCCCGGGCGGCTGGCTACTGCCGGACCAGCCCCTGCCCGCCGCGGGCGCCGGCGCGGTGACCGCGCCGAGCACCGGGACCGCCTTCACCGCGCACTGCACCCCGGGCAGCCTGGCGCTCTGGTACGCACCGTGGTTCACCGGGGAGGTCACCGGGCCGGACGGACCGACCCGGGCGGTGGGCCGCTGGGACGTCACCGCCAATCCGCTGCGGCGACTGGGCACCGTGCCGGCCGACGGGGTGGTCACGGTGCACTTCGCCGGGCCCGGCCGCCCGTACGTGCCCGAGCGGGCCGTCGGCTGTCTCGCCCCGGGCCGGCTGGCCGCGGCGGTGCGGTCCCTGGAGGGGCCGACCAGGCTCACCGCGGGCGGCCACGACCTGACGGCGACGCTGCGCCCGGGGGCCGCCGGGACCGCGGTGCTCGCCCTGCCGGCGGTGCCCGGATGGAGCTGTTCGGTGGACGGCGGGCCGGCTCGCTCCCCCGGGACGCTCGGCGGGCTGATGGCCGTCCCGCTGCGCGCCGGCGCGACCCGGCTGAGCTGCGGCTACGCCCCGCCGGGGCTGACGGCGGGGCTGGCGGCGAGCGGGGCCGGGGCGCTGGCGCTGGCCGCGGTGGCCGGAGTCGGGGCGACCCGCCGCGGCCGCCCCTTCCTCCACACCGCCCGCCCGAATAGTGCGTTTCGCCCTCATTTGTAAAACTGCCTTTCAGGGGACGGCCGCCTCAGCCGCCCCCTGTCCCCGGCGAAAAGGCCCGCCCATGAAGCTCTCCATCGTCGTCCCCTGCTACAACGAAGAAGCCGTGATAGGCCGCTTCGACGAAGAGCTGCGCGCGGTGCTGAACGGCCTCGCCGTCGAGTACGAGCTGTGTTACGTGGACGACGGCAGCCTGGACGGGACCCTGCCCCGGTTGCGCGCCCTCGCCCACCAACACCGCGGCACCACCCGCTACCTCTCCTTCAGTCGCAACTTCGGCAAGGAACCGGCGATGTTGGCCGGCCTCAGGGCGGCCACCGGCGACGCGGTGATCATCATGGACGCCGACCTCCAGCACCCGCCGGAGCTGATCGAGAAGATGCTCGACCTCTACCAGCTCGGCCACGACCAGGTCATCGCCCGCCGCAGCCGGGACGGCGACCGGCACCTGCGCACCGTCCTCAGCCGGCTCTACTACCGCGCCGTCAACACCTGGATCGACGTCGAACTGGTCGACGGCGCGGGCGACTTCCGGCTGCTGTCCCGCAAGGCGGTGGACGCGCTGCTCTCGCTGCCCGAGTACAACCGCTTCTCCAAGGGGCTGTTCTCCTGGATCGGCTTCGACACCGTCAGCTTCGACTACCGCAACGCCGCCCGGGGGGCCGGCGAGACCAAGTGGCGCTTCGGCTCCCTGGTCAACTACGGCATCGACGGGATGATCTCCTTCAACTGCCGCCCGCTGCGCGCCGCCCTCTACGCCGGCCTCGGCCTGGCCTTACTCGCCGCGCTCTACGCCCTGTGGGTCGTCGGCGCGGCCCTCGTCGGCGGGGTCACCGCGCCCGGCTACGTCACGCTGGTGGCCATCGTCGTCGGGCTGGGCGGCGTGCAGATGGTGATGCTCGGGCTGATCGGCGAGTACATCGGGCGGATCTACTACGAGACCAAGCGGCGGCCGCACTTCCTGGTCAAGGAGAGCGACGGCGCCGCGCCCGCCCCCGCCCCGGTGCACGCGCCGACCCCGTCGGGAACCGCCGCCGCCGGCCCGCGGCCCCGGTGATGCGCGGCCCGGCCGCGGCCCTCCCCTGGGGCCAGGTGGTCCGGTTCACGGCCGTCGGCGTCGTCAACACCGGGACGTTCTACGCCTGTTACCTGCCGCTGCACCGGCTGCTGCCGTACTTCGCCGCCTACACCGCCGGGTTCGTCCTCAGCCTGGTCGGCTCGTTCTTCCTCAACACCTACTTCACCTACCGCACCCGCCCCACCTGGAAGAAGTTCCTGCTCTTCCCGCTGACCCAGGTCACCAACTACGCGGTGCAGAGCGCCGGTCTGGTGGCGCTGGTGAGCTGGCTGGGGATGGACAGCGTGGCGGCGCCGCTGGCCGCGGCGCTGCTGGCGCTGCCGGTCACCTTCGTGGTCTCCCGGCGGATCCTGCGGCCCCCGGCCCGGCGGCGCGCCGCGGCCGGTCAGCCCGAGCCGCCGGTGCGCTCCGGCGATCCGGCCTGAGCCCGCCAGCCCCGGAACGGCGCGGTCTGCCCGGCCCTGCCCTGCCGGGCCGCGTACAGCCGGCCGTCGTTGCCGAGCGCGACCAACACCGCCCGGCCGGCCGCGTCGTGCGCCACCCCGGCCGCCGCCGAGTGCGGCAGCCGGCAGCGCTGCCAGGGCTTGGGCCCCGCCTGGGCCATCGCCACCCGGACGTCCCCGGCGTCGTCCCGGGCGGCCAGCACCATCCGGTCGGCGCCGCCGGCCGGCGCCAGCGCCACCCGCCCGAAGCCGCCGGCCCGTTCGCACTGCCCGGAGACCCGCCAGGTGCCGAGCGCCCGCTGCCGCTCCGCGAGCAGCACCCGCGCGGTCCCCGACTGCCGGTAGGCGATCCGCACCAGCCCGCCGGCCAACGGGACGATGCTGATCGGCCCGCCCGGCTCCGGCAGCCCGGTCGTCGCGCCCGGCCGGGGCACGGCCCCCGGCTCCTTGGACACCCAGTGCTGCACCGTCCGGACGCTGGGCGCGACCAGGTGGACCAGCCCGTCGGAGTCCACGCAGGCGTCGATGCCGTCCACGATCTGCGGGGACGCCGTGAGGGTGCCGACGCCGGCCGGCCCCTCCAGCCGGTCCCACGGCGACCACTGCCCGCCGTGCGGCCCGCTGCGGTGGCCGATCCCGCCGTCCCAGGTCCGCACGAAGAGGTGCACGGTGCCGTCCGGGGCCGCCACCGCGGCCGGGAAGCCGATCTCCAGCGACCGGACCGGGGCCGGGTCCGGCGAGCCCAGCGACTCCCACGGGCCGAAGGTCGGCACCCCGTCCCGCCCGGTCCCGGTCTGCCGCGCCGCGACCAGTTCGCGGCGGTGCTCGGTGTCCGGCCCCGGCAGGATCGTCCGGGAGGCGAAGAGTTGCAGGGCTCCGTCCGGGTGCCGCACCACGTGCAACTGGCCCTGGAGCAGCTCCCCGCCGATCCGCACCGGGGCGCCGAACCGCCCGCTGCCCGGCCGGGTCTCCGCCCAGCCGTACGCGGCGCCGGCGAGCACCGCGAAGGCGGTCAGCCGCCCGTCCCGGGCCGGCCGCACCCAGGAGTTGGAGCCGGGGGCGCGCAGCCGGGTGCTGCGGGTCCAGCTGCGTGGGCTGCCGCCCAGCGCCGTGCCGCCGACCTTGCGGTCGCCGCAGCCGGCCGGGTCGGCGCAGCGCCGGTGGTCGGCCCAGCCGTAGATGTTCAGCGTCCCGGCCTTGCGGCGGACCGTGGAGGGGTCCAAGTCGCCGGGCAGCACGCCGAGTTCGTAGCCGAGGTAGCTCTCCACGACGGTGGGGACGGGGCGGCCGCGGCCCCAGTAGCGGGCCAGCGCGGCCTGGGTGAAGTGGGCGGAGGCGGTGTGGTCCTGGTGGTCGAAGTAGCGCAGGCCGGCCAACCGGGGGTCGGGGGGCGGCAGCGGCTTCTTGTCGGAGTGCACCGCGTTGGGGTCCAGGGTGCGCACGACGGTGGGCCGGACCCAGTCCAGGACCGCGACCAGGGTGTCGGTCACCTCCTCGCGGCGGTAACGGAACTGCCGTTGGACCGGGCTGCCCTCGGGGCGCAGCGTCGGCAGCGCGTCGACCACGCCGAGCCAGAGGCCGCGCAGGCTGGTGGCGCGCGGCTGGTAGACCGCGCGGGCCTCGACCAGCTCCACGAAGACCAACTGGTGCTGCGGGGCGGCCCGTAGGGTCTGCACCTCCACCTGGAAGCCGGGCAGCAGGGTGCGGGCCTCGGCGTCCCAGACGCTCCCCGGGTCGCCGGTGGCCATCTTGGCGTGCGCGGCGAGCAGCCCGTTGGTCCGGGCCCGGGCGAACGCCGACCGGTCGGGGACCACGTGGTCGTGCAGGGCGGTGTGGTTGGGCGCGTTCCGGCCGTCGGACTCGCCGCCGGTCAGACAGACCGTGACGGTCCGGGCGCCGCTGCGGATGGCCTGCTCCAGCCCCGGGTTCATGAAGAACAGCCCGTCGTCGGGGTGCGCGATGACGTGCAGGAACACCTGCTCGTCCGGCTCCTCGGCGGACTCCTGCTCGCGGGCCGGCGCAGGCGGGCGACTCGCGTCGGGCGAGAGCCAGGCCCACACCCCGGTGCCCGCGGTGCCCGCGAGGACGACACCGCCGGTGGCCTGAAGCAACCGGCGGCGAGAAATCGACGGTCCTGACGGTCCTGGCCGGGGCACGTGACCAGTATTTGCGGGCGACGACGATCCCGCGCTACCGAAATGCCCCTGTTTGCCGGTCTTTTCTCCGGACCACCCGGCCGTCGAGGCTCCCCCGGCGCCGCCCCCGCTCCGCTACTCCGCGCCCAGCGCCGCCGTCACCGAGCCGGCCAGCGCGTCGAGGTACCCCGCGGGCAGCTCGTCGCGGGTCACCAGCAGCCGCCAGTACAGCGGCCCGGTCAGCAGGTCGAGCGCCAGCCGGGAATCCACGTCCGTGGACAGCTCGCCGCGCTCCACCGCCCGCGCCACCACCGCCGCCGCGACGCCCTCCTGACTGTCGTGCAGCGCGGTCTTCAGCGCCGCGGCCAACTCCGGGCTGCGCGCCGCCTCGGCCAGCAGGTCCGGGATGATCTGCGAGGCCATCGGGTGCCGCAGCGCCCGCGCCGCGACCTCCAGCAGCATCCGCACATCGCCGCGCAGCGCCCCGGTGTCCGGGGCCGGCAGCCCGGCCATCGCCACCGCCGACACCACGTCCAGGACCAGGTGCAGCTTGGAGCGCCAGCGCCGGTAGACGGCGGTCTTGCCCACGCCGGCCCGGCGGGCGATGCCCTCGATCGACATCCGGGCGAAGCCGACCGCGGCCAGCTCCTCGAAGACCGCCGCGCGGATCGCGGCCGTCTTGTCCTCCCGCAGCACGGCGGCGCCCGCCGGGGCCCGACGCGCCCCGGTCACCGCCGGGCCTGACGCACTCTCGGTGCCGTTCTTTGCCATGCCTTGATCCTAGCGGTACGACGCAACGGTTGCGTTTCGACGTGCACCCGCCCTACTGTCGACGTCACGACGATACGGACCCGTTCCATCGTCGCACCGGACTCTGACGCCCGCGTGACCGGACTCTGACGTCCCCGTACGAAAGCGAAAGCGCCCCCATGCCCCAGACCCTCGCGCCCCCGGCCCCCGCCCGGCCGGCCGGCCCCGACGCCGCCCCCGACCCGGAGCTGCGCGCCCTGGCCGAGCGCCACGGCCTCACCGTGAGCGGCGCCCGCCCCTCGCTGCCGGAATACACCCGGCAGCTCTGGCACCGGCGGCACTTCATCACCTCGTTCGCCACCGCCAAGCTCACCGCGATGTACACCACCGCCAAGCTCGGCCAGCTCTGGCAGGTGATCACCCCGCTGCTCAACGCCGGCGTCTACTACTTGATCTTCGGCGTGCTGATCGGCACCAAGAAGGGCGTCCCGGACTACATCCCCTACCTGGTCACCGGCGTCTTCGTCTTCACCTTCCTGCAGAACTCGGTGATGGCCGGCACCCGGGCGATCTCCGGCAACCTCGGCCTGGTGCGCGCCCTGCACTTCCCCCGCGCCTGCCTACCGATCTCCTTCTGCCTGGCCCAGCTCCAGCAACTGCTGTACTCCATGGCCGTGTTGCTGGTCATCCTGCTGGCCTTCGGGCAGGTGCCGACCGGGTCCTGGCTCCTGGTCTTCCCGGCCCTGACGCTCCAGTTCATCTTCAACACCGGCCTGGCGATGATCATGGCCCGGCTCGGCTCGCGCACCCCGGACCTGGCGCAGCTGATGCCCTTCATCATGCGGACGTGGATGTACGCGTCCGGCGTGATGTTCAGCATCAGCCTCATCGTCAAGGGCAAGCACCTCCCGCAGTTCGTGGTGGTGCTGCTGAACGGCAACCCCGCCGCGGTCTACATCGACCTGATGCGCTTCGCCCTGATCGACAGCTTCACCAAGCACCAACTGCCGCCGCACGTCTGGGCGTTCGCGGCCGGCTGGGCGCTGCTGGCCGGGGTCGCCGGCTATGTGTACTTCTGGAAGGCGGAGGAGCGGTACGGACGTGGCTGACTTCATGACCAACCCCGACGACGCGGCCCGGCCCACGGTGCCGGACGAGCACCGCGCCCCGACCGTGATCGCCGACGACCTGCACATCGTCTACCGGGTCTACGGCACCGGCGCCGGCAAGGGCAGCGCCACCGCGGCGCTCAACCGCATCATCCGCCGCGGCCCCTCCACCAGCGTGCGCGAGGTGCACGCCGTCAAGGGCGTCTCCTTCACCGCCCACAAGGGCGAGTCGATCGGCCTGATCGGCTCCAACGGCTCCGGCAAGTCCACCCTGCTCCAGGCGATCGCCGGGCTGCTGCCCGCCGAGCGCGGCAAGGTCTACACCCACGGCCAGCCCTCGCTGCTGGGCGTCAACGCGGCCCTGATGAACGACCTGACGGGCGAGAAGAACGTCATCCTCGGCGGCCTGGCCATGGGCATGTCCCGCGAACAGGTCCACGAGCGCTACGACGACATCGTCGACTTCTCCGGCATCAACGAGAAGGGCGACTTCATCTCCCTGCCGATGCGCACCTACTCGTCCGGTATGGCGGCCCGGCTGCGGTTCTCCATCGCGGCCGCCAAGGACCACGACGTGCTGCTCATCGACGAGGCGCTGGCCACCGGCGACCGGGCCTTCCAGAAGCGCTCCGAGGCCCGCATCCGCGAACTGCGCGAGGAGGCCGGCACGGTCTTCCTCGTCAGCCACAACAACAACTCGATCCGCGACACCTGCGACCGCGTCCTGTGGCTGGAAAAGGGCATCCTGCGGATGGACGGCCCCACCGAAGAAGTCCTGGCGGCCTACGAGGACTTCACGGGGGCGTAACCACAACGCTCCGCCCGAGCCGGCGCCATGTTCGGGCCGGTCGGCGCTACGTCCACCCCGGCCTGGCGCCGTATCCAGCCGGCCTGGCCCCATATCCAGCCCGGCCTGACGCCAAATCCAACCCAGCCTGGCACCAGATCCAGCCCGACCTGGCGCCGCATCCAGTCCGGCCTGGCGCCAAATCCAGCCCGTCCGGCGTTTGAGGACGAGCGCAGCGATACCCCGGCCCGCACGGGCCCACCTCCCGCGCCCCCACACGCCGCCACAGCCACAAAAACAAGCGCCGGACAGGCATCAACAGCCCGTCCGGCGCTTGCGGACAACGGGGGCCGGCGCCGCCAGGGGCGCCACCCCACCCGCCTCAGCTATGCGTCCGCAGCAACGTCCGCATCGTCCGCATGGCCACCGACAGATTCGCCAGATCGAAGCCCTCGGACCCGTGGATCTCCTCCAGCGTGGCCCGGGCCCGCGTCAGGATCGCCATGTTGGCCTCCTCCCACGCCTTGAACCGCTCCTCCGGCGTCGCCGAGCCGTTGCCCACGGCCAGCACGTCCGAGGTGAGCGCGGCGTGCGCGGCGAAGAGGTCCTCGCGGATCGAGGCCCGGGCCATCGACTGCCAGCGGTCGTTCCGCGGCAACTCCAGGATCCGGTCCAGCAGTTGGTTGATCCGCAGCCGGTCACCGAGGTCGTAGTAGACCTCCGCGACGGCCAGCGGCTCCTTGCCGGTGCGGTCCGCGATGGCGACGATGTCCAGCGCCGGGAAGACCGAGGAGAAGCCGGAGACCTGGACGGCCAGCGGCTCGGGCACCCCGGCGTCGGTCAGCTCCTCCAGGATCGTCTGGTACCACTCCAGGTCGCCGCCCTGGAGCAGCTTCGGCAGCTCGGCCCAGACCTGCGCCACCCGCTCCGCGAAGAAGTCGATCGTCCCGGACAGCTCCAGCGGCTGGCGGCGGTTGTTGAGCAGCCAGCGGGTGCCGCGCTCGACCAACCGGCGCGAGTGCAGCCGGATCCGGGTCTGCACGTCGGCGGCGACCACGTTGTCCAACGCCTCGACGTCGTCCCAGACCTGGCCCAGGCGGAAGATCGCGCGGGCCGCGGTGTGCGCCCGGACGACCTCCTCCAGCGACGCCCCGGTCTCCTCCCGCATCCGGTGCAGGAAGCTGGTCCCGCCGGTGTTGACGGTGTCGTTGACCAGCACCGTGGTGACGATCTCGCGGCGCAGCGCGTGCCCGTCGACCTGGCCGGTGAAGTCCTCCCGCAGCGCGGTGGGGAAGTAGGCGTGCAGCAGGTGCTGGAGGTAGGGGTCGTCCGGCAGCCCGGTCTGGATCAGCGCGTCGGCGACGGTGATCTTGGTGTAGGCGAGCAGGACCGCGGTCTCCGGCTGGGTCAGGCCGCGCCCGGCGCTGAGCCGCTCGCGGATCTGCCGGTCGGTGGGCAGGAACTCCAGCGCCCGGTCCAGATGCCCGTCGCGCACCAGGCGGCGCATGAAGCGCTGCTGGGCGTGGAGCATGCTGGAGGACTGGGCGATGGCCAGCGCCAGCGCGGTGTTCTGCGCGTAGTTGTTGCGCAGCACCAGCGCGCCGACCTCGTCGGTCATCTGCGCCAGCAGCTTGTTGCGCTGCTTGACCGTCATGTCGCCGTCGGAGACGACGGAGTTGAGCAGGATCTTGATGTTCACCTCGTGGTCGGAGGTGTCCACGCCGGCGCTGTTGTCGATCGCGTCGGTGTTGATCTTCCCGCCGGCGGCGGCGAACTCGATCCGGCCGAGCTGGGTCAGGCCCAGGTTGCCGCCCTCGCCGACGACCTTGACCCGCAGGTCCTCGCCGTTGACCCGGATCGCGTCGTTGGACTTGTCGCCCACGTCGGCCTGCGACTCCGTCGACGCCTTCACATACGTGCCGATGCCGCCGTTCCACAGGAGGTCGACCGGGGCCTTGAGGATGGCCTGCATCAGGTCGGCCGGCGTCATCTTCTTCACGCCGGGCTCGATGCCGAGGGCCGCCCGCACCTGGGCGTTGATCGGGATGGACTTGGCCGACCGCGGGTGGATCCCGCCGCCCTGCGAGAGCAGTTCGGTGTTGTAGTCCGCCCACGAGGAGCGCGGCAGCTCGAACAGCCGGCGGCGCTCGGCGTAGGAGGTCGCCGCGTCGGGCTTGGGGTCGAGGAAGATGTGCCGGTGGTCGAAGGCGGCCACCAGCCGGATGTGCTCGCTGAGCAGCATGCCGTTGCCGAAGACGTCGCCGGACATGTCGCCGACGCCGACGACGGTGAAGTCCTGGGTCTGGGTGTCGTGGCCCAGCTCCCGGAAGTGCCGCTTGACCGACTCCCAGGCGCCGCGGGCGGTGATGCCCATGCCCTTGTGGTCGTAGCCGGCGCTGCCGCCGGAGGCGAACGCGTCGCCCAGCCAGAAGCCGTAGGACTCGGCGACCTCGTTGGCGATGTCGGAGAACGTCGCGGTGCCCTTGTCGGCGGCGACCACCAGGTAGGTGTCGTCCTCGTCGTGCCGGACGATGTCCTTGGGCGGGACGACCTGGCCGCCGACGAGGTTGTCGGTGATGTCCAACAGGCCGGAGATGAAGGTCTTGTAGCTGGCGATGCCCTCGGCCAGCCACGCGTCCCGGTCCTGCGCCGGGTCCGGCAGCTGCTTGCCGACGAAGCCGCCCTTGGCGCCGACCGGCACGATGACGGTGTTCTTCACCATCTGCGCCTTGACCAGGCCGAGGATCTCGGTGCGGAAGTCCTCCCGCCGGTCCGACCAGCGCAGACCGCCGCGCGCGACCTTGCCGAACCGCAGGTGGACGCCCTCGACGCGGGGCGAGTACACCCAGATCTCGTACGCCGGGCGGGGCGCCGGCAGGTCGGGGATGGCCTGCGGGTCCAGCTTCATGGACAGGTACGGGCGCCAGTTGCCCGCGCTGTCCTTCTGGTAGTGGTTGGTGCGCAGGGTCGCCTTGATGACGGTGAGGAAGGCGCGCAGGATGCGGTCCTCGTCCAGGGAGGCGACCTGGTCCAGGGCGCCGTCCAGCTCCTCCAGCAGCCCGTCGATCAGCTCGGTGCCGGCGCTCTGCCGCTCCGGCGACATCCGCGCCTCGAAGAGCGAGACCAACAGCCGGGTGGTGTGGACGTTGTTGGAGAGGGTGTCCTCCATGTACGTCTGGCTGAAGGTCGAGCCGGCCTGCCGCAGGTACTTGGCGTAGGCGCGGAGCACCATCGCCTGGCGCCAGTCGAGGCCGGCGCGGAGCACCAGCTTGTTGAAGTTGTCGCTCTCCGCGGCGCCCGTCCACACCGCGGTGAACGCGTCCTGGAAGCGCTCGCGGGCGTCGTCCCCCGTGACGTGCTCGGGCATCCGCAGACCGAAGTCGTAGATCCAGGCGAGAGTGGCGTCGGCGCGGCGCAGCTCGTGCGGGCGCTCGTCGACGACCTCGACGCCCAGGCGGTTCAGGCCCGGCAGCACCTTCGACAGCGAGACCGGCTCGCCGCGGCGGTAGATCTTGAACCGGCGCTCGCCGGGCGCGGCGTTGACCGGCTCGTAGAGGCTGACCGAGAAGTCCCGGCCGGGCTCCCCGGTGAGCTTCTCCAGGTGCGTGAGGTCGGCGACCGCGGCGCGCGGGCTGTTGTCGGCCTTGTAGCCCTCGGGGAAGGCGTGCGCGTAGCGGCGCAGCAGCTCGGCGGCGCGCTCCTCGCCGACCTCGGCGGTCAGCGCCTCGGCGAAGCCGTCGGCCCAGGAGCGGGCGGCCTCCACCAGGCGGGCCTCGATGCGGTCCACGTCCGCGTCGGTGAGCTCGGGCAGGCGGGTGCCCGGCTCGACGCGGATGAGGAAGTGCAGCCGGGAGAGGACCGATTCGGTGTTCCAGGCGGTGAAGTCGACGCTGGTGCCGCCCAGTTCCTCCTTGAGGATGTCGATCAGCCGCAGCCGGACGGCGGTGGTGTAGCGGTCCCGCGGGAGGTAGACGAGGGCGGAGTAGTAGCGGCCGTACTCGTCCTGGCGGAGGTAGAGCCGCAGCCGGCGGCGCTCTTGGAGGTAGAGCACGCTGGTGGCGATGGTCCGCAGCTGGTCCGGCGGGGTCTGGAACAGCTCGTCGCGCGGGTAGGTCTCCAGGATCTGGAGCAGGTCGCGGCCGTCGTGGCTGTTCGGGCTGAAGCCGGCGCCCTGCAGGACCTCGGCGACCTTGCGGCGGATCACCGGCACCCGGCGGACGGACTCGGTGTACGCCGCCGAGGAGAACAGACCCAGGAAGCGCCGCTCCCCGGTGACGTTGCCCTCCTTGTCGAACTTCTTCACGCCGACGTAGTCGAGGTAGGAGGGGCGGTGCACGGTGGCGCGGCTGTTGGCCTTGGTGAGGATCAGCAGCTTGTGCTCGCGGGCCTTGGAACGGGCGTCCGCGGGCAGCCGGTTGAAGGACGGCGAGACCGGGTGGCCGGCGTCGCTCTCCCGGTGCGCGGGGTCGGAGCGCAGGATGCCGAGGCCGGTGCCGGGCACGGCGGACAGGACGTCCTCGTCGTCGCCGTCGTCGCCGGGGGCGGTGGCCAGCTCGTACTCGCGGTAGCCGAGGAAGGTGAAGTGGTCGTCGGAGAGCCAGCGCAGCAGCTCCCGGGCCTCCTCGACGTCCTCGGCGCGGATGTCGTCGGCGATCGGCTCGTCGGGCAGTTCCTCGGCGATCCGCAGCGACGCGGAGCGCATCTTGTCCCAGTCCTCGACCGCCTCGCGGACGTCGGAGAGCACCCGCAGCAGATCCGCGGTGATCTGCTTGAGGTCCTCCCTGTCGGTCTCGCGGTCGATCTCGACGTGGATCCAGGACTCGACGACCGCGTCGTGCGGCAACTCGGTGGCCTTGGCACGGCCGTTGGGGCCGTGGATCTCGCTGCCCGCGTCGAGGACCTCGATCAGCTTGCCGGCAACGTCCCGGCGGACGGTCAGCTGCGGGTGGATCACGACATGGATGCCGCGCCCCTGCCGCGAGAGCTCGTTGGTGACCGAGTCGACCAGGAACGGCATGTCGTCGGTGATCACCTCGACGACGGAGTGGCTGCACGTCCAGCCGTTCTCCTCGACGGTCGGGGTGTGCACCCGCACATTCGCAGTGCCCTGCGGCCGGTGCTCGGCGAGGCGGTAGTGGGAGAGCGCGGCGCCGAAAACGTCGACCGGATCGCGGTCTGCGAGGTCCTCGGGGGCGGTGTGCAGGTAGTAGCGCTGGAGGTATCCGGCGAGGGTGTCCGGGTCCAGCCCGCGGACCGGGGTGCCCCCGGCCGGGCTGCTCTCACCTACCCGGGCAGCCCTCGCGAGCAGCTCGTTCTTGGCTTCGTCCAGCTTGGTCTGCATGTCCTCTGGCTCCTGTCGCGCGCCGTTGCGTGACGTTGTGGAAGAAATCCGATGAGGCCGCACAACGCCACCGCGACGCGGGGTGTCCTGTCGCTGTCGACGCTATGCCGCGATGGGGAAAGGCCGCGCCGTCGTCGACGAGTTTTGACGAAGTCGACATGGATTGGCGGCCGCAACGATCAGCGGTCGCCCGGTCACGGTGGTGTCCCGGGCGCACGGCGGGGGCCTTGCCACCCCCGCGGGCTATCGCGCTGATCACGGTGCAAGGCTATCGCTCCCGGCAAGTGGCCGGTTATGCGCCGTGCACGTAAAACCACACCTCTAACTTAGCCCTTCTGGACAACGGACCGCCGGGGTGTCGTATGCCTAGCCGCCGCCCGGACTCCGCGCCCTACGCGGCGAGCTCCTCCGCGACCTGCACGGCCTCGGCCAGGCTGTCCACCACCGGCGCCCCGGCGACCGCCAGGCTGCTGCGGCTGTGCGATCCACCGGTGTAGAGCACCGCATGGGCGCCCGCGTCCCGGGCGGCGATCGCATCGTCGACGGCGTCCCCGATCACCACCGTGCGCCCCGGGTCGACGCCCTCCAGGGCCGCCAGGTGCCCCACCATGTGCGCGCTCTTCGACCCGCCGGACGGTCCCCTGCGGCCCTCGATCCGGACGAAGTGGGAGGCGATGCCCAGGCCCCGCACCAGGGGTATCAGCTCGTCATGGCCGAACAGGCTGAGGATCGACTGGCTCCGCCCGGCCGCCTGCCACGACTCCAGCAGCGCCACCGCGCCGTCGGCCAGCCCGCACCCCGCCCGGTGCTCGGTGTAGTGCCGCTGGAAGGCCGCGTCCATCACCAGCCACTCGGCCTCGGTCGGCAGCCGGCCCATCAGCCGCTCGTAGAACCGCGGCACCGGCACGCAGTACAGCTCGCGGTAGCGCTCCAGCGTGATCGGCTCCAGACCGATCTCCGCGAAGGCGGAGTTGGTCGCCGCGATCACGGCGTCGATGTCGTGGAACAGGGTGCCGTTCCAGTCCCACACGATGTGTGTGGCGGGCTTCCTCATGTCGTCCGGTCCTTCCCCCCGTGCGAATGCCATGGGAAAGACCGTACCCGCCGCCACTGACAACGGCGCCGGGTCGCGTCGGGCCCGCCGGACCGGTCGTCACCCCAGCAACTGCGGGATCTCCTGCACCCCGAACCACATCAGGTCGTGGTCCTCGGCGCCGTCCACCGTGAACTGCGCGTCGTCGTCGCCGAGATCGGCCGCGCCCAGCATCGCCGCGGCCGCCGCCACGTCCTCCTCGGCGTCCGCGGAGTCCACGTGCACCGCCGCGGCCTTCGCCAGCGGCACCGGCCCGGCGATCCGCACCTCACCCAGCGCGGACTGGTCCAGCCCGCGGTCCGGGTCCACCGCCGCGCTCCGCTCCGGCACGTCCACCGCCACCACGACGCGCCGCCGCGCCGCGTCCGGGTGGCCGGCCAGCAGCCGCAGCGACGCCTGCGCCGCGCGGTTCAGCGCCGCGTACTCCAGCTCCTCGATGTCGTCCGACACGTACCACTCCCGCAGCGCGGGCGTGACGGCGTACGCGAGCAGCGGACCGGCCGCCAGCTCGCCGCTCTTGTGCGCCTCAGCGAGCCCGGAAAGCGTCAGGGGGACGTAGACACGCATAACAGCCGCTCTCGCTAGATCCAGAACAATGCCCCGCCAGCATACGGCGGTGCGTCCCCCTTCGTGCCGCCCGCGTTCCCCTCGGGCCGCCGGGCCACCGTCCCCGCACCGTCCCGGGCCCGCCCCGTGATCCCGGGCCCGCGCCACGGACGGGTGAAAATCGACCGCCGCTACCCGGCCCGCCGGACGCCTTGCTGATGCCGGCGCCCCGCCGACAAGATCGCTCACCACAAGCTACCGCCCGGTAAACGCTCCGGGCCCGGCCTGAGGGGGCACCGCGATGAACGAACCGACCAGCGAGAACACCGCACCGACCGGCGCCACGGCACCGACCGCGCGCTATGCCGAGGCGCCCGCCCCGACCGTCCCTGGGCCCCGCCGCTCCCCCACCGACCGCACCCCCGACGCCCCGGCCGCTCCCAGCGCCGCCACCCGCCCCGTGCCGCCGCTCACCACCCCGCGGCGCACCGCCCCTCCGGCCCGCCGCGGCACCCGCCGACCCAACGGGCCCGCGGGCCGCGGCCCCGGCTCCTTTGGCAACCGCGGCCCCACCCGCACCCCATACCTCACCCGCAACTCCGCGCAGCGCGGCCCCAGTTCCGCCGCCCCCGCGCTCCCCACCCCCGGCGCCCAGCGCCACGCCCACGAGAACCGGCCGCACTTCTGGTTCGCCCACCAACTCCTGCTCACCCTCAGCGGCCAGCGCCCCGTCCACGCCCTCCTCGGCCACACCCTCCCCGACGCCTACGACCGGCTCGCCGAACTCGCCCCGCTGACCCCACTGCGCCCCTACGTCGCCCCCGGCCTGCGCGCCCCCGTCCCGGCCCTGCACGCCTGCGGCCTGTGCCGCCCCCGCGAAGGCATCATCGAGGCGTTCGCCCGGATCACCACCGGCGCCCGGCTGCGCGCCCTGGCGTTCCGCCTGGAACGGGGCGCCGACGCCCGCTGGCGCTGCGCCGCCCTCGACCTCGGCCCCCGCCCCTGACGGCACGCCGCACGACACCGCCCCCAGGCAGCGCGAAGGGCGCCCGACCCGGTGGCCAGGCGCCCTTCGCGCGGTGCTCGGTGGTCGGCTACTTCTTGCGGCGCCGCCCGCCGCCCTTCTGCGCCTTGCGCCGCTCCGCGCGGGTCAGCCCGTCGGCCTCCGAGCGCGCCGGCCCGTCGGCCTCCAGGTCGCTGACGAAGTCGCCCTCGATGACGCTGCCGTCGCCGTCGACCTTCGGCGCGGTGAAGTGCAGCCGGTCCGGACGCTGCGGCGCCTCCAGGCCCTTGGCGTGGATCTCCGGGCGCCCCGCGCCGGCCGCCGCCACAACGGCCTCCCCGCCGCCCTGCGCCGCCTCGACCTGCTCCCCGGACTCCTCCACCGGGACCTCCTCGACCTGCTGCTCCACCTGGACCTCCAGGTTGAACAGGTAGCCGACGGACTCCTCCTTGATGCCCTCCATCATCGCGGTGAACATGTCGAAGCCCTCGCGCTGGTACTCGACCAGCGGGTCCTTCTGGGCCATCGCCCGCAGGCCGATGCCCTCCTGGAGGTAGTCCATCTCGTAGAGGTGCTCGCGCCACTTGCGGTCCAGGACGGACAGCACCACGCGCCGCTCCAGCTCCCGCATGATCTCCGAGCCGAGCTGCTCCTCACGGGCCGCGTACTGCTCGTGGATGTCGTCCTTGATGGCGTCCGCGATGAACTCCGAGGTCAGGCCCGCGCGGTCGCCGGCCTCCTCCTCCAGCTCCTCGATGCTCACCTTGACCGGGTAGAGCTGCTTGAACGCGCCCCACAGGCGGTCCAGGTCCCACTCCTCGGCGAAGCCCTCGACGGTCTCGGCCTGGATGTAGGCGTCGATGGTGTCGTCCATGAAGTGCTTGATCTGCTCCTGGAGGTCCTCGCCCTCCAGGACGCGGCGCCGCTCGCCGTAGATGACCTCGCGCTGGCGGTTGAGGACCTCGTCGTACTTCAGGACGTTCTTGCGGGTCTCGAAGTTCTGCTGCTCGACCTGCGATTGGGCGGAGGCGATCGCCCGCGTCACCATCTTGTTCTCGATCGGCACGTCGTCGGGCACGTTGGCCATCGCCATGACGCGCTCGACCATCTGCGCCTTGAACAGCCGCATCAGGTCGTCGCCCAGGGAGAGGTAGAACCGCGACTCGCCCGGGTCGCCCTGCCGGCCGGAACGACCGCGCAGCTGGTTGTCGATCCGCCGCGACTCGTGCCGCTCGGTGCCCAGGACGTAGAGCCCGCCGAGCTCCTTGACCTCCTCGAACTCCGCCTTGACGGCCGCCTCGGCACGCTCCAGGGCGCCGGGCAGCGCGGCCGCCCACTCCTCCACGTGCTCGACCGGGTCCAGCCCCGCCTGGCGCAGCTCGGTCTCGGCGAGGTCGTCGGGGTTGCCGCCGAGCTTGATGTCCGTACCGCGGCCGGCCATGTTGGTGGCGACCGTCACCGCGCCCTTGCGGCCGGCCTGGGCGACGATCGTCGCCTCCCGGTCGTGCTGCTTGGCGTTGAGCACCTCGTGGGCGATGCCGCGCTTCTTGAGCTGCTGCGAGAGGTACTCGGACTTCTCGACCGAGGTGGTGCCGACCAGGATCGGCTGGCCCTTCCCGTGCTTCTCGGCGATGTCCTCGACGACCGCGTCGAACTTCGCGGGCTCGGTGCGGTAGATCAGGTCGGCCTGGTCCTTGCGGACCATCGGGCGGTTCGTCGGGATCGGGACGACGCCCAGCTTGTAGATCTGGTGGAACTCCGCGGCCTCGGTCATGGCCGTACCGGTCATGCCGGAGAGCTTGTTGTAGAGGCGGAAGAAGTTCTGGAGGGTGATGGTGGCGAGCGTCTGGTTCTCGTCCTTGATCTCCACCCCCTCCTTGGCCTCGATGGCCTGGTGCATGCCCTCGTTGTAGCGGCGACCGGCGAGGATACGACCGGTGTGCTCGTCGACGATCATGACCTCGCCGTCGATGACGACGTAGTCCTTGTCGAGCTTGAACAGCTCCTTGGCCTTGATCGCGTTGTTGAGGTAGCCGACCAGCGGGGTGTTCACCGACTCGTAGAGGTTGTCGATGCCCAGCCAGTCCTCGACCTTGCTGACGCCGGACTCGTGGATGCCGACGGTGCGCTTCTTCTCGTCGACGTCGTAGTCGCCGGACTCCTCGATACCGCGCTGCGGGTTGGCCGGCTCGCCCCGCTTCAGGCGCTGCACCAACTTGGCGAAGTCGCCGTACCACTTGGTGGCCGAGTCCGCCGGACCGGAGATGATCAACGGCGTACGGGCCTCGTCCACGAGGATCGAGTCGACCTCGTCGACGATCGCGAAGTTGTGGCCCCGCTGGACCAGTTCGTCCTTCGACCACGCCATGTTGTCGCGCAGGTAGTCGAAGCCGAACTCGTTGTTGGTGCCGTAGGTGATGTCGCAGTTGTACTGCTCGCGGCGCTGAGCCGGCGTCATGTCGGCCAGGATGCAGCCGACCGTCAGGCCCAGGAACTTGTGGACCCGGCCCATCATTTCGGAGTCACGCTCGGCCAAGTAGTCGTTGACCGTGATCAGGTGGACGCCCTCGCCGGACAGCGCGTTCAGATACGCCGGGAGGGTACCGACCAGGGTCTTGCCCTCACCGGTCTTCATCTCCGCGACATAGCCGAGGTGCAGCGCCGCGCCGCCCATGAGCTGGACGTCGTAGTGCCGCTGGCCGAGCACGCGCTTGGCGGCCTCGCGGACCGTGGCGAACGCCTCGGGCAGCAGGTCGTCGAGGGATTCGCCGTCGGCGAAACGCTGCTTGTACTCGTCGGTGAGCGCCCGCAGCTCGGCGTCGGAGAGGGCCGCGAAGTCCTCTTCGATGGAGTTCACCTGGCCCGCGATGCGGTGCAGTCTGCGCAGGATCTTTCCTTCGCCTGCACGCATGATCTTCGTCAAGACGGACACTTGGGCTGGTCTCCTTGCCGGTCGGGCCTGCACGGTCGAGTGCGCGGGCGCGGCATGTTTCCAGGGGGCAGGCCCCGCCGCAACGGCCATCGTAAAGGAGGACGCTGTCCGGCCGGGAGGTCCGCCGCCACCGAGCCCGCCGACCCCTCGCCAGGTCAACGCACGAGCCCGCGAGAAGGTGCCGGAAAACTTTCCGCCCGGCTGTCTCCGGCACCCCGGGGACGTGCCGCCCCGACTGCCCGATGGCCCCGCGAAATCGCTCGCCCCACGCGGCCCCACGCCACAGACTCACCGCATGAAGCCCGTCAGCCTCACCACCGACCGCCTCCTGCTGCGCCCCTTCGAGCCCGCCGACACCGCAGCGGTGCACGCCGCCTGCCAGGACCCCGACATCCCCCGCTGGACCAGCGTCCCCTCCCCTTACACCCGCGCCGAAGCGGAACGGTTCGTCGGCACCCTCGCCCCCAAGGGCTGGCGGGACGACACCGCCTACGCCTTCGCCGTGGTAACTCGGGCCAACGGGACCCTCGTCGGCTCCATGAGCCTGCTCCGGATCGCCCGGCTACGCGCCCCGGAGCGGCAGGCGGAGCTCGGCTACTGGACCGCGCGGGAGCAGCGCGGCAACGGATACACCGCGGAGGCGGCCCGCGCCCTGGCCCGCTGGGCCTTTCGCGATCTGGGCGTGGAACGCCTGGAATGGCGCGCCGAGGCCGGCAACCACGGCTCCTGGGCCGTCGCCCGCAGCGTCGGCTTCCAACGGGAGGGCACCCTGCGCGCCCAACTGGTGCGCGACGGCATCCGCCGCGACCGCTGGATCGGCTCCCTGCTCCCCTCCGACCTGCCCCCGGAACCCGCCCGCACCGGCTCCCCCGCCCGCGCCCAGGCCCCCACCCCGTACCACCCCTACCCCCACTGACCTGCGCGAACGACACGACCACCGGGCGTTGTCAGTGCCCGCGCCTACGCTGTGCCCCATGACCGCCGTGACGCAGCGACAGCCCACGCCACCCCCTGTGACCACCCTGTCCGCCGACGACGCCAGACGGCTGGCGCTGCGGGCCCAGGGCCTGCTCGGCGCCCCCGACCGCCGGGCCGGCGTCCGCGGGATGCTGCGCAGTCTGGGCGCGGTCCAGCTCGACACGATCTCGGTGCTCGCCCGCTCCCACGAGCTGGTCCCCTACGCCCGCCTCGGCGCCGTCGGCCGCTCCGCCATCGAGAGCGCCTACTGGTCGGCGGGGCCCCCGGCCGGCTCCCCGGCCCGGCCGCACAGCTTCGAGTACTGGTCGCACGCCGCCTGCATCCTGCCCATCGAGGAGTGGCCGCACTTCGCCTTCCGCCGCCGCGCCCGACGGGCCAAGGGCCACCGCTGGCACGTCATGAAGGACTCCGCCCGCTCCTGCGCCGCCGTCCTGGAGCGACTGACGGCCGAAGGGCCGCTGACCACCTCGCAGTTGGGCGGCGGCCGAAAGGGCGGCGAGTGGTGGGACTGGTCCGAGACCAAGATCGCGGTGGAGTGGCTGCTGGACACCGGCGAGGTGGTCTGCACCGAGCGCCGCGACTGGAAGCGGGTCTACGACCTCGCCGAGCGCGCCGTCCCCGGGCCCCTGCTGCACGACGACCTCGACGACGCGGAGTGCGTGCGGCGCCTGGTCGCCCAGGCCGGCGCCGCGATGGGCGTGGCCACCCGCGCGGACCTGGCCGACTACCACCGGCTCAGGGGCGAGCAGGTGGCGGCCGTCATCGAGGACACCGGACTGGTGCCCGTCACGGTCGAGGGCTGGGCCAAGCCGGCCTGGGCCGACCCCGAAGCACTCGCCACCCCGCCCCGCGGCCGGCACCGCACGACCCTGCTCTCCCCGTTCGACTCCCTCATCTGGGACCGCCCGCGCACCGAGCGGATCTTCGACTTCACCCACCGCCTGGAGGCGTACGTCCCCAAGCCCAAGCGGATACACGGCTACTTCGCGATGCCCCTGCTGGCCGGCGGCAAGCTGATGGGCCGCGTCGACCCGGCCCGCGAGGGCAACACCCTCGTCGCCCGCCAACTCTCCCTGCACGGCCCCAAGGCCGTACGCCCCATGGCCCAGGCCCTCCGTGAGGCCGCGACCTGGGTCGACTGCGAGGCCGTCCGCATCGAGCGCTGCGACGACCCGCACCTGGCCGCCGCCCTACGCACCGAACTCGCCCGCACCGAAGGCCAGGACGCCCAGATACCCCACGGCGCCCGACGGGCCACCGCGGGCTGACCCACACCGCCCGGCACCGGCCCGGGGGCGAACCGCCCCCGGCCTCACCGGATTTCGAGGATCTTCTCCCGCATCGCATAGACCACGGCTTCCATCCGGGAATGCAGTTGCAGCTTCTCCAGGATGTTGCGCACGTGATTCTTGACGGTGTTCTCGGAGATGAACAACTCCTTGGCGATATCGCGGTTGTTCATGCCCGTGGCGACGAGCTTGAGCACCTCCAGCTCGCGGTCGGTGAGCCGGGGCGCCGGCACCAGCCGGCGCTCGTCGGTGCGCTGGATCATCGACTTGAACTCCGTCAGCAGCTTGGACGCCATCGACGGACTGATCTGTGACTGGCCGTCGGCGACCGCCCGGATCGCGGTGGCCACCTCGTCGGTGGAGATCTCCTTGAGGAGGTATCCGGTGGCGCCGGCCTTGATCGCGTCGTAGAGGTCGGCCTCCTCGTCGCTGATCGTCAGCATGATGATCTTCGCGCTGGGCGCCACCTCCTTGATGGAGGTGCACGCCTCGATCCCACCGCGCCGGGGCATCCGCACGTCCATCAGCACGATGTCGGGGAGCAGGTCGGCGGCCTTGTCGACCGCCTCAGCGCCGTCCCCCGCCTCGCCGACGACCTGGATGTCCTCCTCCTGCGCCAGCACGATCTCCAGGCCACGACGGAAGAGCGCATGGTCGTCCACGACGAGGACGCGGATCGGCTCCTTGCGCGGCACCCGCGCGCTCTCCCCCTCGTCGGCCCCCACGCCGCAGACGTCGCCGTCCGCATCACCCCGCGCGGGCCCGAAACTCTCCCCCATGGTTCCTCCCCGTCAACTACTCGACCGACGGCCAGAGTTTGGAGATAAGGCTGGTTGACAACAGCCCTGTGCGGCCAGCCCGATCAATGCCATACGACCGTCTCCCCGGCATGTCGCCGTTTCGTGCCCACATACTCCCCGGCTGGCACAAACACTATACGGCTTCAACTCCAGCCTTCCGCAGGCACGATGGTGCCCCCGGGCGTGCGCCGGGGGCACCTAACGGGTGGGGATCAGCCGCCCAGTGCGCCCCCTGCGCCGCCGGGCGATTCCTCTCCGAACGCGTCGGAATTCAAGTGGATGACGCCATAGTCATAGGCGTGCCGCCGGTAGACGACACTCGGCTGCTTGGTCTCGGCGTCGACGAAGAGATAGAAGTCGTGTCCGACCAACTCCATCTCGTAGAGCGCCTGGTCGAGCGCCATCGGCGCGGCGGAGTGGGTCTTCTCCCGGACGACTACGGGCCCTTCGCCCTGGATCTCCAGCGATCCCATCCGGGTGGTCGGCACCTTGTCCGCCTCCGCGGCTTCCTCCGCGGCCGTCAGGCCGTGGCCGTTCAGCCGCGCCGCGTCGGGGACGGTGACCGCGACCTCGCTCGCCGGAATGCGTCCGTTGCCACGGCGCGAGTGACGCTTGTCGTTCTGTTTCCGCAGGCGCGCCTCCAGCTTGGCCGTGGCCAGGTCCAGAGCGGCGTACGGGTCGGCTGCGGCCGCCTCGGCCCGGACCACCGGGCCACGGGAGCGGAGGGTGATCTCCACTCGGTCGGAACGGTCGGCCTGCCGCGGGTTGGGCTCCTTGGACACCTCGACATCCAGGCTGATTGCCTTGCCATCGAGCTTCTGGACCTTGTCCAGCTTCAGCTTCTCGGCCACGTGCTTGCGGAACCGCTCGGGCACCTCGGTCTTGCGGCCCTTGACGACGATGTCCACGCAGAACTCCGTTCCCGGATCGCCCCGCTCAGCAAGCGGAGCAGCTCCTTCTTGCACCAGGCCCCGGTGAGTGCCGGAGCCTCGGACTGGCGACTTTCACCTCCTCCTCCCCCAAGGACGAGCTCTCCACTCCCACTTTTCAGGATCGACCAAAAACCCCGAAACGCATGCAACACGACATCCGAGGCAAAGCGTCTGCCAAGTCCTCACAACCGAACATAGCTCTACTGGACGGGTGTCGGCACCCCCTCGCGACGACCAGCTCCGTTTGAGTGAAAATCGCCCCTCACTACCAGCAACGACGCCGTTGCCGGCCGAGTTCCCTTTGGCCGCTCGCATTGCCCGCCGTGCGGAGGGGGACTGAGGGACCTCGTCCGAGGGGACGCGGTCGCCCCGACTCCCGTGGCACGCCTCAGCTTCCGTTGAAAAGGAAAGAACTGCGGGGTGCCGCCACCACCGCCGCCCCCACCACCCGGCCACCGGCCGCCCTGAGCGCCCGCGCCGCCTCGGCGAGCGTCGCCCCCGTCGTCACCAGATCGTCCACCAGCACCACGGACACCCCCGTCAGCAGCCTCCCGGCCGCACCCGGCACCTCCAGTGCACCCGCGACGTTCAACAGCCGCTGCCGGGCGGCCAGCCCCGCCTGATCGACCACCGCACGACGCTGCCGCAACACCGCCAACACCCGCACCCCGCGCCCCGCCCGCCGCAGCTCGGCGGCGGCCGCCCACGCGATCCTGCGCACGGGGTCGTGCCCCCGACCGGCGACGGCCTTGCGCGCGGAGGGCACCGGAACCAGCAGGAGGGGGGTGCCCCCGCCCCCTCCCCCCACCCCCCGCACCGCCCCCGCCAGCACTGCTCCGAGCGGCGCGGCCAGCCGCAGCGCGCCGCGCTCCTTGTGGGCCAGCAGCACGGCCCGCACCTCGTCGGCGTACGGCGCACCGGCCCACACCCGCGGCAGCCCCGCAGGCACCGGCCACGGCCGTACCCGCCCGGCACCGCGACCACCGCGCCACAGCGCCCGACGGCACTCCGCACACAGCTCCGTACGCGGCTGACCACACCCCGCACAGTCGACCGGCAGCACCAGCCCCGCCAGCTCTCGCCACACCCCCCGCATGACTCCACTTTCGCGATGTGCGCGCCGGGCCACCACCCCTGTGGATAACTCAACGGACGCGGGCTGACGAAACAGACGGAGCGGTCCCCAGTGCTGACCCACCACCCATCCACCGCTATCCACCGCTATCCACCGCAGATCAGCAGCAGGCGCGGCCGCGCGCCCCCCCCCGAGACACGGGCACGCACGACTACGCGCCACCGGCAACGGACTTGCTACACACGGGAGAAGACACCCGTCGCCCGCCCATGCCGAGAGCCACGCCCCGCCCCAGTCACCCACCATCCACAAGAAGCCAACCGCTAAGAAGCCAACCACTCGGCATCGAGCGCACCACGCCGGCCGCCCGAGGCACCCCGCAAAGAACGCCAGAACGACCACCAAGCCCCCGGCGACGCACAAGACACACAAGAAGTACAAGACGGCACAAGACGCACACCATGACGCCGGCCGGCGAAACCCTCACCCCGGATAGACCGGCGCCGTCCCGTCCTTCGCCACCGTCTTCCAGTTCGCGTCCGGGGGGAGGCGCACGATGCCCTCCGTGGCGTCCGCGATCAGCGGACGGGTCTCGTCCTCCGAAGCCGCCACCGCCTTCACGCCGTTGACGCCGGGCAGCGTCTGCGCGTCCGACGCCGAACCGTCGGTCTCCATGTACTGCATCTGCTGCACGCCGCCGGCCTCCCGGCCGACGACCACCAGTCGGCTGCCGCCCGCCCAGGAGGCCGCCACCACGTCCTCCAACTGGGGCGCGATCGGCCGCAGTTCCTGCACCGACAGCACCGGGTGCGCGGAGGTGCCGTCCCGCTCGACCCGGCCGAGTTGGAGCGTCGTGCGGCCCTTGTCCTCGACCAGGACCGCGATCCGGATGCCGTCCGCGGCCACCTTGATCGCCTTGATCCGGCGCTGACCGAGGCCGGGCACCGCGACCTCCTCGGGGTCGCTCTTGCCCTCGCGCATCCGCAGCAGTCGCGACCCGCGCGCGTCCCGGTCGGCGATCCACAGATCGCCCAGCCCGTCCCAACTCGGCGCGCTCAGGCCCACGTCGGCCCCCTTGCCCGCGCTGGTGTCGGCGCTGGCGCTGGCGCTGGTCATCAGCGGCGCGCCGCGTGTGGCGCCGGCCTCCAGCCCGGCCACGTACAGGTACCGGCCGTCGCCGGACACCCCGGCCGCGGTGGTCTCCCCACGGGAGATGGCGATCGAGCGCAGCGGGGTCTGGCCGGTGCCGAACGGCCCCTGCACCGGCGTCGGTTCGGTGGCCGCGTCCGACATCGCGACGACGCGGTGCTCGGCGTCGATGAAGTACTCCCGGCCGGAGGGCCCGTTGCGCCCCGGCGCAACGAAGTCCTGGTTGGCCTGATCCTGCGTCAGCGCGCACAGCGAGTTGCCACTCGGGTCCTGGAGCTCCACCTCGCTGATCTTCGAGGCGCGCGTCATGTCCTGGACGGTGAAGAAGAGTTGGGCCGCCATCCGCTTGCACTGGGCGGTGTCGGTGTTCACCGCCTGCTTGCTGAGCTTGACCTGGAGGCTGTTGCTGTCGTCCAGGGACAGGTCGCGGGCCGCGAGCCGGGTGCCGGGCGGGAACGCCGAACTCGTCACCCGGTCCAGCCAGTCGGTGGGCCCGGTGAGCAGCGCATCCACGCTGGACGTGATCGGTTTTATCCGCTGTCGCAGGTAGACCGGGTCGGCGACGAGGACGTTCTTGCTCGCCTTGGGGTCGTCCGACTCGGACTTGTAGGAGGCGAAGTAGTACTTGTTGACGGAGCGGTAGATGCGCTGGAAGTCGGACTGACCCAGCACCAGGCCGTCGGGCAGCCGGTCGATGCGCCACTGGTCCCCCTCCTTGATGAGATGGATGGTCGCGCGGTACGGCTTCTCCTCCGGGGTGTAGGCGTGGTTGCCGTCCACCGTCGCGACCTGGCTGCCGGTGAGCGTGACGGTGTAGCCGTTGCCGTCCTCGCGGCCGGATGGGGCCTCCGGCACGGACTTGGGCCGCTCCTGGAGCACGTTGGTCATCAGGAACGGCCGCCAGGTCCGCTTCGCCGACGAGGCCAGGTACATCCTGGCCGTGCGGAAGTCCGCCTCGTCGCTGGTGGTCGCGTCCAGGAAGCTGCGCACGATGTTGGTGGGTTGGGCGCCCTGTGCCGGCGGCACGCCGTAGACCCGCACCTGCGAGTCGCCGTCGGCGCGCGGGGACGGGTCGACGGCCGTGACGTCGCCGCCGTCCGGCATCGAGGCGCAGCCGGCCAGCAACGCCCCGGCGCAGCCCAGCAGAACGGCCTTCCGGCCCCTCCGCCCCAGGCGCCCCAACCGCCCCGGGCGCGCCGTGTTGGCCCGCCGCGGTATCCACCCCCGGAGCCTCGCGGTGCGCGTCTCTTCGTGCTCAGCGCCCACGCCGCCCGCCTTCCCGCTCCACATCGCCTACGGTCTCCTGCTCGACGCGGTCCGCGGCCGAACCGCCGTGCCACCCCGGGCCGCCGTCCGGCACGCCCGGCACGTCCGGCACGCCCAGCACGTCCGCGCCCGAACCACCCGCGCCCGGCGCAGCGTTGGGTATCGCGTCGCGTGGCGTCGCGTCGTGTGATGTCACGTCGTCGGGTATCGCATCGTCGGCGCGCGTGTCCTCGGTCGTCGTCGCGGTCCCCTGCGGGGGCAGCGCGCGGGAGCCGCCGGGGGACGGCGCGGCCGGGGTCGATGCCGGCCGGGCCGGGGCGTGCGGTGTGCCGGGGCGCGGCTGGACCGGGACGGTGGCGGGCTTGCGGTCCGCGCGGGGCCGCCCGTTCTCGTCCAGGCCGCGGTGGCGCCGGGAGTCGTCCGGCTCCAGGGGTATCGGGGAGCCGCGCAGCGTCTCGCCGGCCGTACGGGGCAGCGTCAGCCGGAACTGGGAACCGCCGCCCGGCTCGCCCCACGCCTGGAGCCAACCGCCGTGCAGCCGGGCGTCCTCGATGGCGATGGAGAGGCCGAGCCCGGTGCCGCCGGTCGTCCGGGCCCGGGCCGGGTCCGCGCGCCAGAAGCGGTTGAAGACCCTGGTCGCCTCGCCGGGCTTGAGGCCGACGCCGTAGTCCCGGACCGCGACGGCCACCGCGCCGTCGCTGCGGCCGCCCGCGGACGCCAGCCGGACCACGACGTCGCGGCCCTCACCGTGCTCGACGGCGTTGACGACGAGGTTGCGCAGGATCCGCTCCACCCGGCGCGGATCGGCCTCGGCCATGACGGGGTGCTCGGCGCCGCGCACGACGATGTGGGTGCCCGTGCGCTCGGCGAGCGGTTCGGCGCCCTCGATGACGCGGTGGACCACGTCGCGCAGGTCGACCGGCTCGGCCTCCAGCGCCGCCGCGCCGGCGTCGAACCGGCTGATCTCCAGCAGTTCGGCGAGCAGCGACTCGAAGCGGTCGAGCTGGCCGCGCAGCAGCTCCGCGGAGCGCGCGGTGGCCGGGGCGAACTCGTCCCGCACCTCGTGGATGACGTCGGCGGCCATCCGCACGGTGGTGAGCGGGGTGCGCAGTTCGTGCGAGACGTCGGAGACGAACCGCCGCTGCATCCGGGACAGTTCCTCCAGCTGCTGGATCTTGAGCTGGAGGTTCTGCGCCATCTTGTTGAAGGACTCGCCGAGCCGGGCGATGTCGTCCTCGCCGGTGACCTTCATCCGCTCCTGGAGGAGGCCGGCGGCCAGCCGCTCGGAGATCCCGGCGGCCATCCGCACCGGCGTGACGACCTGACGGACCACCAGCCAGGCGATGGCGCCGAGCAGGATCACCACGAACACCCCGGCGGTCGCCAGCGTGCCGGTGACCAGCTTCAGGGACTCCTCTTCCTGGTTGAACGGGAAGAGGTAGTAGAGCTGGTACTGGTTGCCGTTGATGTCGTTGAGCCGCTTGCCGATGATCAGCGCCGGCATGCCGTCGTGGGATCCGATACTCCGGATCTGGGTGTACTGGCGGAACGTTCCGGACTTGCTGTCCAACTTCCGCCGCAGGTCCGGCGGGACGCTGCGCTCGGGGTCGACGTCCCCGGAGGCGCGCGGTCCGCGGGTGCCGGGTGTCGCGTCGCCGAACGGCTCGTCGGAGTCGGAGCTGAGCGCGACGACCGAGAACACGCCCTGGCCGCCGCTGGCGAGTTGCTCGACGAGGCTGGTCAGCCAGGTCGCGGAGTCCTGGGAGCCGCGGCTGGCGGTGCGGTTGCTGTCGTCGGTGTGGTTGTCGTCGCCGCCGTCGGCCAGCTTCCGGGCGACCTCGAAGCCGCCGACGGCCTGGCTCTGGGCGGCCTGCGCCTTGGCGGTCAGCAGGCCGTTGCGGACCTGGCCGACGACCACGACGCCGAGCAGCAGCACCACGGCCAGCGACATCAGCAACGTGGTGGCGACCACCCGGAGTTGGATGTTGCGCCGCCACAGTCGCAGCGCGGGCAGCAGCGGGCGGCGCACCCAGCGGCTGAAGAGCCGCAGCAGGGGGTGGACCGGTCCGCTCACCGCGCCGTCGGGCAGCAGTTGCCCACCGCGCAGCAACCGTGCCGCCAAACGATCCGAAAAGGACATATCGCCCGCAGGAGCGACGGTGCGACCCCGCTGTCCCTCGGGGGCCGAACCGTCCCGGGTCATCTCAGCTGGGCCCGGCCTTGTAGCCGACGCCGCGCACCGTCACCACGATCTCCGGCCGCTCCGGATCCCGCTCGACCTTCGAACGCAGTCGCTGCACATGGACGTTGACGAGCCGGGTGTCCGCGGCGTGCCGATAGCCCCAGACCTGCTCCAGCAGCACCTCACGGGTGAACACCTGCCACGGCTTGCGCGCCAGCGCCACCAGCAGATCGAACTCCAACGGCGTCAGCGCGATCGACTGCCCGTCCCGCTTCACGGAGTGCCCCGCCACATCGATGACGAGATCGCCGATGGCCAGTTGCTCGGGCGCCGGCTCCTCCGAGCGCCGCAGCCGCGCCCTGATCCGGGCCACCAGCTCCTTGGGCTTGAACGGCTTGACGACATAGTCGTCCGCACCGGATTCGAGGCCGACCACCACGTCCACCGTGTCGCTCTTGGCGGTCAGCATGACGATCGGTACGCCCGACTCGGCCCGGATCAGCCGGCACACCTCGATGCCGTCCCGTCCGGGCAACATCAAGTCGAGCAGCACAAGATCGGGCTTGGTCTCGCGGAACGCAGCGAGCGCCTTGTCGCCGTCCGACACGAACGACGGTTCAAAGCCCTCGCCACGCAGCACGATGCCGAGCATCTCTGCCAGTGCGGTGTCGTCGTCGACGACCAGGACGCGTCCCTTCATTCGGCCATCATCCCATTACCTGATCGTGACGTTCTCCATCGTGAGGCGGAACACACGTCCGCCAGCCGCTCGCCGGTCACCGGCGACACCACCCCGGCCTCCGTGACGATCGCCGTCACCAGCTCCGCGGGCGTGACGTCGAAGGCCGGGTTGTAGGCCGGCGCACCCGACGGCGCCACCGGAACCCCGCCGCCGGCCTCCCCTCCGGCACCGCGCAGGTGTGGCAGGGAGAACTCCGTCACCTCGCCGCCCGGCCGCTGCTCCACCTCTATAGCGCTCCCCTCCTTCGTCTCCAGATCCACCGTGCTGGTCGGTGCCACCACCACGAACGGGACGCCGTGGTGGCGGGCGAGCACGGCCAGCGGGTAGCTCCCGACCTTGTTGGCCACCGCACCGTCCGCCGCGATCCGGTCGGCGCCGATGAGCACCGCGTCCACCTGGCCGGCGGCGAACAGCGAACCCGCGGCACCGTCCGCCAGCACCGTGTACGCCATCCCGGCACGCGCCGCCTCGTAGGCGGTCAGCCGCGCCCCTTGCAACAACGGCCGGGTCTCGTCCACCCACAACCGCCGCAGCTCGCCGGTCCGGTACGCCGCCAGCGCCACCGCCAGGGCGGTCCCCTCTCCCCCGGAGACCAGCGAACCCGTGTTGCAGTGCGTGAGAATCCGATGCCCACCGCTTGGCAACAGCTCACCCAGCAGCGCCAGACCGTGCTCCGCCATGCGCGCGCTGGCCTCCCGGTCCTCCGCGTGGACGGCCCGCGCCTCGGCCAACGCGGCCCCCGCCGCATCCCCCGGGCCGGCGCCACCGGCCACCGCCCGCCGGTACGCCGCGGCCACGCGCCGGACGCCGTAACCGAGGTTGACCGCGGTCGGCCGGGCGTGCGCCAGTGCCCCGGCGGCCTCCTCGACGTCGAGCCCCCGCGCCGCGGCCAGCGCAACGCCGTACGCGCCCGCGATGCCCAACAGCGGCGCCCCGCGCACGGCCAGCGTCCGGATCGCCCGCACCAGCGTCGGGACGTCCGCACAGACCAGCTCGACCTCCTCTGCTGGCAGCCGTGTTTGGTCGAGAAGGACCACGGCCGGGCCCTCGGGTGGTTCCGCCCAGCGCAACGACGGGATCGGGAGCGACCCACCGCCCGCCTCCGGTGCTTCGTGCTGATCAGCCATGAGCTCAGTCTGCCGCCGACCACCCGCCCAACAGAAGGTCGTCTTCCTCGAAGGGCACGGGTACAGAGCGCCATCGGCCATGACACGATGACTGACACCGCGGACCCCGGACCCCGGCCGCCGCCCTGGCGGACGGGCAGCAAGAAGGAGCGACGATGAACAACTCTCCGGGCTGGGCCTCGCCCGGATCCTCCCCCTCCGACCAGCCGGACCGCGGTGCCTCGGAGCAGCCCACCCAGACGCCCACTCCGGAAGACCGCCCCGGCGCGCCCGAACAGGCGGCCCCACCGAACTGGTCCAGCAACCAGCCGCCCCCCGGCCAGTGGACGGCCCCGGCCGGCATCCCCGGCCAGAGCGGCCGCGGCACCAGTGACCGCACCCGCGCCTCGTCCGGCCAGCCCCGGGGCGGCTGGACCACCCCGCCGGGCCCCGGCGGCGCCCCCGGCTGGGGCGGAGGCTGGGCCGCAACGCCGCCCGCCGCCAAGCCGGGCGTCATCCCGCTGCGCCCGCTGGGCGTCGGCGAGATCCTCGACGGTGCGGTGGCCACCATGCGCGCCCACTGGCGCACCGTGCTCGGCATCTCGCTGATCGTCGCGGTGATCTCGCAGTCCGCCGTCACGCTCGTCTCCGGCCTGTGGTTCCCCGGCCCCAATCCCCGCGCGGGCCTCGACGAGGGCTCCGGACCGCCGCTGCGCCAGGTCATGAGCGACATGGGCGACTCCCTCGCCGGCTCCGCCATCAGCTCGGTCATCGGGCTGCTCGCGACGATCGTCGCCACCGGCATGCTGACCATGATCGTCAGCCGGGCGGTGCTGGGCCGGTCGGTGACCGCCAAGGAAGCGTGGCGCGACGCCCGGGCCCAACTCCCGCGGCTGCTCGGCCTGGTCCTCCTGCTCTCGCTGCTCGTCACCGCCGCCTTCGCGGTCGGTCTCGCCCCGGGCCTCCTCATCACCGCCTCCGGCCCGCTCGGCGTCGGCGTGCTGCTCACCCTGCTCGGCCTGCTCGCGGCCGCCTGCGTGAGCGTCTGGCTGTGGGTCCGCTACAGCCTGGCCTCCCCGGCGCTGATGCTGGAGAAGCAGGGAGTCTTCGCCTCCCTGCGCCGCTCCGCCAAGCTGGTCCGGGGCGCCTGGTGGCGGGTGCTGGGCATCCAGCTCCTGGCCTACCTGCTGATCGTCATGGTCGAGTTCATCGTCCAGATCCCGGCCACCCTCATCGCCTTCCTGATAGACGGCGAGAGCCTGATGGACTGGGCCAACGGCACCAGCGGCTCCACCGGCTGGTCGTTCCTGATCACGATGGGCATCGGCGCGGTCATCAGCTCGACGGTCGCGCTCCCGATCAGCGCCGGCGTCACCGCCCTCCTCTACGTCGACCAGCGCATCCGCCGCGAGGCGCTCGACCTCGAACTCGCCCGCGCCGCCGGTCTCCCCGGCTACGGCGCCGAGAACCCCGCCGCACCGCAGGCCACCGGCACCGCCCCGGCCCCCCGGACCGCCCCCGACGTCACACCGGGCGCAACCCCCGTCGCGGAACCGACCGCTGACGCCCCGTCCGACCAGCCGGTGACCGCTCCGACGCACCCGACCGAGCCTGAGCCAACGGCCGCCCAGCCGGCGAACGTTCAGCTGACGAAGACCCACCCCTCCGAGGGCGAGAACACGACACCGAACTCGGCCGAAACCACCCCCGACGAGGCACCTGACGCTCCGTCGACACCCGCGGAGCCGTCCGCCGACATCCCCGGACCACGCCCGACCGACGCCGCGCCGGGAAGCTGATGCGGTGACCACAGGGGGGAAGATCGCCGCGCTCGCGCGCCTCACCGCGCTCTCCGACGACGACATACCGGTACGGATCTCTCGCGTCCCCGCCCGTGAAGCGGCGGAACGCGAGCTGTCCGATCCCCGGTACCACCAGCACGACCCCAACTTGCTCCAGCGCGCCCTGAATTGGCTCTGGGACCACGTCGGCGAGCTCTTCAACTCCGCCGCCGGCGCCACTCCGGGCGGCTGGGTCGGGCTCATCGCGCTCGCCGCGTTCGTCCTGCTGCTGATCGTCGCGCTCCGACTGCGGCTCGGGGCGGTGCGCCGCACCCCGACCACGCGCGGCGCCCTCTTCTCCGACACCCCCCGGACCGCCGCCCAACACCGCGCGACCGCCGACCGGCACGCGGCCGAGGGCCACTGGAACGAGGCCGTCCAGGAACGGATGCGCGCCCTCGTTCTCGCCCTGGAAGAGCGCGCCCTGCTCATCCCCGGCCCGGGCCGCACCGCCGACGAGGCGGCCGCCGAGGCCGGCCTGGTCCTGCCCGCGTACGCCGGGCAACTGCGCACGGCGGCCCGCACCTTCGACGACGTCGCATACGGCGGCCGCCCCGGCACGGAACGGGCCCATGCCCTCCTGGCCAACCTCGACACCGAGCTCCAGCGCGCCAAGCCCCACCTGGCCGCCACCGCGACCGGGAGCCGCGGATGACCACGGCCACCACCGCCACCACGACTCCCGGCCACACCGCGCACCGCCTGTGGACCCGCTCCCGGGGCGTCCTGCTGGGCCTGCTGCTGCTCGTCATCGGCGGGATCGTCCTCGCCACCCTGCGGTCCGGCGAACAGCACGGCCGACTCGACCCCCGCTCCGCGGACCGGACCGGCAGCCAGGCCCTCGCCCAACTCCTGTCCGCCCACGGCGTCACCACCCAGGTCGTGACCACCTCCGAGGAGGCCGCCGCCGCGGCCGGCCCGGACAGCACCCTCCTCGTCACCGCCCCCGACGTCCTGACCGAGGGCCAGCTGACCAACCTCTCCACCGCGGCCGACCGCGCTCCCGGCCGCACCGTCCTGCTCGCCCCCGGCTCCGCCTCCCTCCAGGTCCTCGCGCCCACCGTCCACGTCGAACCGCAGATCGGCAACGCGCCGCGCCAGCCCGGCTGTTCGCTGCCCGCGGCCCGCAGCACGGGTGACGTCCTCCTCGGCGGCCTCCGCTACGCCGCCACCGGCCCCTCCGTCGACCGCTGCTACGACGCCAGCGGCTACGCCACCCTGCTGCGCCTCCCCGCACCCGACGGCGACCGCGACACAGTCCTCCTCGGCTCCGCCGACTTCCTCTACAACCAGCACCTCGCCGAGCGCGGCAACGCCTCGCTGGCCCTTCAACTCCTCGGTACGCACAAGCATGTGGTCTGGTACCTCCCCTCCGTCAGCGACCCGTCCTCCACTGCCCCGGACGACAAGCCCGGTCTCCTCGATCTCCTCCCCGCCGGCTGGCGCTGGGCCCTCCTCCAACTCACCCTCGCCGCCCTCTGCGCGGCCCTGTGGCGCGCCCGCCGGCTCGGCCCCCTGGTGCCCGAACGACTCCCGGTCACCGTCCCGGCCGCCGAAACCACCGAGGGCCACGCCCGCCTCTACGAACAGGCCCACGCCCGCGACCGGGCCTCGGCCGTCCTGCGCTCGGCGGCCCGCACCCGGCTCGCCCCCCTGATCGGCGTGCCCGCCGCGCACGCCCACACCCCCGACGTTCTCCTCCCCGCCGTCCGCACCCAGCTGGGCGCCACCCCCCTGGCCACGTCCGACCTCCAGTCCCTGCTGTTCGGCCCCGCCCCGGCGGACGACAAAGCTCTGGTACACCTGGCCGACCAACTCGACACACTCGAAAGCTCGATCGTTTCCCAAGAGAGGCACGCACCTCGTGAGCACCCCGACCGCTGACAGCGCCCGAGCCTCCCTTGAGGAACTGCGCACCGAGATAGCCAAGGCCGTCGTAGGCCAGGACCCCGCCGTCACCGGCCTGGTCGTCGCGCTGCTCTGCCGCGGTCACGTACTCCTCGAAGGCGTCCCCGGCGTCGCCAAGACCCTGCTCGTCCGCGCCCTGTCGACCGCCCTCGAACTCGACACCAAGCGCGTACAGTTCACCCCCGATCTGATGCCCAGTGACGTCACCGGTTCGCTGGTCTACGACACCCGCAACGCCGAGTTCTCCTTCCAGCCCGGCCCGGTCTTCACCAACCTCCTGCTCGCCGACGAGATCAACCGCACGCCGCCCAAGACCCAGGCGTCCCTGCTCGAAGCGATGGAAGAGCGCCAGGTGACCGTCGACGGCACGCCTCGCCCGCTCCCCGAGCCGTTCCTCGTCGCCGCAACCCAGAACCCCACGGAGTACGAGGGCACTTACCCCCTGCCCGAGGCCCAGCTCGACCGCTTCCTGCTGAAGCTCACGATGTCGCTGCCCGCCCGCCAGGACGAGATAGACATCCTCACCCGGCACGCGGCCGGCTTCAGCCCAAGCGATCTGAACGCTGCAGGACTCCGCCCCGTCGCCTCCGCCGCCGACCTCGAAGCAGCTCGCGACGCCGTCGCGAAGACGGCCGTCTCCCCCGAAGTCACCGGCTACATCGTCGATATCTGTCGTGCCACGCGCGAATCCCCCTCGCTGTCTCTCGGCGTCTCCCCCCGAGGAGCCACCGCCCTGCTCGCTACCTCACGCGCCTGGGCCTGGCTCACCGGCCGCGACTACGTCACGCCCGACGACGTCAAAGCCCTGGCTCTCCCCACCCTCCGGCACCGCGTCCAACTCCGGCCCGAGGCCGAGATGGAAGGAGTCACCGCTGACTCCGTGATCAACGCCGTGCTCGCTCATCTCCCCGTCCCCCGCTGAGGCAAGCTCATGGCCCTCACCGGACGTACCGCTCTCCTCTCCGCACTCGGAGCCCTCGTCGTGGGCTTCGCGCTCCCTGGCTGGCTCGGGATCCTCACCGTCCAACTCGCCTTGCTGATAGCAATCGTGTGCGATCTGGCCCTCGCCGCGCCAGTGCGAAAGCTCCATTTCACCCGAACCGGTGAC
Organism: Streptomyces sp. NPDC057743; assembly: GCF_042798755.1. NCBI lineage: Bacteria > Bacillati > Actinomycetota > Actinomycetes > Kitasatosporales > Streptomycetaceae > Streptomyces > Streptomyces sp. NPDC057743. Next base: position 62,956 of record NZ_JBHVJX010000039.1, read on the forward strand.
ACAAACGTTCGACTAACGGGCCAAGCCCACATCCACCTCACCCTCACCAACCCGGACCGCCGCCCCCTGCGCGCCGAACTCCGCGACGCCTGGCCCCCGAGCTCCTTCCGCCCCGGCGACGACATCCCTGCCTCCCGCCACGCGCTCCGCGTCCCCGGCGGCGAACGACGCCGCCTGACCACCACGCTCCACCCCACCCGCCGCGGCGATCACCACGCCGTCCGCGTCACGGTCCGCTCCTACGGCCCCCTCGGCCTGGCCGCCCGCCAAGGAAGCCACCACGTCCCCTGGACCCTGCGCGTCCTGCCCCCGTTCACCAGCCGCAAGCACCTCCCCGCCAAACTGGCCCGACTCCGCGAACTCGACGGCCGCACCAGCATCCTGACCCGCGGTGAGGGCACCGAATTCGACAGTCTCCGCGACTACACCCCCGGCGACGACACCCGCTCCATCGACTGGCGCGCCACCGCCCGCCGGCAGACCGTCGCGGTCCGCACCTGGCGCCCCGAACGCGATCGACGCATCCTCCTCGTGCTGGAAACCGGCCGCACCTCCGCCGGCCGCGTCGGCGACGTCCCCCGCCTCGACGCCTCCATGGACGCCGCCCTGCTCCTCGCCGCCCTCGCCGCCCGCGCCGGCGACCGCGTCGACCTCCTGGCCTACGACCGCCGGGTACGCGCCTCCGTACAGGGCCGCACCGCCCGCGACCTCCTCCCGGCCCTTACCGACGCCCTCGCCCCCCTCGAACCGGAGCTCATCGAAGCGGACGCCCGCGGCCTGGCCGCAACCATCCACCGCCACGCCGCCCGCCGCTCCCTGATCGTCCTCTTCACCGGCCTCGACCCGGCCCCCGTGGAAGAGGCCCTCCTCCCGGTCCTCCCCACCCTCACCCAACGCAACGAACTCATCGTCGCCGCCGTCGCCGATCCCCGCATCGAAGAGATGGCCGCCGGCCGCCACACCCCACAGGCCGTCTACGCAGCCGCCGCCGCGGAACAGACCCGCGCCGCCCGCCGCCGCACCGCCGACCGCCTCCGCCGCCACGGCATCACGGTCCTCGACTCCACCCCGACCCGCCTGGCGCCCGACCTAGCCGACGCCTACCTCTCCCTAAAGTCAGCCGGCCGCCTCTAACCAACTCTCTTCCCCCCCGAAACGGCACGGGCCCCACCCCGTCCGTTTCCCACCTCCCACCCACGCCACAAACAGGTCAGACACCCCTCCGCGGCCCAGGTCCGGACGCAAACCACCCCACGACCACCGCGTTGCCCGTCAAATCCCTACACGGGATACGACGCGCAGCCCCACCCCGGCCTCCAACAACACACCTCTCGCAACAACACACGACAGAAAGCCAGCCTCACCAACGCCGTCCCCCCACCACAAGCAAAACCCCACAACGCAAAAAAGCCCCGCCCCCAAGCCAAACCCGGGAACGAGACTCAAATACAACGCAAAGAAGCCCCGCTCCCCGAGTAAAACTCGGAGAACGAGGCTCCCCTCAAAAAAAGTTCGGCGGCGTCCTACTCTCCCACAGGGTCCC
>NZ_JBHVJX010000040.1:0-63701 GCF_042798755.1 Streptomyces sp. NPDC057743
TACAGGGGCCGCCGCCCGGCACGCCGAGAGCACGCACCGACCACCGCCCGGCCCGCCCTCCGGGCGAACGACGGGAGTTTGACGACAGGACCTAGTGCGCTTGCCCCGCGCACGTGCCACCCCGTTGGCGTGGTGCTTGCCGGCCCCCGCGGCCGGCGGGTCGGTGGGGCGGAGGGGCGCACGGGCGGCGCGGCGACGCGCGGGGATGCGGAGCGTGCGGGCGGGGGTGGGCGCGCACGGGGCGGGCCGGTCGGGGCGGCCTCGGTGCGCCGGGCCGCTGCGCGCCGCGCGACCGGCCGCCGGCCGTCGGGCGACCTGCCAACTCCCGCCGAAACCCAGGCGGTTGCACCGCGTCGCGGGCCGTGCGCGGTGTGTGCGGCCCCCCGCCGCGCATATGCACCGACGCCGGCGTAGCCACGGGGGGTGACGGCCCGAAGTCGAACGGACGGGCGATTGTCGCCCGGTTCGGCACCCCGGGCACGAAGGGTGCGCCCCTACCCGCCGGGCCCGTGCGTCATGCGGAGGATTGCGTACCCCTTCCGACGTCGAGGGGGCGGGCCGCCCGTCGGAGGCGCTACCGCGCGCCCTGCCCATGCCGACGCGGCCCATGGTTGTCTCTTCCTCGTCGAATTCGACGCACGACAGAACGCACCGCAGAACGCACCACAGAACCGCACCACGGAACGCATCGCAGAAAACGCACCGGAGAAAAGTGCACCGCGGGAACCATCCGACGATCCCGAATCCCAGAAATCGCCGAAATCGCTGACACCTCTGCGCGCTCGCCGAAATACCGGCCCGACCGGAACCCCGGAACGAGCGACACATCAGTACGCACAGCACAAGCGACGGGAGCACGAAAATGGAAACTCAGCAGGTACCGGAGACGCAGGAATCGCCCGCGATGCAGGAATGCCGGGCAGCGGAAACCCGCGAACCGGCGGACCGGACCACCCGCGGCGAGGGACTGCGCGGCCGGGGGGCCCGGGGCGTCACCGCGGCCGCAGTCCTGCTGGCCGCCGGCGCGCTGGGCGCGGTCTCCGACGAGCCGGCCGAAGCCGCCAGCACCGGCACCTGGGACCGCCTGGCCCAGTGCGAAAGCGGCGGCAACTGGCGGATCGACACCGGTAACGGTTTCTCCGGAGGGCTCCAGTTCGGCCACTCGACCTGGCACTCCTTCGGTGGCGGCGCCTACGCGGCGCGTGCCTCCCGGGCGTCTCGGGCGCAGCAGATCCGGGTCGCCGAGCGGGTCCTGGCCCGCCAGGGCTGGCGCGCCTGGCCCGCCTGCTCGGCCTCGCTCGGGCTGCACGGCACCCCGCACGGCGGCCGTGTGCACACCCTGCCGGCCCCGGGCCACGCCGCGCCGAAGCACTCCCACAAGCGGCACCCGGTGCCCGCGGAAAAGACCCACAAGAAGCAGTTGCACCGGATTTCCGGCGACACCGTGACGGTCAATGTCGGGGACACCCTGAGCAGTATCGCGGTCGTCCACGGAAAGCCGTGGCAGGAAATCTACCGCAAGAACCTCCAGGTTATCGGCGAGGACCCGAACCTCATCTACCCGGGTACTCATCTGCAGGTCCACGTCTCCGGTACGGAGTGAGGAACGGCGGCTGATCGGCCTCCCTGGCCGTCCCTCGTCCGGTCGAATGCGCCGGGAATTCGACCGGACGAGGCGAGCGGTGAAACCGGAAGAGCCAACGGTATGCAGGGGGAAACGGGAAACGCCCCTCTGAGAAATCCGGAGGAATCCGGGGGGAATTCTCGGTTGCTCCGGGGGTTTCCGAGCCGGCCGTGAGGGGGGAGGGGCGGGCCGTCCGTGGCGCCGCGGACGGCCCACCCGACATCTGGTCCTCCATCCGGCCCTAGGCCCGCCGGACCCGTCGCCGGATTTCGTAGCCGGCCAGTACGACACCGAGCGTGAGCAGGCTCAGCCAGAACTGCGCCCGGCTGTCCGGCAGTACCGCCATCGCACCGATCACCAGCGCCATCAGCGCGATGGTCAGCCGGCTCAGCCACGGATAGCCCCACATCCGCAGGGTCAGCCGCTCCGGCTCGTCGCGTTCCAGCCGGCGTCGCATCCGCAGCTGCGCCACCGCGATCGCCAGATAGACGAACAGGGCAATGGCGCCATAGGAGTTGATGAGGAACTGGAAGACGACATCGGGCGAGACCCAGGCCGCGATCACCGACAGATAACCGACCGAGGTCCCGGCCAGCAGCGCCCGCCGTGGCACCCCGCTCGCACTGACCTTGGTGAAGCCGCGCGGCGCGTCCCCATTGCGGGTGAGCGCGAACAGCATCCGGGACGAGGTGTAGAGCGCGGAATTCAGGCAGGAGAGCACCGCGATCAGCACCAGCGCGTTCATCACCGTGCCGGCCGCGGGCACCGCCAGCCGGTCCAGCACCGCCGCGTACGGACTGACCTCTATCGCCTTCGAGGTCCAGGGCACCACCGCGACCACCAGGAAGATCGACAGCACATAGAACGCGACCACCCGCAGCACGATGGACCGGATGGCGGTGGCCACCGCCCGCTCCGGCTCCACCGATTCCGCCGCGGCGATGGTCACGATCTCCGCGCCGGTGAAGAAGCCGACGCACGGCACGACGGCGGCCAGCACCGCCCCGATGCCCTCCGGCACGAAGCCGCCGTGCGCGGTGAGCTGCGCCAGCCCGCCGGACGAGCCGGGCCACAGCCCGAGCACATACAGCGCGCCCAGGAACAGGAACACCACGATCGCCACGACCTTGATCGACGAGAACCAGTACTCGAACTCGCCGTAGGAGCGCGCCGACACCAGGTTCGTCGCCGTCAGCAGCGCCATCAGCACCAGGCTGACCGCCCACAGCGGGACGCCGGGCAGCCACAGCCGGATGATCCGGCCGCCGGCCACCGCCTCGACGGCGACCACGATCACGAAGAAGTACCAGTACAGCCAGCCCACCGCGAACCCCGCGCGGTGGCCGAGGGTCTCCCGCACATGCGCGTAGAACGAGCCCAGCGCCGGGCGGGCCACCGTCATCTCGGCCAGCATCCGCATGATCAGCACGGTGAGCACGCCGGCGGCCAGGAACGACAGCACCGCGGCCGGCCCCGCGGAGCGGACCACCACCCCGCTGCCGACGAACAACCCGGCCCCGATCACCCCGCCCAGCGCGATCAGTTGCATATGGCGGCGCTTGAGGCCCTGTTGGAGCCCCGTGCCGGCGGCCGCCGCGCCCGGATCCGCGGGGTCGCCGGGCCGCGGACTGGTATCCGGCGCGGCACCGCCGCCGGAGGCTGTGGTTCCCGTACTCATGGGGCGCGACGCTAACGCGCCAATCCTGCAGGAGTGTTGCGGCGGTGTTGCGGGCGCGTCGGCCGCCCACCGCGGACCGTCGCGCCCCGCGGATCACCGCGGCAGCGCGCAGACCGCCATCGGCGCCAAGAACGGCTCGCCCACCCGCACCAGCGTCCCGACCCGGGCGTCCACCGCGAACACCGTCACCGACCCGGACTTCTGGTTCGCGGCGAACAGCCACCGCTCATCCGGTGAGAAGGCGATCTGCCGGGGGAAGTCCCCACCCACCGGCACCGTGTCCAGCAGCCGCAGTCGGGCCCCGCCGGCCTCCACGGCGTAGCGGGTGAGGGTGTTGTCGCCGCGGTTGGCGAGGAAGGCGAACCGGCCGTTGCGGGTCACCAGGAACTGTGCCGGATAACTGACCCCGGGCCGGGTCCCGGTGGACTGCGGCGCACCGGGCACCAGCCGCCCGCTGGGCGGGTCGTAGCCGCAGACCACCGCGGTGTTGTCGACCTCGTTCGCCAGATACGCGAACGTCCCCGAGGGGTGGAAGGTCAGATGCCGGGGGCCGGCGCCGGGACGCAGCGTCGCGTACGACACCTGGGCCAGCGTCCCGGTTCGCGGGTCGAGCCGGTAGGTGTAGACGGTGTCGTTGCCCAGGTCCACGGCGAGCACATGGCGGCCGTCGGGGGCGGTGACGATCTGGTGCGCGTGCGGCCCGGTCTGCCCGGGGCCGGGCGGCGGGCTGCCGTGGACGACCAGGTCCGTGCGCGGCCCCAGCGCGCCGCCGGGGAGGACCGGGTGCACCGCCACGCTCCCGGACAGGTAGTTGGCGCTCAGCAGCCACCGCCCGCTGGGGTGCACCGACAGATGGCACGGGCCCGCCCCGCCGGTGGGCTGGGTGCCGAGCACCGTCGGCGCGCCACCGCCCGACGGCAGGGCGAGCGCCGTCACCGCGCCGTCCTCCTGCTCGTCGACCGCGTACAGCGTCCGGCCGTCCGGCGCCGGTGCCAGGTACGAGGGGTCGGCGACGCCCGGCACGACCCCGGTGGCGGTCAGGGCACCGGTGTGGGGGTCGTAGGCGGCCAGCCCGATACCGGTGCCGCCGCCCGGCTTGGAGGTGTACGTCCCCAGGAACAGCGGTCGTCCGCGTGGTGCGGCCCGCGCCGTCCGCGCGCCCCCGACGGAGAGGGCCACCGCCCCGACCGCCCCGACGAACCCCCGCCGCCCGATGCCACCCCGGACCTCGGCCGCCTCGCCCATACCCCACCTCCGGTGTAGTGCCGGTCAGCCTGACTCTGCCGCCCATCTCCCCGCAAGAGCACCTCACTTGACGCCTCATCAGTGGTACCGAACCCCGAGGGCCCCGTACATCCCGATGATGACCGCCACCCCCGCACGTAGCACTCCAGTCGTACGCCACAACCCATACGCGGACGGATTCGCCGGACCCCCCGCCTTCCGTACGTTTGCGATCAAGGCAAACGCTTGATCGAAAGGTCACGGATCGATGTACGGCAAGGCATTCGCCCCGGAGTACCAGGGCGAACTGGGCTCGGCGCTGAGCGTGAACTCCTCCTACGAGGAGGTACTGGCCACCGCGCACCGCACACTCGCCGCCGCGGACACCGCGCTGGAGCGGTCCAGGGCCCAACTGGCCGTCGCCGAGGCCAACCGGCGGCTGGGCCGAGTGGATGCGGCGGGCACCGCCTGGCGTGCCGCCTACCGCAGCGCCCGCACCGCCGGTGAACCGGCCGCGATGGCCTGGGCGTTGTGGAGCGGCGGCACCCTGGCCCGCCAGTGCGGCACCCTGCCGCTCGCCCGGCGACTGCTCGCCCACGCGGTGGCGCTGGCCGAGACCGGCGGCGACCGGCTGGCGCACGGCTACTCGCTGGCCGGGCTCGCCGAGACCGGCCGCATCCAGGGCGACTACGCCGCCGTCGCCGAGCTCCACGAGCAACTCCTCGCGCAGGCCCGGGAGCACGGCGAGGCCCGGCACATGGTCTGGGCGATGTCCGGCATAGCCCAGATGCACCGCAACACCGGCGACCACGACAGGGCCCTGGAGCTCTTCGAGGAGTCCGCCCGGATCGCCGCCGAGGCCGACGACTTCCGCGGCCGGGCCTGGTCGCTGCGCGGGGTGGCCGACGTGCTCTCGGTCCGCGGCGAACCGGACCGCGCGCTGGCCTTGCTCTCTGAGGCGGAGGCCATTTGCCGCACCATGGACCTCGCCGGCGCGCTCGCCTACAACCACAAGATGCGCGGCAACGTCCTCTACCGCGCCGGCCGTTACGCCGAGGCCCGCGACACCTACGCCCTCGCGCTGGACGAGTTCCGGGAGATGAGCGAGCCGCGCGGCGAGGCGCTCTCCCGGCTGGGCCTGACCAAGTCCCGCGCCCACCTGGGCCGCGACCCGATCGGCACGCTGGCCGAACTCGACGCCCTGGAGGGCGACTTCGCCCGCATCGGGCTCCGGCACGCCCGCGAGATGGTCATCGCCTTCCGGAAAGAGATGACCGCGACACCGGAGGCAGAAATTCCCGCTCCGCGGTCCGGTGCCACCACTCTCCGGTCTCCCGCAGTTCCCACCAGGTCGTGAAGCGGTAACGGAAGACCCGCGCCCGCACCCTGGCCGGCGGCAGGTCCGGGAACGGATTGCGGCGCAACAGCCCCACGGTGTCCCGGTCGTTCTCCAACAGCCGCGCCACCAGCGGCACGAACCACGGCCGGGCGTAGGCCGGCGACAGCGCCGCGAACCACATCAGCCAGTCCAACCGCAGGTGATAGGGGGCGAACTGGCGCGGCAGGCGGGCCGTTTCGCCGGGCTTGCCGTGGAACTCGTAGGCGTGCCAGGTCGTGCCGGGTCCGGAGACCGCGTCTGCCGTCCCTTCGAGGACGATCTCCCGGCGGACCCGGGTGATGCTGCCGAACGCCCCGTAGGAGTTGACCAGGTGCAGCGGCTCGTACGAGGTGTTCATCAACTGCCCCCGGGCCAGGAGGTTGCGCGCCGGGCGGTAGCTGAGCGCGGCGACGCCGACCGCGGCCGCGGTCACCAGTACCTCGAACCACGTCGGCGGGGCGCCCGGCGCCGCCGGGGGACCGGCCCACAGGGGAGCGGCGGCCGACATGGCCAGCGCGATGGTGATCCAGTTCAGCCAGGCGAAGTTGCCGGACAGCACCAGCCAGAGCTGGGTGACCGCCATCCCCAGCGCCGCCCACCCGGCCACCGGCTGCGGGGTGAACAACAGGACCGGCAGCACGAGTTGGGCGACGTGGTTGGCGGCGGTCTCGACCCGGTGCAGCGGCTTCGGCAGATGGTGGAAGAACCAGCTCAGCGGGCCCGGCATCGGCTGCGTCTCATGGTGGTAGTAGAGGCAGGTCAGATCCCGCCAGCAGCGGTCGCCGCGCATCTTGATCAGCCCGGCGCCGAACTCCACCCGGAACAACAGCCAGCGCAGCAGCCACATGAACAGCACCGGGGGAGCGGTGTCGGCGTTGCCGAGGAAGACCGCCAGCACCCCGGCCTCCAGCAGCAGCGTCTCCCATCCGAACCCGTACCAGGTCTGACCGACGTTGACGATGGACAGGTACATCGCCCACAGCACCACCCACAGCAGCATCGCCGCCCCCAGCGGCACCGCGTCCGCCGCCCCCGCCGCGACCGCCGCCGCCAACACCGCCCCGCCCCAGGCCCAGCCCGCGAAGAAGCGGTCCGAGTAGTAGAGCTGGAAGACCGAAGGGGACAGCCGGAACGGCACCCGCGCCGTGAACGCGGGGATCGGCAACAGTCCCCGGGTCCCTAACAGCGCCCGGAACTGCCGGGCCGCGGCGACGAACGCGACCACGTACAGCACCGCGAGCATCCGCTGGAAGACCAGCCGGCCGAGCCATGCACCAGGATCCGAGAACCATTCCACCCACCCATGGGTAGCACCGCGGCCAGCGGCGCACGGACCCGGCGCGCGGGGCGACGCCCTCGCGCATACGCACTACCTTTCCACGCTACGGACCCGCCCCGAGCCGGCAACCGGACGGCCCGGGAGCGCGGCGCGCGAGGGGGACCGTCGCCCGAACGGGTGAATGACGGAGCGTGTTCCGGCGCCCCGGCGCACCCCTTGGCGCCGGGCGGTGTTTCCGCCTTCCCGGGACGGGTGGTTATCGCCGAAAAAGTCGCGCGGTCCACGAGCGGCGCCGATACCCTGGAGGACGACGGACGACCCACCTGGGAGACGCCAACACCATTGGCCCGTCGCGGGAACGCCACGAACCCTGGCCGACCTCCCGGTCCGAGAACAAGGCGCCACCGCGTCGGAACCAATACCTCGAAGAAGGAGTGCGTGGTGGCAGTGCACAAGGCTCAACACAAGCAGCCCCCTTTGAAGCAGGGCGAGCGCCCCGGGCGAATCAAGGAAGTCCGCAATCTTGAGGCGTGGGACCGCTGTTCCCCGGTGCGCCTGGCCGGTTGCGAGGACGATCCCGTCGAACCACATATCGTCCGCGGCATCGACTGACGCAGAGCCCGGCCGCGGGCGCCCGCCGGCCCCGACCCCGCAAGTGGGTCGGGGCCGGTTTCCTCGGTGGTCAGGGCCGACGGCCGAGCAGACAGAGCAGCCGGGTCTGCGCGTCGGCGCCGACCGGGGGTTGCACCGGTGCGGCGAACAACCCGGAACCCTCCAACGCCCCGGCGTACGGCTCCACCTCGCGCAGCGCCGCGGCCACCAGCGACTCCGGCAGCCGCTCGTCGGCGCCGATCGCCCGCGACAGGTCCCAGGTGTGCACCACGGCATCGGCGGTCATCTGCGTGCAGTACGCGTCGGCCGGGGTGGTGCCGTAGGAGAGGTGGACCGAGCGGTGCAGGGCGCCCGGTTCGGCGAACGCCGCGACGGCCGCCGCCGCGGCGCGGTCCCAGGCGCCGACCGGGTCCTCGCCGAGCTGGTCGCCGTCGAAGTCCCCGTCCAGCGCGGCGATGGTGGACCCGTCGCGCACCAGGTGGGGCACCCAGAGCTGCTCCGCGGTCAGGTGGTTGACCAGATCGAACACCGACCACTGGGTGCACGGGGTGGGTGCCTCCCACTGGTCCTCGCGGACGGCGTGGACCCGCGCGCCGAAGAGCGCCAACGCCTCGCCGTGTGAGCGCAGGATGTCGTCGTTTCCCATGGCCCCGAGGATAGGAGCGGCCACCGACGGCGGCGCTCCGTGCCGGGCGATCGGAGCACCGCGCCGCGCGTGCGCCGGGGATGGCGCGGGGCGCTCTGGTGGGCGCCCGACCGCCCGCTGTTCAATGAGCCGGACCGGTGTGCGCCGGTCCTGGCCGCTCCCTCCTGGAGGCACCATGGAAGCCGTCGCACCGTCCACCGTCGGCGCCCCCGCCATCCGCTGCGCCGGGCACGAACGTGGCTATCCGGAGTTCCTCGACCGCGCCGCACGCATCGCAACGGGCCTGGCAGAGCTGGGAGTCGGGCCCGGCGACCGGGTCGCGGTGGTGCTCCGCAACGAGCCCGCGCACCTGGAGATCACCACCACCGCCGCCCTGCTCGGCGCCGCCGCCGTCCCGGTCAACTGGCACTTCCGCGCGGACGACCTGCGCCATGTGCTGACCGACAGCGGCAGCGCGGTGGTCTTCGCCCACACCGACCTGCTGCCCGCGGTGGCCGCCGTGCTGCCCGACGGCGTCCACGTCATCGAGGTCCCGGTGCCGACCGGCGTGGCCGCCGCCTGCGGGCTGGCCGTCCCGCCCGTCACCGGCCGGTACCCGCTGCTGGACGCCTGGTTGGCCGACCGACCCCCGCTGGACCGGCCCGCCGACGCCCGACCGCCCACCGTCATCTACAGCTCCGGAACGACCGGCCGCCCCAAGGGAGTTCTGCGCGAACCGGTCACCCAGGAACTGCTCACCGAGGCGGTCAGCGGCTTCCTCGAATACTTCGCGGTCGAGCCCGGCGGCCGGACCCTGATCCCCGCCCCCCTCTACCACGCCTCGCCCAGCCAGCACGCGGTCCTGGCGCTCGCCGCTGGCCTGGACATCACGTTGATGCCGCACTTCGACGCGGAGGAGTTCCTGCGGCTGGTCGAGCGGCACCGCATCGCCCAGACACAGGTGGTCCCCACCATGTTCGTCCGGCTGTTGCGGCTGCCCAAGGAGGTCCGCGAGCGCTACGACATCTCCTCGCTGACCTCCGTGGTGCACGCCGCCGCGCCCTGCCCGCCCCATATCAAACACGCCATGATCGACTGGCTGGGTCCGGTGCTTCGGGAGTACTACGGCGGCAGCGAGACCGGCGCGGTGACCTGGTGCGACAGCGCGGAGTGGCTGGCCCACCCCGGCACCGTGGGGCGCGCCCAGGGCACCTGCGAGGTCGCGGTCCTCGGGCCCGACGGGGCGGTGCTGCCGGCCGGCACCACCGGCGAGATCTACGTCCGGCCCGCCGACACCTGGCCCCGCTTCAGCTACCTCGGCGACGCGGAGAAACGCGCCGCCATGGAGGCACCGGGCCTGCCCGGTTTCGTCACCCTCGGCGACATCGGCCACCTCGACGAGGACGGCTACCTCTATCTCAGCGACCGCCGCAACGACATGGTGATCTCCGGCGGCGTCAACATCTACCCGGCGGAGATCGAGGGCTGCCTGCTCTCGCTCGAAGGCGTGCGGGACGCCGCGGTGTTCGGCATCCCGGACGAGGAGTTCGGCGAGGCCCTCGCCGCGCACCTGGAGACCGAGGCCGGGGTGCGGCTGACCGCCGCGGCCGTCCGCGACCACGTCGCCCGGCGGCTCGCCGCGTACAAGGTGCCGCGGACCGTGGTGTTCGAGCAGCGGCTGCCGCGGGACGAGTCCGGCAAGCTCTTCAAACGGCAGCTGCGGGACCCTTATTGGGAGGGGCACGGCCGCCGGATCTGAGCCCGGCGGCCGCGGCCGTGCGCGGCGCTCAGCCGGCCATCGCGTCCAGCAACGGGATCAACTGCTGTTCCTCGTAGGTCAGATGAGACTCCAGCTCGTCCGTCAGGCGCTCGACCTCGGCGCGGATCCCGCCGGGGGCGGCGGACGGCTCCGCCAGCGTCCGCCGCAGCTCGGCGAGGAGCGCCGCGATGCGCCGGTGCTCCTCGTCCAGCCGGTCCAGCACCGGGGCGAGCTCCGGCGACCGGCGGCGGAGCGCGGGGAACATCATGCGGTCCTCGCCGGCGTGGTGCTGGTCCAGGCCCTGGCACAGCGCCAGGCAGTTGACCCGCAGCTGGGCGCCGAGCAGCGATCCCGAGGCGGCCAACTCCCGCCGGATGGTGCGCAGTTCCCGTCGGAAGGCGTCATGCACCAGCGTCAGGGTGGCGCCGGGCGTGGCGCCGGCGAAGCGCGGCGGGCCGTTCTCGGCAGAGGTCAGCGCCACCACCGGGAGGGTGCGGTGGGTCTTCGCCTGGTAGGCGGCCCAGCCGGGGTCGGCCTCCACGGCGCGGGCGAAGAGCCGGTCGCGTTCGGCGCCGGTCAGAACCTCGGCCCGCGCCTCGTAGGCGAACACCCCGGTTTCCACGGTGACATGGGGGTGGGCGACGAGGTTGTGGTACCAGGCCGGGTGGTGCGGGGCGCCGCCGGCGGAGGCGATGACGAGGATCCGCTCGCCGTCGGGGAGGTAGCCGACCGGGGTGGTGTGCCGGGCGCCGCTGCGGGCGCCGGTGGTGGTCAGCAGGATCAGCCGGCCGTCCTCGAAGGGGCCGCCGACCCGGCCGGCGTTGGCCCGGAACGCGTCGATGACCTGTTGGTTGAAGTCATGGGGCATGAAGGGGTGTTCTCCCAAGGAAGGTGAGGCGCCCGGAGCGCGCGGGCAGGGCGGAGCGACCACGCGACGGCGGGGGTGCGGCGCGGCGGGGCGCGGCACGGCGGCGTCCATGGCATGGCGGCGTCCGCGGCAGGGCGCGGCGTCCGTGGCACGGAAGGAAGGAAACGCGCGCGAAGCGGCGGCGCGGCAGGAGGCCGGCGCGCGCGGCACAGGCGCGGAAGAGAAGCAGAAACAGGAGGGGTTGGGAGGCGGGGGCGGGGCTCTCACCCGCCGCGCGGTCACGGAGTGACCGGGTGCCTCACTCGCTCATGGCCCATGGCCGACCCGGTAGTCACGGCGCCCACGTTACGGGCACACGCGTGCGATGCGCAATCCGGCCGCCCGTGCGCCGGCGCACCACCGCCCCTTCCGCCGGCGCGAGTTGGCTGCCACGATGTCCCCCGCTCACCCAAGTGCAGAAACGCTGTTCGTGTACGTGAATATCCATCGCTTCCGTCCCGGAGGGGTGTTCATGGAACGCCGGCACGTCCCCACCGTTGCCGTACTGCGCCGGGTCGCCGACCACTGGATCGGCGCGCACCACGACCCCGGCGACAACCAATGGGCCCGGGCCACCTTCTTCTGCGGTCTGCTGGCCCTGCACCGCCTCACCCGCGAACCGCGCTACCTCGCCCACGCGCACGCCTGGGCCGAACGGCACGCCTACGGCCTGCGGGGCGGCCCCACCACCCGGCGCCCCGACGACCAGTGCGCCGGCCAGGTCTACCTCGACCTCTACGCCCTGGACCCGGCGCCCGACCCGGCGAAGCCGGCCGCCATCGAGCGGGCGGTGCGGGCGATGGCCGACACCGTGGAACAGCGGCACGACGACTGGTGGTGGGACGACGCGCTGCACATGGCGATGCCGTCGTTCGCCCGGCTCGGGGCGCTGCGCGAGGAGCCCGCCTACTGGGCCGCGATGCACGCCCTTTACAGCCACACCCGGAACACCGAGGGCGGGCCCGGACTGTACGACCCCGAAAGCGCCCTGTGGTACCGCGACAAGCGCTTCCTGCCCGGCGGGATCACCTCGCCGGGCGGCGGTCCGGTGCACTGGTCCCGCGGCAACGGATGGGTGGCCGCCGCGCACGCCAAGGTGCTGGCGGTGCTGCCCGACACCTTCGCACCGGCCGCGGGCTACCGCCGCACCCTCGCCGACCAACTGGCCGCGCTGCGCGCCGTGCAGCGCCCGGACGGCTTCTGGAACGTCAACCTCGCCGACCCCCGACACCTGCCAGGACCGGAGACCAGCGGCACCGCGCTGTTCGCCTACGCCGTCGCCGCCGCGATCCGGGCCGGCGTGGTGCCGCGCGAGGGCTATCTGCCGATGGCCGAGCGCGCCTGGGCCGGCATGGTGGCCACCGCCGTGCATCCCGACGGCTTCCTGGGCTACGTCCAAGGCATCGGTGACCGGCCGGAGTCGGGCCAGCCGATCACCTACGACTCCACCGCCGACTTCGGTGTGGGGGCCTTCCTGATGGCCGGCGCGGAGCTCGCCGCGCTCGGGGTGTGAGCGCGGCGAGCCGCCCGCCGTCCGCTACTTCTGCGGCAGCACCACCGCCTTGACGGCGTCCGGTTCGCGGGCTCCGGCGGTCAGCGCGCGCTCGGCGTCCGCGAGGCCGTAGCGGTGGGTGACCAGCCGGTCCAGGTCGACCGCGCCGGAGGTGACCAGGGCGAGCGCGGTCGGCCAGGTCCGGGCGTAGCGGAAGGTGCCGGTGACCTCCAACTCGTGGTTCTGGAGGTGGTCGAGCGGCAGGGTGACCTCCGCGCCGCCCATGCCCACCAGGACGACCCGGCCGGCCCGCGCCACCTGGCGGACCGCCTCGGTGGTCGCCGCGCCCGAGCCGGAGCACTCCAGCAGCACGTCGGGCGCGAAACCGGCCTCGGCCAGCGGCCGTTCGGCCACGTTGACCACCTGGGTGGCGCCCAACTCCCGGGCCAGCGCCAGGCGGTGCGGAGTGACGTCGCTGACGACGACCTCCTGGGCGCCGAAGGCCCGGGCGGTCTGGAGCGCCACCAGACCGATCGGGCCGGCGCCGGTCACCAGCACTCGGTCACCTGGGGCGACCCGCGCCTTGCGGCAGGCCCAGACGGCCACCGACAGCGGTTCCAGCAGCGCCGCGGCCTCGTCGGAGACGCCGTCCGGCACCGGGTGCACGAAGTCCTCGTGGGCCAGCACGTATTCGGCGAACGCCCCGTCGGCCTGCCCGGGGATGGCGTAGAAGTGCATCGCCGGGCAGAGGTTGTACCGGCCGGCGCGGCACTGCTCGCAGCGGCCGCAGCAGGTACCCGGCTCGATGGAGACCCTTCCCCCAGGGGCGCGCCGGGTCACCCCGGGGCCGGTCGCGGCGATCACGCCACTGGGTTCGTGGCCCAGGACCAGCGGCCCGTCCGCCCGGAAGCCGCCCAACTCGCCGTGCTCGTAGAAGTGCACGTCGGAGCCGCAGGTGCCGACGGCCAGGACGCGCACCAGGAGTTGGCCTGGGCCCGGTACGGGGACCGGGACCTCTTCGACGGCGAGTTGACGGGGGCCGCGCTGGACGGCGGCGCGCATGGTGGCCGGGATCGCCCGGCCCGCCGCGGCCGTCATGCCGCCGGTCCGCTCGGGACGATCTGCAGCTTGCGTCCGGTGCCCTTCTGGAAGGTCTCCAGGGCGGTGGCGTAGTCGTCGAGTCCGAACCGGTGGGTGATCATGGTCTCGCAGTCGATGACGCCCTTGCCGAGCAGCTCCACCGCCCGCCCGTAGCTGTGCAGGATCGCCATGCTGCCGACGATCCGGATCTCGTCGTTGTAGATCCGGAACGGCGAGAACCGCGCGGACTCCTGGTCGGGCGCGCAGCCGAACTGCTGGAAGGTGCCGCCGCGGGCCGGCCGGGTCAGCCCGTCCTCGATGGCCCGGACGTTGCCGGTGCAGTCGGTGACCACCTCCCAGCCGCGCGGGTGGGCGTCGGCCAGCGCGTCGGCGTTGGTGGCGACGGCGTCCGCGCCCAACTTCCGGGCCACTGCCAGCCGTTCCTCGTTGAGGTCCACCACCGAGACCGAGGCGGCGCCGGAGCGCTGGGCGACCTGGAGGTAGAGCAGGCCCATGGTGCCGGCGCCGTAGATCAGGAAGTTGTCGCCCAGTTTGGGGGCGACGATGTCGAAGCCGCGCACGATGGTCGAGAGCGGCTCGATCAGCGGGGCGTGCGCCAACGGCAGGCCCTCGGGGAGCCGGTAGCAGTTGCGGACCGGGACCGAGACGTACTCCGCGCAGGCGCCGTCGACGGTGATGCCGATGGTGCCCCAGCGCTCACAGAGGTTGCCGTGGCCGATGGAACAGTAGTGACAGGCGCCGCAGTAGAGGGCCGGGTCGGCCGCGACCGCGTCGCCCGCGGCGAAGTCGGTGACCCCGGCGCCCACCGCGACCACCTCACCGGCGAACTCGTGCCCGGGGACGACCGGATACCGGGTCGGCCCGAACTCGCCCGCCAACATGTGCACATCGGTTCCGCACAGGCCCGCCGCCGCGACCTTGACGACCACCTCGCCGGGTCCTGGCGTCGGATCCGGGACGGTGGTGACGCTGAGCCGGTGCGGTTCCTCGATGACTACTGCGCGCATGGACCGTGACCGCCTTTCGGGAGAGGGGCGTTGGGGAGCCGGGGAGGGGAGCGCGGGAGAGCGGGCCTTATGCCGCGCGCAGGTTGCGCGACTCGACCTGCTTGATCTTCTCCACCTTGGGGGCCGAACGGCCGCCGGCGAAGTCGGAGTCCAACCAATGGCGCAGGCACACCAGCGCCGCCTCCACGCCCATGGTGCGGCTGCCGAAGCAGGCGATCTGGGCGTCGTTGGACTTCCGGGCCCGTTCGGCGCTGTAGCTGTCCGGGATCTGTGCGGCCCGGACACCGGGGACCTTGTTGGCGGCGATCGCCATGCCGATGCCGGTGCCGCAGATCAGCACCGCGCGCTCGTGCTCGCCGCGGGCCACGCTGCGCGCGACCCGCTCGGCGACGTCGGGGTAGTCCTCGTCGGCGGTGGCGCTCAGGTCGGTGACCGGATAGCCGTGCTCGGTGAGGTAGGCGGCGATCGCGTCCTTCATGGCGGTGGCGGCGTCGTCGGCGCCGATCGCGATCGGAGGGGTGCGGGTCACGGTGGGCTCCTCGGGGCTGGGTGGGGCGGTCAGCTGCTGGAGATCTCTTCGAGGACCCTGCGCAGGCCCTCGGGGTCGTGGGCGAGCCGGCCCAGGAAGAGCCCGTCGACGGCACCGGCCAGCTCGCCGTGGGTGCCGGGGCCCGCGGTCCCGCCGTAGATCAGCCGGCCGCGCACGTCGTGGTCGCGCAGCGCGCCGCGGATCGCCGCGGCGACCGAGCGGACGTGCTCGGCGGGCGCCGGCTCGCGGGCGCCGATCGCCCACACCGGCTCGTAGGCGACGATCACCTCGCTGCCCGGTGCGGCGCCGGCCAGCGCGGCCCGCACCTGGGTCAGGGTCTCCTCGGCGGCCACGGCCGGGTCCGCCGCGCGCTGCTCGCCGGCGCAGATCACCGGGATGAGGCCGGCCGCGGTGGCGGCCCGGGTCTTGGCGGCCACCGTCTCGTCGGTCTCGCCGAAGTGCCGGCGGCGCTCGGCGTGGCCGACCTCGACGTAGCAGGCGCCGGTCTCGGCGAGCATCCCGGCCGAGACCTCGCCGGTCCAGGCGCCGTGCTCGGCCCAGTGCACGTCCTGCGCGCCGTAGCCGATGCCGGTGCCGGACAGCAGCTCCCGGGCGTCCGCCAGGGCCGGGAAGGACGGCAGGACGAAGAGGTCGACGGGGCGGGGGAGGCGGGCCAACACGGGGGCGAGGGCAGCAACTTCGCCGAGCCAGGCCCGGGTCTGCGCCAGCCCGAAGTACAGCTTCAGCGAGACGCCCACCACTGGGCGGGGCGCGGCGCCGGCGTCCGCCACGTTGTGGCGAAGCACGGCCTCAGGAATCACGTCGCTCATGATGTTTCCAACAGAACCACATGTGAAGTTCTCAAATCAAGACGTGAACTTCACGAGATGTCTGTGATTTTTGCGGCGCTCGTGGCCGGTCCGCGCCACCCTCGCCGGCGCCGCCCGGCCGAGACTCACCCGCCCCCTGATCGCCGGCGCACGCCCCCGATAAAGTCGGCTCACCACAGCAGACCAGGGCAGACCGGCACAGACGCCACCACTGCCGCACGTTCCGGGGGCGCCGCCCCGGGGGGAGGACGAACCGCCAAATGAGCCGCCGTTCCCAGGGATTACTCGGCATCTGGGCCGAGGCACAGCGCCAGCAGCAACGCCGGACGGAGGCCGAACACCGCGCCCGCGTGCAGCAGCAACGGGAACAGGAACGGCAGGCCCGCGCCGCCGAGCGCGCCATGGCCCGGATGCACCGCGAGCGGCAGACCGCCTACCGCCGGCAGCGCGAGGCCGACGCCCGCCGCCGCACCGAGGAACTCGACGCCCGCGTCACCGCCCTCACCGACCTGCTCGCCGACGGCTGCCGGGCCCCCGCCTTCACCGCCGACGCCCTGCTCCGCCCCGAGCGCGTCGAACCCTTCGCCCCCGGCGCCCTCGCCACCCCGGTGACCATGCCCGACCCGGCCCGCTACCAGGCGCCCACCGGCGGGCTGCGCTCCGGCGTCCGCCGCGACCGCGACCGGCAGGAGGCCCGCGCCCGCTTCGAACAGGACTGGTACGCCGCGCAGTCCGCTGAGGCCCACCGCCAGTCCCAACTGGCCGCCTACCGCCAGCAGTACGACCAGTGGGCGGCCGGCGCCCTCGACGCGATACGCCGGCACAACGCCGGGGTCCGGGAGCTGCTCGACGGCCTGCGCGCCGGCGACGCCGACGCCGTCGTCGAGTACTTCTCCGCCGCCCTCTACTCCGGCACCTCCTGGCCCGAGGGCTTCCCCCGCCAACTCAGCGCCGGCTACGACACCGCCGCCCGCCAACTGGTCCTCGACTGGGAACTGCCCGGCTACGACGTCGTCCCCGCCGTCAAGTCCGTCCGCTACCTGCCCACCCCCGACGAGGAGCGGGAGACCGCCCGCCCGGCCGCCCAACGCCGGGCCCTCTACCGCGAGGTCATCGCCCAGAGCATGCTGCTGGTCCTGCACGACCTGTTCGCCGCGGACACCTTCGGCGCCCTGGACTCGGTGGCGCTCAACGGCTTCGTCGACGACGTCGACCCGGTCACCGGACGCCCCGCCACCCTCTTCCTCGCCACCGTCCTGGCCCCCCGCAGCGCCCTCGACTCCTACCACCTGGCCCAGGTCAGCGCCCCGGACTGCCTCACCGAAGGGCTCCGCGGCCAGCTCTCCGCCCGTCCCGACCAGTGCACCCAGGTGCGCCCCGGGCGGCGGCCGGCCGACATCGCCGGCGGCGCCGTGGTCTCGCACGGCACCGACGGCGAGGCCGATCTGCACGCGATGGACCCGCTCGCCTTCGAGCAGTTGGTCGCCGAGCTGTTCCGCGCGATGGGCATGCAGGCCGTCACCACCCAGCGCTCCGGCGACGGCGGGATCGACGTGGACGCCCTGGACCCGGACCCGATCCGCGGCGGCAAGATCGTCGTCCAGGTCAAGCGCTACCGCAACACCGTCCCGCCCACTGCCGTCCGCGACCTCTACGGGACCGTCCAGTCCGAGGGCGCCAACAAGGGCGTCCTGGTGACCACCTCCCAATTCGGGCCCGGCGCCCACCGCTTCGCCCAGGGGAAGCCGCTCACCCTGATCGCCGGCCCCGAACTCGTCGATCTGCTAGGCCGGTACGGGCTGCGCGGCCGCCTCGGACCCGACGACGCGAGCCCCGGCGCCCCGGAGCCCGCCGACGCGGCGCCCGAGCACGTCACCCTCGCCATGAACTGGTCCGGCGCGGCCGACCTCGACGTCTGCGCCCTGGTCTGCAAGGGCGCCGCGGTGCTCGACGACGACCACTTCGTCTTCTTCAACAACCCGTCCACACCGGACGGTTCGGTGCGGATGCTGGCCGGGGTGACCCAGGACCGCGCCGCGCTGCGGGTGCGCTTCGACGCGCTGCCGCCCGGCGCCGACCGGCTGGTGCTGGTCGCCGCGGTCGACCAGGAGACCGACCCGGGCGGCGACCTCGACGGCTTCACCGACGCCCGGATCCGGCTGCTGGACACCGCCGGCACCGAGCTGGACCGGCTCCCGGTCTCCGACGGGCGGCCCGGCGAACGGGCCCTGGTACTCGGCTCGTTCCGCCGCCGCCCCGGCGACGACTGGGAGTTCGTCCTCGGTGGCAAGGGCTACCCCGGTGGACTGGCCGCCCTGGTGGGCGACTTCGGTATCGAGGTGAGCTGAGGCATCGAGGTGAGCTGAGACCGGCCGCCACCCGCGGCGTCAGCTCTGCCACAGCCGGGCGAGGACCTCGTTGACCACCTCGGGCCGGTCCTGGTGCGGGGCGTGGTCGGTGTCCGGCACCCGCACGTGCCGGGCACCGATCATCTCCGCGAGGTACTCCCTGCACGCGGCCAGCGCATCGCCGACGAACGCGCGGTATTCCGGGTTGGCACTCTCCCACGTCCCGTTGATCACCGTCTTGGGCAACTGCGCCCGGATCAGCGGCGCCAGCGGGATCTGCGCGTCCCAGACGGGCCGCTCCCGCATCGCCGTCCGGACCGCCCGCAGCATCCGGGGCGTGACCTCCGGCAGGCGCATCCCGTACGCCTCGGTGGACTGCCGCAGATAGTCCTCCGGGCTCACCTCCCCGAGCTCCCCCGCGTTCGCGAACGCCGCCCGCAGCCGCTCCAACGCCGCCCGTACGACGGGGTGCGCGGCGGCGGTACGCAGCGGCGACGGCTCGATCAGGGTGAGCGAGTGGACGGCCTCCGGCCGCGCCGAGGCGGCCAGCATCGCGGCCGCCGCGCCGTACGAGTGCCCCACCAGGTGGGCGCCCGCTCCGAGCAGCCGGCCGAGGTCCTCGGCGTCCACCTCGTAGTCGCTCCGCTCGACGTCCGGACTGTCGCCGAAGCCGCGCCGGTCCACCAGCTCCAGCCGGAACATCCCGGCCAACGGCCGCTGCCCGGCGAAGCACTCGGTTCCCCAACTCATCGTGCCGTGCACCAGCAGCGCCCGCGGCGCCCCGGGCAGCCCCTCGTCCCACACCGTCACATGCAGCGGTTCCTCGTCCATACCGGGCACCCTAGGTGCGGGCCGGCGCAATGGGGCGCCAACAGGCCGAGGGGCGGCGCGTGTTGTCCGAAGGGGTGTCGTAACCGGCGTACGGGACAGTCGAGTTAGTGGGTCGTGTCGTGTCGTGTCGAGTCGTGTCGTGTTGTGGGGGAGGGGTGTGCTGCGTGCGTGTGCCGGGTGGGTGCCGGCCCCGATGCCGGGCCGGCGAGCGGGCGGTCGGGCGGCGCGAGAAGGCGTCACCGGGGCGCCGCGCGCACTCACGGACGGTGAGCGCTCCTCGTGTCCGGCCTGGTTGCCCGACCTGGTTCGCGGACTGGCTTCTGGGCGCGCCCGCCGGGTCGCGGGACGAGCGGACCGCGATCCTCCGGTACGGTCCGCCCTCGGGGTGTGAAACCCTGGTGAAGGAGTAGAGCCCCCGCCGACCATCAGAGCGGCAGCCCAGGAAAGGACCGGAGGGCAGTGAGCGAGAGTGCGGCCGTCCGGCCCCGTAACCCGCGCGGACAGGGTGAGCGCCTGCGCGAGGAACTGCTGCGGGCGACCGAGCGCCTCCTGGAGGAGGTCGGCAGCGAGGACGCGCTGTCGCTGCGCGCGGTGGCCCGCGAGGCCGGCGTGGCAGCGCCGAGCATCTACCGGCACTTCGCCGACAAGACCGAACTGGTCTGGGCCACCCTGGAGATCAGCTACGAGCGCCTCGCGCACGCCATGACCGACGCCGCCGCGCAGGCCGACGACGGCGACCCGGTGGCCCGGCTGCGCGCCCAGCTCCGCGCCTACTGCCGCTACGCCATAGAGCACCCGGCCAACTACCGGCTGCTCTACGAGACCCGGCAGACCCCGGTCGACCCCGAGCGGCTCGCCGGCCACCCGGCCGGACTCCTGGTGCGCAGCTGGCACCACGCGCTGACCGCCTGTGAGGAGGCCGGCTGGCGGGTGCGCGGCTCGCGCGCCGAGGCGCCGTACCTGCTGTGGTCGGCGGTGCACGGCCGGGTGATGATCTGGCAGGTCATGCCGAGCCGCAAGGACACCAGCCGGCTGGACGGGTTCGTGGAGGAACTCATCGAGCTGCTGCTGGAGCGCTGAGCCGCACTTCGCGGCCGGCCGCCTGCCTCTCCCGCCCTTCTCTCCTCCGCCCTCCCTTTCGCCCCGTGGCGCCGCAAGGCCCCGGCCGTTCTTCGGCCGGGGCCTTTGCGCTGTGCGGCTGCCCGCCGTGCGCTGCTTGCTGCCCGCGCCGCTGGGTGCTGCCGGGTGCTGTCGGGTGTTCCCTTCCTCACGTTTCGACGGAAACCCCGAGGCGTTTACCCGATCATTACGTGTGTAAGTTTACAGTCGTTAGGCGAAGGATCGACTCATGGCGCACACCCCGCGCTGTGCGCACGAGGAGCGAGATGACCGAGATGATCGACACCACAGTTCCCGCGGCCCCGGCGCCGTTGCCCGTCCAGCCCCCGAGCGGCTGCCCCTTCGACCCCCCGGCCGAGTTCGGCGCCCTGCGCGCCGAGGAGCCGATCTCCAAGATCTCGCTCCCCGACGGCAGTTGGTCCTGGCTGGCCACCCGCTACGCCGACATCCGCGCGATCCTCGGCGACACCCGCTTCAGCTCCGACACCACCCTGCATGGCTACCCACTCAGCGGCATGACCGGCGGCGGCAGCACCAAGAACCGCGGCTTCATCCGCATGGATCCGCCGGAGCACACCCGGCTCCGGCGGATGGTCACCCGCGAGTTCATGGTCAAGCGCGTCGAGGCGCTGCGGCCGGAGATCCAGCGCCTCACCGACGAGCTGTGCGACGCGCTGGAGCGCCGAGCCGGTGAGCCGGTGGACCTGATCGAGACGCTCGCGCTCCCCGTCCCCTCGCTCGTCATCAGCCTGCTGCTGGGCGTCCCCTACGACGACCACGACATCTTCCAGCGGCTCACCGGCAAGCTGCTCTCCCGCACCATCGCCGAGGACGAGCGCGAGGCCGCCCGGGTCGAACTCCGCGACTACCTCGACCAGTTGGTCACCGCCAAGGAGAAGGAGCCGGGCGACGACATCCTCGGCCGGCTGATCGTCGAGCAGCAGCAGACCGGCGAGATCACCCACGACCAGGTCGCCGCGTTCGCCTCCCTGCTCCTGGTCGCCGGCCACGAGACCACCGCCAACATGATCGGCCTCAGCGCCCTGACGCTGATGCGCTCCCCGGAGACCGCCGAGCGGCTCCGCAAGGACCCGGGTCTGATCCGCGGCGCCGTCGAGGAGCTGCTGCGCTTCCACAGCATCATCCGCAACGGCCCGCGCCGGGTCGCCACCGCCGACATCGAGGTCGGCGGCCAGCTCATCCGGGCCGGCGAGGGCGTCGTGGTGGCCGTCTCGTCCGGCAACCGCGATGCGACGGTCTTCGAAGACCCCGACCGCGTCGACATCACCCGGCCCAACGCCCAGCACCACGTCGCCTTCGGTTACGGCATCCACCAGTGCCTGGGCCAGGCCCTGGCGCGCGTCGAGCTCCAGGTCGTCATAGCCACCCTGCTCCGGCGCTTCCCCACCATGCGGCCCGCCGTGCCCCTGGACGAGATCCCGTTCCGTACCGACATGGCCATCTACGGCTGCCACTCCCTGCCCGTCACCTGGTGACCGGCCGGTCGCACCGATCGCACCGACCGTCCCACCACTCGTCAACGACCCCACGGAGCCACCCCATGAAGATCACCATCGATGCCGAGAAGTGCTGCGCCGCCGGCCAGTGCGTGCTGGTCGCCCCCGAGGTCTTCGATCAGCGCGACGAGGACGGCGTGGTCGTCCTGCTGGACGCCGAGCCGCCGGCCGAGCAGCATGACGCGGTCCGCGAGGCGGCCGCCATCTGCCCCGCCGCCGTGATCGAGGTCCAGGAATGACAGCCCGCCCGATCGCGGTGGTCGGCGCCTCCGCGGCCGGGATCACCGCCGCCGAGGCCCTGCGCCGGGCCGGTTGGGACGGCCCGCTGACCCTGATCGGCGACGAGCCCCACCTCCCGTACGACCGGCCGCCGCTGTCCAAGCAGCTGCTGCACGGCGCCTGGGAGCCGGAGCGCCTGCTGCTGCGCAGCAAGGAACAGATCGACCCGCTCAGCCTGGACCTGCGGCTCGGCACCCGGGCCACCGGCCTCGACGTCGCCACCCGCACCCTCACCCTCGACGACGGCGAGCGCCTGACCTGCGCCGGCGTGATCATCGCCACCGGCGTGGCGGCCCGCACGCTGCCCGCCGCCGACGGCCTCGCCGGGGTCTTCACCCTGCGCACCCTGGACGACGCGCTGGCGCTGCGCGACCGGCTGTCCGGCGGCGTCCGCCGCCTGGTCGTGGTCGGCAACGGCGTCCTGGGCTGCGAGGCCGCCGCGGTCGCCCGGGAGTTGGGGCACGAGGTCACCCTGATCGGCCGTCAGCCGGTGCCGATGGTCGCCGCGGTCGGTGCGGGGATCGGCGAGCTGCTCGCGGAGGAGCACGCGGCCCGCGGCGTCCGGCTGTTGACCGGTGAGGTCGCCGAGTTCGAGGCCGCGAGCGACCCCGCGCCCGGAGCGCCGGCGCAGGTCGGCGGCGTCCGGCTGGCCGATGGCAGCCGGCTCCCGGCCGATCTGGTGCTGCTCGCCATCGGTTCCGAGCCCGCCGTGAGCTGGCTTACCGACCCGGCGCTGGACACCACCGACGGCCTGGGGTGCGACGCCTACTGCGCCGCCGCCCCCGGCATCTACGCCGCCGGCGACGTGGCCCGCTGGGAGCACCCGCTGCACGGCCGCCCGCTCCGCTTCGAGCACCGGATGAACGCCACCGAGCAGGCCATGGCCGCCGCCCGCAACCTCGTCGCCGAGCTGACCGCCGAGCGCGCCGCCGAGGCCGACGACCCCGCCGAGGGTGACGGCCCCAGTGCGGGTGACGGCCCCGGCGAGGCCGACGGCACCGCTGCGGGGGCAAAGCGGCCCGAGCGCCGCCCGTTCGCCCCCGTGCCGTACTTCTGGTCCGACCAGTACGGCCTCAAGCTCCAGGCGTACGGCCTGACCGCCGGTGCCGACCAGGTCGAGACCACCGTCCTGGACCACGACGCCCGGCGCGCCGTCGCGCTCTTCGGCCGGGACGGCCGGGCCGTCGGCGTGCTGGCCTGCGCCCTGCCGCCGCGCCAGATACGGGCCCTGCGCGCCGCGGTTGCCACCCCCCTCCCCTGGGAGGAGGCGCGCGACCGGGTCCGGGAGGGCACCACCGCCGGCTGACGGCCCGGCAGTTGCTCAGCAGCAGTCGCTGGCCGGCACCCGTTGCCCGAGCGGCTGCTGCGCGAGCCGCTGCTGCCCACCGGCGGCGGCTCACCGGCCCCCCGGGGCCGGACGGCACACTCCCGTCGATCGTTCGGCGGCCACCGTGGACGTCCGGCGCCCACCGGCCGGCCGTCCGGCACCCACGAGGCGACCGTCCGACGCCCACCGGGCGGCCGCCGGGTGGGCACCGACGAAGATCGAGCGCGCGCCCTCAGACCAGACCCAACCCACCAGACCCACCAAGCCCACCAGACCCGAGCACCTCGCACCCGCGCACCCCGCACCGTGTCCGATCATGGAGGGATGACCGACTCGTATGTGCGGGTGCGCGGCGCCCGTGAGCACAATCTCCGCGGCATCGACGTGGACATCCCGAGGGACGCGCTGGTCGCGTTCACCGGGGTGTCCGGATCGGGCAAGTCCTCGCTCGCCTTCGGCACCCTCTACGCCGAGGCGCAGCGCCGCTACTTCGAGTCGGTCGCCCCCTATGCCCGGCGGCTGATCCACCAGGTCGGCGCGCCCAAGGTCGAGGAGATCAGCGGACTGCCGCCGGCCGTCGCGCTGGAGCAGCGCCGTTCCGCGCCCACCTCCCGCTCCTCGGTCGGCACCGTCACCACCCTCTCCAACACCCTGCGGATGCTCTACTCCCGCGCCGGCGACTATCCGCGGGGCAGCACCGAACGGCTCGACTCCGACGCCTTCTCGCCCAACACCGCCGCCGGCGCCTGCCCGGAGTGCCACGGGCTCGGCACCGTCCACCGCGTCACCGAGGACTCCCTCGTCCCCGACCCGTCGCTCTCCGTCCGCGACGGCGCCGTCGCCGCCTGGCCCGGCGCCTGGCAGGGCAAGAACCTCCGCGACATCCTCGCCACCCTCGGCCACGACGTCGACCGCCCCTGGCGCGAGCTCCCGGCCGCCGACCGCGAGTGGATCCTGTTCACCGACGAACAACCCGTCGTCGCCGTCCACCCGGTCCGCGAGGCAGGCCGCATCCAACGCCCCTACAAGGGCCAGTACATGAGCGCCCGGCGCTACGTCCTGCACACCTTCGCCGACTCCAAGAGCGAGGCCCTGCGCAAGCGCGTCCGCCAGTTCATGACCGCCGAGCCCTGCCCGGTGTGCGACGGCCGCCGGCTGCGTCCGGAGGCGCTGGCGGTCACCTTCGAGGGCCGGGACATCACCACTCTCGCCGGCCTGCCACTGGCCACCCTCGCCGAGCTCCTGCGCCCCACCGCGGATCGCCCCGGCGACGACCCCGCCCCCACGCTCGCCCGCGACCTCCTGGCCCGCATCGAGGTCCTTACCGAACTCGGCCTGGGCTACCTCAGCATGGACCGCCCCGCGCCCACCCTCTCCGCCGGCGAGCTCCAACGCCTGCGCCTGGCCACCCAGTTGCGCTCCGGCCTCTTCGGCGTGGTCTACGTCCTGGACGAACCCTCCGCCGGCCTGCACCCCGCCGACACCGAGGCGCTGCTCACCGTGCTCGGCCGCCTCAAGGAGGCCGGCAACACCCTCTTCGTCGTCGAGCACGACATGGACGTGGTCCGGCGCGCCGACTGGCTGGTGGACATCGGCCCGCGCGCCGGCGAACACGGCGGCCGGGTCCTGCACAGCGGCCCGGTCGCCGCCCTCGCCGACGCCGAGCACTCCGCCACCCGCCGCTTCCTCTTCGCCGCCGAACCGCCCCCCGCCCGCACCCCGCGCACCCCCACCGGCACCCTCGCCCTGCGCGGCGTCACCCTCCACAACCTCCGCGATCTGGACGCCGCCTTCCCGCTCGGCGTCTTCACCGCCGTCACCGGCGTCTCCGGATCCGGCAAGTCCACCCTGGTCACCCGGGTCCTCGCGGAGGCGGTCCAGGACCGCCTGGGCACCGCGGACGCCCGCCCGGACGCCGACGATCAGGACGGCACCGGCGCCGCCGCCCCCGCCGCCCGCGCCCAACTCACCGGCGCCACGGGCCTGGACGCCATCGACCGACTGGTCCGCGTCGACCAGAAGCCCATCGGCCGCACCCCGCGCTCCAACCTCGCCACCTACACCGGCCTGTTCGACGCGGTCCGCAAGGTCTTCGCCGCCACCGACGAGGCCCGCGCCCGCGGCTACACCGCCGGCCGGTTCTCCTTCAACGTCCCCGCCGGCCGCTGCGAGACCTGCCAGGGCGAGGGCTTCACCGCCGTCGAACTCCTCTTCCTGCCCGGCACCTACGCCCCCTGCGCCGACTGCCGCGGCGCCCGCTACAACCCCGAGACCCTCCAGATCACCCACCGCGGCCGCACCATCGCCGACGTGCTGGCCCTCACCGTCGACGACGCCGCGGAGTTCCTCGCCGACGTCCCCGCTGCCGCCCGCAGCCTGCGCACCCTGCAGGACGTCGGCCTCGGCTACCTCCGGCTCGGCCAGCCCGCCACCGAACTCTCCGGCGGCGAGGCCCAACGCATCAAGCTCGCCACCGAACTCCAGCGCGCCCGTCGCGGCCACACCCTCTACCTCCTCGACGAACCCACCACCGGCCTGCACCCCGCCGACACCGAGGTGTTGCTGCGCCAGTTGCACGGCCTGGTCGACGCCGGCAACACCGTCGTGGTCGTGGAGCACGACATGGGCGTGGTGGCGGGCGCCGACCACGTCATCGACCTCGGCCCCGGCGGCGGCGCGGAGGGCGGTCGGATCGTCGCCGCCGGCACCCCCGCCGAGGTCGCCGCGTCCCCCGACAGTCGCACCGCCGGCTACCTCGCCCGCCACCGGGAAGGCGCGCCCCGGACCCCCCAGGACTGACGCCCGGGACGGGGCTCCAGGACCGGGACCCCGCGCCCGACCCTCGCCCCACCCCATCGGACAGGCTCCTGGGGCCCGTTCGATGGGCCAGGGCCTAGGCCGCCCCTTCGTCCGCCACCGCCCGCAGCGTCGTCAACACACAGGCCAGCGGCGGCTGTTGGGCGCTGCCCCGCCGCACCACCGCCACGAAGCGCCGCACCGGTGCGGGCTCGCCGCGCAGCGGCACCCGCACCAGGGGCGCGCCGGCCGGCACCGGCGCCAGCCGCGGCAGCAGGCAGATCCCGCAGCCGTGTGCGACCAGCGCCGCCACCGCGTGCCAGTCGACCGCGCCGTGCCGCACCCGCGGCGCGAACCCGGCCGCCGCGCACCCGGCCAGCAACAACTGGTGCTGATCGGCCGGATCGCCCGCCCGGATCCAACTCTCCCCGGCCGCCTCCGCCAACGCCACGCCCGCCGCGGCCCGTTCGGCGAACGGATGCCCGGCCGGCACCAACAGGTCCTGCGGCTCCTGGAGCAGCGGCAGCACGGTGAACCGGGCGTCGTCCGGCGACGGCACCTCGCCGCCCGGCCGCACCCGCGGGCCCGGCGCCGGGATGACCACCGCGAGATCCGCCCGCCCGGAGAGCAGCAGCTCGCACCGGTCCTCTCCCGGATCCTCGCCGATCTCCAGCTCCAGCCGCGGGAGTTCGGCGCGCAGCCGGGCCACCGCCGGCGCCAGGATTCCGGCGACCGCCGTCGCCGCCCCGGTCAGCCGCAGCCGCCCGGCCGCCCCGTCCGCGTACCCGGCGAGGTCCGCCCGGGCCTCCTCCCAGCGCGCGAACAGCGCGTCCGCGTGCCCGAGCAGCGCCCGGGCCGCCGGGGTCAGCCGCACCCGCCGCCCGTCCGGCACCAGCAGCACCACCCCCAACGCGGCCGACAACTGCCGCAGTTGCTGAGAGACGGTCGAGGGCGTCAGATGCAGCGCCTCGGCGGTGGCGGTCACGGTGCCCCGCTCGCGCAGCACCCGCAGGGTGTGCAGCCGGGGATCGATCATGCGCCGATCGTACGGCGGCGCCGCACGGTTGGGTGCACAAATCCCCGATGGACCCGAACGGTGCGCCCGCCCGATGCTGCTGACATGTCCGAGACGCTGGGGAAGTTGGGGAATCTGCTGACCGGGTCGTTCCTGCCGGGGCTGTGGGCGGGCTATGCGCTCGCGGTGCCCGTCGGCGCGCTCGCCGTGCTGCTGGTGAGCGTCACGGCGCGAACGTCCTTCCGGGTCGGCGCCGCCGGAGCGTTGGGCGTGGCGACCGCCGACGGGTGCTACGCGCTGCTCGCGGCGGTCGGCGGGGCCGCGGCCTCCCGGGCCATCGCCCCGGTGGCCGGGCAGCTGCGGGCGCTGGCCGCCGTCGTGCTGCTCGGGATGGCACTGCGGATCGCCGTCCGGGCCCGGCGCCGCGAGGGGGACGGCCCGGTGCCGGGCACGCTGCGCCGCCCCGCCCGGGCCTATCTCGCCTTCCTGGGGCTGACGTTGGTCAACCCCTGGGCGCTGCTGTATTTCACCGCGCTGGTGCTGGCCGGTGGCACCGGTCGGGCCGGTGCCGCCGGCGGCACGGCCTTCGTGGCCGCCGTGGTGACCGCCTCGGCGAGCTGGCAGCTGCTCCTCGCCGCCGGCGGGGCCGCCCTGGGGCGGGCGCTGACCGGGCCGCGGGGCCGAACCGTCACCGCCCTGGTCTCCGCCGCGGTGATCTCAGCGCTCGCCGTCGCCCTGCTGCTGCGCGGCTGAGGCGAGCGCCCCCGGCGTCCCCACCGGCGGTGGGGCGGCCCGGTCGCCGGTGCCCCAACGGGACGGCTCCCGCCCCACGGAGAAGGCCAGTTCGTGGCCGGCGCGCAGCTCCGCGGTGGTGAGATAGGTACGGTCCCGGGGCGCCCCGTCGAGCCGCACCGACTGGATGTACCGGTCGGTGGACGAGGTGCCGGGGGCCGTGAGGGTGAAGTGGCCCGAGGGGTAGTAGCGGCGGTCCAGGGTCAGGTCCACCCGGTCGAAGACCGGGGTGCTCAACCCCCAGGTGTCCGTGCCCGGTTGCACCGGGTAGACGCCGAGCGAGGAGAGCACCATCCACGCCGACATGGTGCCCAGGTCGTCGTTGCCGGTCATCCCCGAGGGGCTGTCGGTGAACAGCGTGAGCGCGGCGTGCACCACGTCCGTGGTCTTCCAGGGGCGGCCGGTGGAGAGGTAGGTGTACGGGGCGATCAGGTCCGGCTCGTTCTGCGGGTTGTACTTGTCGGAGTTGTAGTAGTCGTAGGGGCCGTTCACCCACACTGTGCGGGCCGTTCGCGCCGGGTCCGCGAGCAACTGCGGATAGGCGAAGAAGGAGTCCAGTCGCGCGGTGCCCTTCTCCTTGCCGCCGATCAGCGCCAGCATCCCGGCCAGGTCCTGCGGCACCAGCCACTGGTACTGCCAGGCCGTGCCCTCGTGGAAGCCCTCGCTCTTGGCCGGGTCGGCGGGCCCGGTGAACGCGCCGGCACCGTCCCGGGCCCGGAAGAATCCGGTCGAACGGTCAAAGACCTTGCGGTAGTTGAGGGCCCGCTGCGCAAACCGCGCGGCGTCCGCCCGATGGCCCAGGTCCCGCGCCATCTGCGCCAGCATCGCGTCCGACAGGGCGTACTCCAGCGTCGCGGACGCCCCGTGGTCGTAGTCGGAGTCACCGGGCTTGGCGTGCGGTCGCCCCTTGAGGTAGGGCGCGTAACCACGCTTCAGATAGGCCGGGTTGGCCTCCCGCCCCAGGGACGGCGACGCGGCCGGCGGCACCCCGTCGGCGTTCTTCTTCAGCGCCGCGTACGCCTCCTCCTCGTGGCCCGCCAGCAGCCCCTGCCGATGGGCGTTGGTAAGGAACGGGGTCACCGGGTCGCCGGTCATGATGTTGGTCTCGACGGTGCCGTAGCCCCACTTGGGAAGCCAGCCACCCTCCTTGCCGACCCGCAGCACCGACAGCGCCATGTCGCGCGCCTCCCGCGGCGCGAGCAGCGACAGCAACTGGGTCTGGGTGCGGTAGGTGTCCCACAGCGACCAGTTCTGGTAGTAGGTGAACCCCCGTGCGCGGTGCGGGCGTTGGTCCCAGCCGGTGTAGCGGCCGTCCACGTCGCCGCCGATGTTCGGGGCGAGGAAGGAGCGGTAGAGGGAGGAGTAGAAGGTGCGGCGCAGCGTGCGGTCGCCGCCCCGGACGCGCACCAGGCCCAGCCGCCGCTCCCAGGCCGCGTCCGCCGCCGCCCGCGTCCGCGCGAAGGAACCCCCGCCCTCCGCCCGCAGGTTGCGCGCCGCGCCCGCCGCGTCCACATAGCTCAGCGCGGTGGTCGCCTCGACGACGCGGTCCTTGCGGGTGTCGAACCGGACGTAGGCGCCGTTCCGCCCGGGTGCGGTGGAGCCCCGCGAGCCGGGCGTCACGGCGTCGCCGCGCCAGGTCCCGTACGCGGTGAACGGCCGGTTGAAACGGGTCAGGGTGTAGACCGTGTACGGCCGGGTGTCCTGGCAGAAGCCGCGGCCGGTGATCGCGGTGCGCACGGTGCGGGAGTCCAGCACCTCGACGCGGGTGGCGACCGTCTTGTGCAGTGACTGGCCGGCGTTGAGCAGGACGTTGGCCCTGTCGGTGGCCGGGAAGGTGTAGCGCTGCCGTCCGGTGCGGGCGGTCGCGGTCAGCTCGGCGGTGATCCCGCCGTACGAGGTCAGCCGCACGCGGTAGGAGCCCGGGCGGGCCGACTCGCCGTGATGGGTGTACGCGGCGGCGTACTTGGCGTAGTCGGTCTCGGTGACGTCGCCGGTGGTCGGCAGGATCGGCAGGTCGCCGCCGAGCCCACAGCCGACGCCGGAGAGGTGCACCGAGCTGAAGCCGCGGATGTGGGTGTCGTCGTAGTCGTAGCCGGTGGTGTGCCCGGTCTCGGGGGAGAGCTGCACCATGCCGAACGGCACCGCGGCCCCGGGGTAGGTGTTGCCGTCGTGCTGGCTGCCGATGAAGGGGTTGACGAGGTCGGTGAGGCGATCGCCGGACGGCTCGGGCGGCGCGGCGCCCGCGATCGGGGCGGTGAGCACGCTCCCGAGGAGCACCGCTGCCACCGCCGCGCCCGCGGCGCGCGAGTGCCCGCGTCTGGACCAGGGCATGGGAAGACCTCCCGAAGAGGGCCGACAACGTTGTCGGGGCGGGCTCATTCTTGGGCCCGCACCCCGACCCGTCAAGAGGGCCCCGGGGTGGCTGACGATGCGTCAGATATGCCCGGACTCCGTCGACTCCGGCGCCCTCGCCAGCTCCGACTTCCGGTACGAGTACGAGAAGTAGATGACCAGCCCGAGCAGGAACCAGACCACGAATCGCACCCAGGTCTGCCACTGAAGGAACGTGATCAGCCACAGCGAGAAGCACACCCCGAGCGCCGGCACCACCGGCATGCCCGGCGTGCGGAACGTCCGCGGCAGCTCCGGGCGCTTGTAGCGCAGCACGATCACCGAGATGCACACCACCACGAACGCCAACAGGATGCCGATGTTGGTCAGTTCGGCGGCTTCACCGATCGGCAGGAAGCCGGCGATCAGCGCGGAGGCGACCCCGACGATCCAGGTGACCCGGACCGGCACGTGGTGGGTGGCGCTGGTCTTGGCGAACCACTTGGGCAGCAGCCCGTCCCGGCTCATCGAGAACCACACCCGGGTCACCCCCAGCATGAAGGTGAACATCACGGTCAGGATGCCGATGATCGCGCCGACCGCGATCACGTCCGCCAGCGCGTCCAGCCCGACCGACTTGAACGCGGTCGCAAAGCCGCTCTCCGGGTCGATGTGCCGGTAGTCCTGCATGCCCGTCAACACCAGGCAGGCCAGTACGTACAGCACCATCGAGATGGCCAGCGAGTACAGGATCGCCCTGGGCATGTGGCGCTGCGCGTCCCGGGACTCCTCGGCCGCGGTGCTCATCGCGTCGTAGCCGAAGACCGCGAAGAAGACGGTGGCCGCGCCGGTGAACGCGCCGCCCACCCCGAACGGGAAGAACGGCCGGTAGTTGGCGGTGTCGATGTGGAGGAAGCCCACCGCGACCACCAGCAGCACCACCAGCACCTTCAGCCCGACCACGAGCGTCTCGAAGCGGGCGGCGTTCTTGATGCCCAGGGTCAGCAGATAGGCGATCAACAGGCAGAGCACCGAGGCGAAGAGGTCCACCCGGTGCCCGGGCCCGGTGCCGGGCGCGCCGAGCATCCAGGCCGGCAGGTGCAGCCCCAACTCGCCGAGCAGGAAGGCGAAGTAGCCGGAGATGCCGATCGCCACCACGGCGACGATCGCGGTGTACTCCAGCAGCAGGTCCCAGCCGATGAACCAGCCGGCGAGCTCGCCGAGCACCGCATAGCCGTAGGTGTAGGCCGAGCCCGCCTTCGGGATCAGCCCGGCGAACTCGGCGTAGGAGAAGGCCGCGGCGGCGCTGGCCACGCCCGCGATGAGGAAGGAGATCAGGACCGCGGGGCCGGCCTTCTCGTGTGCGACGGTGCCGGCCAGCGTGAAGATACCAGCGCCGATGATGCCGCCGACCCCGATCGCGGTGAGCTGCCACAGCCCCAGCTCGCGGGTGAGTTGTTGGGCGGCGCCGCCCTCCGGCTCCTCGATGTGCTCGATGGGCTTGCGGCGCCATACGCCCTGACCCGCTCGCAACAGGCGTGCCATGGATGATCCTCCGTACGCTCGGTGCGTTCCGTCGTGGTGCGACGGCGGATCATCATGGACTGCCGGAGGCGCCGGACGAAGGCGGCGCGGCGGCGGGGGCGCCAATCGGCCCCGGGGCTGCTAGTCGGCGTCCTCCAGGCGGAAGCCGACCTTCAGGCCGACCTGGTAGTGGTCGATCCGGCCCTCGACGATGTGGCCGCGGACCTGCGTGATCTCGAACCAGTCGAGGTTGCGCAGGGTGTCCGAGGCGCGCCTGATGCCGTTCTGGATCGCGGCGTCCACGCTGTGGTGGGACGTCCCCACGATCTCGGTCACGCGGTACGTGCGGTCGGTCACGGTGGTCTCCCTCGTCGGGGCGGCGCTCCGCCCGTCCACCCTCCACCGTGCCTCAGCCCGGCCCGGCCCACCAGCGGAGCCGGACCCGGGCCGGCGGGGGCCTACGGCACGACCGTGACCGGCCACCGCCCGGCCTTGACCAGCCGCACCGCGACCGACCCCATGATGCGGTGCCCGGCCGACTCCGAGGCGCCGACCACCACTGCGTCCGCCTTCAGCTCGTCGGCCATCTGCACCATGCCGTTGTACGGGTCGCCGCGCAGGGTGTGGAACTCCCACCGCAGGTGGTAGATCCCGTCGATCCGCTCGGTGGCCTCGCGGATCTCGGCCATCAGCTCCTCGGCGACCTCGTTGGTGGCCTCCATCACCGGCGCGCCCATCGCGGCGCCGGTCGCCAACACCGGCTGGACGTAGACCATCACCAGCTTCGACCCCTGTCGCCTGGCCAGCCCGGCCGCGTACGCCGCGGCGCGCCAGGACGAGTCGGAGCCGTCGACGCCGACGACGATGACCTTCGGGCCGTCCGTTCCGCGCTCGAACGGCGCGGTTGCGTTGTCCTCCACACCCGCGAGGTTATCCGCACGCGTGTGCTGTCGGCGTCAGGGGCTGGGGGGTTGGGCGCCGCCGGCCTCCGGCGCGGCGGGCGCGGGCGGCCAGCGGTCCGGGTCGAGCACCCCCAGCACATACGCCCTGGCGACCAGCGCGGTGCGGCCCTGGACGCGCCAGCGGCGGGCCAGCCGGGTCAGGTGGTAGTTCACCCCGTCCACGGTCAGCCCCAGGGCGCTGCCGATCGCCGCGGTGGTCGCGCCGCCCGCCGCCAGCGCCAGGATCCGGGCCTCTATGGGGCTGGTGGTGGCGCGCGGCGCGGGCGGCGGGGCGGCGGCCGCGGACCCGGTCTCCTCCCGCAACAGGGCCAGCAGCGCGGGCGGTTCGGCGGACGGGTCGCCGACCGGGTCGATCGTCAGCTCCCCGTGCCGATCCGGCTCCCCGGGCGCGGTCCGCCAGCGCACCCGCACCGGATAGCGGGATCGGCGGCCCAGCCGCAGCGCCTCCATGATCCGGACGATCTGCGCCGGGTCACGGGGCCGGAAGCGGTCCAGCAGGTTGCGGCCGCGGAGTTGGCCGGGGGCCGCGCCCCACTGCGCGGCCATCGCCGGATTGGCGATCAGCATCTCGCCGTCGGCCCGGCACACCGCGATCGGGGTGGGGACGCGGTACAGCAGCATCACGAAGTAGTCCCGGAACGGGTTGACCGCGGCCGGGGCGGGTGGGTCCGCCGCCCCGGGGCACTGCGCCCTGACGTCCCCGTCGTCCCCCGGCACACCGCCGCCCGTCGCCCTGTCCATCGCCCGGTTTCCGCCCTTCCTCCCGCACCACCGGCCGCCCTTGCCCATCCGTGCCACGGACGCAAGGGTGCCCGGCGAGGAACCACTGCACAATCATGCAGTTCGCCGGGTAAGGGACGGCCATCGGGCCGGTCACGCTGGAGTCATGACCGACACCATCGCGCCCCAGAAGGGCGACCGCGCCACCGCCGCCGCGAGTCTCCCGGTCGCCGACCTCACGACGACCGGGATCAGCAACACGCCCATCCAGCAGGCCATGGAGCTGGCCCGGGTCCACGGCCCGGCGTATCTGCGTCAGTTCGGCGCCCGCGAGACGCTGTTCCTCTCCTCCCTCGACCTGGTCACCGAGGTCTGTGACGAGACCCGCTTCGCCAAGGGCGTCTCGGTGGTCCTGGAGGACGTCCGGGAGTTCGCCGGTGACGGTCTGTTCACCGCCTACAACGAGGAGCCGAACTGGGCCCGGGCCCACGAGGTCCTGATGCCGGCCTTCGCGCTGGGTTCGATGCGGACGTACCACCCGGCGATGCTGAGGGTCGCCCGCCGGGTGACGGCGGCCTGGGACCGGCGGCTGGCCGAGGGCCGCCCGGTCGAGGTCGCCGAGGACATGACGCGGATGACGCTGGACACCATCGGACTGGCCGGATTCGGCTTCGACTTCGAGTCGTTCTCCCGGGACACCCCGCACCCCTTCGTCGAGGCGATGGTCCGCTGCCTTGAGTGGAGCATGACCAAGTTCGCCCGCACGCCCGGCGGCGACCACTCCGCCGCCGACGCCGCGTTCCGCGCGGACGCCGACTACCTCGCCTCCGTCGTCGACGAGGTGATCGCCGCCCGCACGGCCGGCGGGGAGCGCCGCGACGACGACCTGCTCGGCCTGATGCTCGCCGCCACGGAGGCCGGCGGCGCGCACCAGGGGCCGGTCCTGGACCTCGCCAACATCCGCAACCAGGTCATCACCTTCCTGATCGCCGGCCACGAAACCACCTCCGGCGCCCTCTCGTTCGCGCTGTACCACCTGCTGAAGGACCCGCTCGCGCTGCGGATGGCGCAGCGCGAGGCGGACGAGCTGTGGGGCGACGACCCCGACCCGGACCCCACCTTCGAGGACATCGGCAGGCTCCCGTTCACCCGCCAGGTGCTGAACGAGGCGCTGCGGTTGTGGCCCACCGCCGCCGCCTTCACCCGCCAGGCCCGCACCGACACCGTCCTCGGCGGCCGCTATCCGGTAGCCGCCGGCCAACTGGTCACCGTCCTCACGCCGATGCTGCACCGCGACCCGGTCTGGGGCGACAACCCCGAAGCGTTCGACCCGTTCCGCTTCACCCCACAGGCCGAGGCGGCCCGCTCCCCGCACGCCTACAAGCCGTTCGGCACCGGTGAACGCGCCTGCATCGGGCGGCAGTTCGCGCTGCACGAGGCGACCATGCTGCTGGCCCTGCTGGTGCACCGCTACCGGCTGGTCGACCACGCCGGCTACCGGCTCCGCATCAAGGAGACCCTCACCCTCAAGCCCGACGGCTTCACCCTCGCCCTGGCCCCGCGCACCCCCGCCGACCGGGCCGCGGTCCGCGCCGCGCTCGCCGTGCTGCCCGGCGGGTCCTCGGAGAGCGAGCCCGCAGCCCCCGCGGCCGACGACGGCCTGCCCACCCGCGTCCCGCAGGGCACCGGGCTGCTCCTGCTGCACGGCAGCAACTACGGCACCTGCCGGGAGTTCGCCGAGCGGCTCGCCGACGAGGCCACCGGCCTGGGCTTCGCCCCCGAGGTCGCGCCGCTGGACGCACACGCCGGCGGCCTGCCCACCGACCGCCCGGTCGTCCTCGTCGCCGCCTCCTACAACGGCCAACCGACCGACGACGCCGCCGCGTTCACCGCCTGGCTCACCGCCGCCCCCGAAGGAGCCACCGCCGGCGTGCACTTCGCCGTGCTGGGCGTCGGCGACCGCAACTGGGCCGCCACCTACCAGCAGGTCCCCACCCTCCTCGACGACCGACTGGCCGCGCTCGGCGGCGAGCGGCTGCTGCCCCGCGCCGAGGCCGACGCCTCCGGCGAACTGACCGGTGCCGTCACGCAGTTCGCCGCCGCGCTCCGCACCGAGCTGCTGATCCGCTACGGCGACCCGGCCACCGTCGGCGCCACCGACGGCGCCGGAGGCGAGGCCGCCGACCCCGGCTACGCCGTCTCCGAGCTCACCGGCGGTCCGCTCGACGCGCTCGCCGCCCGCCACGACCTCGTCCCGATGGTCGTCACCGAGGCGCACGACCTGACCGCCGAGGGCTGGCCGCGCCCCAAGCGCTTCCTGCGGCTGGCCCTCCCGGACGGCGTCACCTACCGCACCGCCGACCACCTCGCCGTGCTGCCGGCCAACACCCCCGAGGCGGTGGACCGCGCCGCCCGGGCGCTCGGCGTCGACCTCGACATCGTGCTGTCGCTCCGCCCGCCCACGGGCCGCCCGACCCGCGCCACCCTCCCCGTCGACCGCCCCCTGACGGCACGCCAACTCCTCACCCACCACGTGGAGTTGGGTGCGCGTCCAAGCCGCGAGCAGGTGGCGCTGCTCGCCGCGCACAACCCCTGCCCGCCCGAGCGGCACGCCCTGGAAAACCTGCCCGAGGACGACCCGCGCACCGTCGTCGAGCTGATCGAGGCGCACCCGGCGCTGCGCGGCGCGCTGCCCTGGCCGGCGGTCCTGGAACTGCTGCCCCCGCTGCGCCCGCGGCACTACTCGCTGTCCTCGTCGCCCGCCGCCGACCCCCGGCACGCCGAGCTGATGGTCTCGCTGCTGCCCGGCGGCACCGGCTCCACGTATCTGCACACCCTGCGCCCCGGCGACGTCCTGTTGGGCCGGGTCCAGCCGTGCCGGGAGGCGTTCCGGCTCGATCCGGCCGACGCCACCCCGGTCATCATGGTCGCCGCCGGCACCGGGCTGGCGCCGTTCCGCGGCGCCGTCGCCGACCGCGTCGCCTCCGGTCAACGGGGCCCGGCGCGGCTCTACTTCGGCTGCGACGACCCCGCCGGCGACTTCCTGCACGCCGCGGAGTTCGCCGCCGCCGAGCGGGCCGGCGCGGTCGCCGTCCACCCCGTCTTCAGCGCCCGCCCCGAGCACGGCCACCGCTTCGTCCAGCACCGGATCGCGGCCGAGGCCGAGGAGGTGTGGGAGCTGCTGCGGGCCGGGGCCCGGGTCTACGTCTGCGGCGACGGCAGCCGGATGGCCCCCGGCGTGCGGGACGCCTTCCGCGCGGTGCACCGGGCCGCCACCGGCGCCGCACCGCAGGAGTCCGAGGCGTGGCTGCGCGAACTGACCGCGGCCGGCCGCTACATCGAGGACGTCTACGCCGCCGGCTGACGCCCGGTCACACCCCGGCGGCGGGCGCGGGACCCCCCCGCACCCGCCGCCGGCTCACTTGCCCGACTTCCCGGACTTCCCCGAGCGGGGCGCCGGCGCTGACTTCCCCGACAGCTGCACCACCAGCAACACCACCCCGGTCATCAGGAAGTTGCGGACCGCGGCCTCCACCCCGTTCCACGCCTTCGACTGCCACATCGCGAACCACTCGCCGCCGATCGCCCAGAACCCGGCGCCGAAGAGCAGCAGCATCATCAGCAGCCCGGTGGTGGCCAGCCGCCGCGCCGCCGCGCCACCGGAGCCCCGGCGCAGCGCCCCCACCGCGGTCGCCGTCACCAGCACCAGCGCCGCCACCGACTCCCAGGCGATGATGCCCACGTACGCGGCGTCCTGCACCGAGTGCGAGGTGATGGCCCGCCACATCAGGTCCGGGTCCTTGAAGGTGGTGTCCATCGCCAGGACATGGCGGACATATGCCTGATTGGTCCCGAAGTCGGTGATGTTGCCGAAGGCGACCAGCGCGATGTAGAGCGCGACGATCCCCGTCAGCACCACCGCCGCCCATGACAGCCCGCCCGCCCCGCCGTTCCCCCGGTTCCGCATCCGTACACCCTTTCGTTTCGTGGTTCGCGACGCCGACCGTATCGCGTCCCATCCGGTGCCCGCTGAGCGCCTCCTGCCGCGCCGTCAACTCCCGTACGCTGCTGACTGACCAGGCAGGACACGAGGGGAAGCGGGGAACATGAACCGGAAGCGGTGTGCGGGAACGGTCGCCGTGGCGGCGGCGGCGATGATCGCGGCGCCCGGCGCGGCAGGCGCCGAGACGACCACCACGACGACCTCCACCGGCTACGGCGCCAGCACCGCCGTCGGCGTCCACAACGCCTACGAGAAGGCCAAGTACCCCTACTTCGCCGACGCGTTGGACTCCGGCGCCGCGCTCATCGAGGTGGACGTGTGGACCAACGGCCTGGGCGGCACCTGGCGCGTCTCGCACAGCAACCCGATGGGGAACAACAGCAACTGCGTGGGCGCCACCACCGCCGACGAACTGCGCACCAAGGACCGCAACCAGGACTTCGCCGGCTGCCTCGCCGACCTCCGCGCCTGGCACGACGCGCACCCCGGCCACCGCCCGATCCTCATCAAGGTCGAGATGAAGGACGGCTTCAACGCCAAGAAGGGCCGCGGCCCGGCCGAGTTCGACGCACTCGTCCGCGACAAGCTGGGGGACGCCGTCTACGGTCCCGGCGACCTCGCGGCCGGCCACGCCACCCTGGACGAGGCGGTCCGCTCCGGCGGCTGGCCGTCCCGCGCCGACCTGGCCGGCACGTTCCTCTTCGAGCTCATACCGGGCACCGTCGAGGAGCACAACCCGCTCGACCGGCTGTGGACCGACGTCGAATACGCCGGCCACCTCAAGGACCTCGCCGCACGGGGCGAGTTGACGCGGTCCACCGCGTTCCCCGCCGTGCACGGTGCCGCCCCCGGTGACCCCCGCGAGCGCTACGCCGATCCCGCCCTGCGCCCCTGGTTCGTGGTCTTCGACGGCGACGCGGCCACCTACCTGGGCGGCACCATCGACACGTCCTGGTACGACACCCGCCACTACCTGCTCATCATGACCGACGC
Source organism: Streptomyces sp. NPDC057743 (assembly GCF_042798755.1). Lineage (NCBI taxonomy): Bacteria > Bacillati > Actinomycetota > Actinomycetes > Kitasatosporales > Streptomycetaceae > Streptomyces > Streptomyces sp. NPDC057743. The sequence goes on from NZ_JBHVJX010000040.1 coordinate 38,603, forward strand.
CCACAAGGTCCCGCCGGCCCTGGATCCCACCCACCCCACCGAGGCCGACGCCCGCGCCCGGGTCGCGCAACTCGCCGCCGCACACGCCAGCTTCGCCACCGCCGACTGGTACCCGCTGCCCTCCGTCCTGCGCACCGTGCTGCCGCGCGGCGGCGCCTGACCGACCGCGGGCCACCCGGTCACCCCCGGGTGGCCCGCCGATACAGCGCCGCCACGTCCGCCCCGAAGCGGCTGCTGTACGAGGTGGCGTCGTCGCCGCCCTCGTCCTGGCCGCCGATCACCCCGATCAGCGAGCCGGTGCCGGTCACCTGGTCGACGTCGGTGAGCAGCGGGCCGCCGCTGGTCCCGGCCGGGAAGCCGGCGCAGGGGAAGCGGACCTGGTTCGGTCCCTCGGCCTCCGCGGTGTGTCGGCAACCGACCGGGGTGTCGCTGTCCCCGGGGTAGCCGGTCAACTGCGCCGGCCGGCCCGGCGGGGCGTCGAACCGGATCCGCTCGGCGCCCGTCACGTCCTCGATCCGCTGCTCGGTGCTCCCGTGCCGACGCACCCGGAGGAACGCCACGTCGTGGTCCGGGTCCCGGTCGCTGATCCAGCGCGGGTCCACGTCGATCCGGGTCGGCACCCACAGCCCGTACGGCGCCAGCCCGTCGTGCAGGCCGGGCGCGAAGACCAACCGGGTGCGAAAGCCGCCGTCGTGGACGCAGTGCGCGGCGGTGGCGATGAGGTTGCCGGCGGGGGAGTGCACCACGCTCGCCGTGCAGTAGTGCGTGGCATCGCCGTCGTCACCGGGGGAGAACAGCGCACCGACCGGCGGGGCGGGCGTCGCCGGGGTGGCCACCAGGGGCCGGGAGGCGGGCAACGGGGCGGCGGTACCGCCGGCGGGACGCGCCACGGCCGTCGCCGCGCCCGGCAACTCCCGGTAGGCACCGGCCAGTACCGCCGCGGCCGCCCGGTCACCGCTGGTCCGCGATGCCCGATAGGTCCCGGTGACCGGGTCCCCGGGCGCCACGTACGGGTCCTGCCGGGCGGCCTTCAACGCCAGCGCCGCGCCGCCCACGACGACCGTCAACGCCCCGAGCACCGCGGTCACCCGCAGCGGCACGCCGGCCCGGGCCCGCCCGGTGCGGACCGGCCCGCCGGATGCGCCCGGCGCCGCTCCGGGTGCCCCCTCCTGATCCGCCGCCTCGGGCCCGCGTTCGCTCGTCTCCACCAGTGCCGCCTTGCCGTGACTCAAGCCGGCACCGCCTGCCCTCGCACCGCGGGACGGGACGACGGGGGCGACGCCGGAACCAGACATTTCAACCAGTCTGATGCACGACGGCCCGCGCAGGTTCGGTCCGACGGCCGATCACGTGCCCGGCTGCGCCACCAGGGTGACGCCGCGCCCGGCCAGGTTGTGCCCGATCAGCGTCTGGGCCAGCCCGAATTCGTTGGGGAAGTCCATCGGGACGATGCCCAGCCCCCGCCACGCGCTGCCCGCGCCCTCCAGCAGGCTCTTCACGCGCGGGTTGAGGCGGTCGGCGTTGGAGCGCGGCGGGAGCAGGGCGGCGGTGGAGACGTAGTTGACGAACAGCTTGCCCGGCTGGTCGACCGCCTTGCGGAACTGCGCCTCGACCTCGGGGTACTTCCCGATCGGCTCGGTCATGTAGTCGTCCTGGATGTCGAAGAGCGCCGGGTCGGCGTACCGCACCCCGCCCAGCCCGTCGGCGTCCGCCAGCAGCACGACCCGGCCGCGGGACTGCCCCAGCGTCGGCAGCCCCGGATCCAGCCGGAACAGCGAGCGGTACCCCTTGGCGTCCAGATAGCTGCCGAAGATCCCGCGGAACTCCTCGGCGGAGACCTCCGAGTACTCCTGCTTGACCCGCATCAACACGGTCTCGGACGGATGCGCCCGCAGGAAGTCCCGGCAGGCGTTGAGCACATCGCCGAACATCAACTCCTGGTAGAACGCGCCGTGGTGGATCGCGAAGACCCCGTCGATGGCCCGGCAGCGGACGTCCAGGAACCGTATGCCCGAGGCTAGTTGCTCGGCGATCGAGGTGTTCTGGCAGGCCACCCAGGGGCCGCCGATCCGGGCGCCGGAGTCGTGGGTGCCGGGGACGGTCAGCCGCTGCACCGGCGTGGCGTCGCCGAGCGCGGACATCCAGTCCTGCGCGGTGACCGTGGCCGGTGCCGCGGCCACCGCGGTGCCCCCGCCGCCGAGGCCCGCCAGCACCCCGGCGGCGGACAGCCCCGCCGCGCCCCTGAGGAAACTCCGCCGATCCAGCGCCGTGCCCATGCCCTGCCCCTGTCGTCGAGCCCGTCCGGTCCCCCGCGCGGCGAGGCGCGCCCGGCTACGCGTACGGAGGTGCGATCGGGGCATCGAACCACATCGACGGGGAGGTGGGCACCCGGCGGCCGGAAACGGTCAGATGCGCAGCGCCAGCGACAGCGCGTACCGCCCGGCGCTGTCGGTCCACCACTCCGTCAACTTCAGTCCGGCAGCCGCGAGTTCGGAGCGCACCCCGTCCTCCCGGAACTTCGCGGAGACCTCGGTGCGCAGCTCCTCGCCGGCCGCGAACGGCACCGCCAGATCGACGCCGGGGATCTTGACGGTCAGGTCGTCGCGGGCCCGCAGCCGCATCTCGATCCACTCCCGCTCCGCGTTCCACCGCGCGACGTGCTCGAAGTCCGCCGGGTCGAAGTCGCCGCCCAACTCCCGGTTGATGACCTCCAGGACGTTCTTGTTGAAGGCGGCGGTCACCCCGCGCGCGTCGTCGTACGCGGCGACCAGCGTCGCCTCGTCCTTGACCAGGTCGGTGCCGAGCAGCAGCGCGTCCCCGGGGTCGAGCAGTTCGTGCACGGAGTCCAGGAACGCGGCCCGCTCCTGCGGCAGCAGGTTGCCGATGGTGCCGCCGAGGAACGCCAGCAGCCGCGGCCCGGGCGTCTTCGGCAGCGTCAGGCCCCGCTGGAAGTCGGCGACCAGGGCGTGCACGGTCAGCCCCGGATGCTCGGCCAACAGCGCCTCCCCGGCCGCCCGCAGCGCCGACTCGCTGACGTCGACGGGCAGATAGCTGTGCAGCCCGGTCAGGGCGCGCAGCAGGTGGCGGGTCTTGTCGGAGGAGCCGGAGCCCAGCTCGATCAGGGTGCGGGCGCCGGTGGCGGCGATCCGGTCCGCGGTGGCGCGCAGGATCTCGCGCTCGGCGCGGGTCGGGTAGTACTCGGGGAGGGTGGTGATCTCGTCGAACAGCTCGCTGCCGCGGGCGTCGTAGAACCACTTCGGCGGCAGCTGCTTGGGCGTGCGGGACAGCCCCTCGGCGACGTCGGCGCGCAGCGCGGCCGCGGTGGCATCGGGGGGCAGGGTGCGGGTGATGCTGAGGGGGCTCACGTTGCGGGCTCCTTGAGCGGGGTGAGATGGACCTCGGTGCGGGTGGCGCGCAGCAGCGTGCGGTCGGGGACCTCGGTCCAGTGGGGGGAGGTGTCGTAGGGCTCGGAGGCGACGACCCGGCCGCCGTCGGGGAGGGTCAGGTGGAACAGGGTGTCGCCCCAGGTGGTGGCCGCGATGCCGGTGCCGTCGGTCAGCAGCAGATTGAGCCGGGAGCCGGGCGCGGCCTCGGCGACCTCCCGGACGGTCTCGGCCAGCGCCTCGCCCGGGTCGTCGCCGCGGGCCAACCGGTGCTGTACCAGGGCCCACAGGAACGCGGTGTCGTTGCGGGCCGCCAACCGCAGCAGCTCCTGCGCGGGCAGCCCGGCGGCCAGCGGTGCCATGGTGTCCGGCCAGCCGGTCACCGCGCCGTTGTGGCTGAAGAGGTACCGCCCGGCGGCGAACGGTGCGGCGGCCGCCTCGGCGTCCGCCCCGGCCACGGTGGCGTCCCGGACGGCGGCCAGCAGCGCCCCGGAGCGGATCACCCGCCCCAGGTCGGGCAGTTGCTCGTCGGCCCAGATCGGGCCGGCCCGCCGGTAGCGGGCCGGCAGCGGGTCGTCGGGCGCGTACCAGCCGACGCCGAAGCCGTCCGCGTTGACCGTGCCGTGCCGCTGGTGGCGCGGCGCCCAGGACTGCCGGTACAGACCGTGCGGCGGCTCCAGGACCACCCTTCCGAACGGGATCTGTGGCCCCAGATAGGCGAGATGACGGCACATCAGGCATCGCCCCCGGCCGCCGGGTCGGCGTCCCGGGCGGTGCGGAACCCGGAGAAGATCTGCCGCCGCACCGGAAGGTCCCAGTTGCGGAAGGTGCCGCGGCAGGCGACCGGGTCGACGCCGAACGAGCCGCCGCGCAGCACCTTGTACGGGCCGCCGAAGAACACCTCGGAGTACTCGCGGTAGGGGAAGGCGGCGAAGCCGGGATAGGGCAGGAAGTCGCTGGCCGTCCACTCCCAGACGTCGCCGATGAGTTGGCGGACGCCGAGCGGCGAGGCGCCTTCGGGGTAGCTGCCGACCGGGGCCGGCCGCAGGTGCCGCTGCCCGAGGTTGGCGCGCTGAGGGGTCGGGTCCGCGTCGCCCCAGGGGTAGCGCCTGACCCGCCCGGAGTCCGGGTCGTGGCGGGCGGCCTTCTCCCACTCGGCCTCGGTGGGCAGCCGCCGGCCGGCCCACCGCGCGTAGGCGTCCGCCTCGTACCAACTGACGTGCAGCACCGGCTCGTTCGGCGGCACCGGCTCGGTCAACCCGAACCGGCGGCGCAGCCACTGCCGCCCCTCGCGGCGCCAGAACAGCGGGGCCCGCAGCCGGTGTTCGCACACCTGGGCCCAGCCCTCCGGCGCCCACCACCGCGGGTCCTCGTAGCCGCCGTCGTCGAGGAAGCGCTGGTAGGCGGCGTTGCTGACCGGGGTGGTGTCGAGGAAGAACGGCGGCACCGTCCGCTCGTGCGCCGGACGTTCGTTGTCCAGCGCCCACGGCTCGGTGGAGGTGCCCATCAGGAACGGGCCGCCGGGGACGAGGACCTCGGCCGGCAGCGGACCGTCGGGCGCGGGCGGCGGCTCCGGCGCGCTCAGCACCGGCGGGCCCTTCCGCAGCTGATGGGTGATCAACATCGTTTCGTCGTGCTGCTGTTCGTGCTGGGCGATCATTCCGAAGGCGAAGCCGGCGGAGTGCAGCGGGCCGCCGTGCAGCGCGGTGCGCTCCAGGACGTCCAGCACCCGGCCGCGCACCTCGGCGACATAGCCGCGGGCCTCGGCCGGGTCGAGCAGCGGCAGCGAGGGGCGCTCGGCGCGCGGGTGCTCGAAGGCGTCGTAGAGCGAGTCGATGTCCGGGCGCAGCGGGTCGCGGCCGCCGACGGCGCGCAGCAGCCACTGCTCCTCCTGATTGCCGATGTGCGCCAGGTCCCACACCAGGGGCGACATCAACGGGGAGTGCTGGGCGACCAGGTCGGGGTCCTCGACGCTGGTGGTCAGCAGGCGGGTGCGGTCGCGGGCGGCGAGCAGCGCCGCGGCGGCCCGCTCCCGGAACGGCTCGGGGTCCATGGTCACTGACTGTCCTTCCCGAGGAGGGGGCGGCCCCTGGCCGCGGTGCCGGGCACGTCGCCGGCCGGGTCCGGGTCGCCACCGGCGTCCGTCGCGACCAGCGCGTCGAGCTGGTCGTCGGCGGGGCACCGGCCACGCGCCACATAGCGTTCGGTGAACTCCGCGACCGCCGCCCGGATTCCCGGGGCGGCGCCGAGCCGCGGCAGCGCCTCCTGCGCCGCGCCGAAGCAGGCCACCGCGGCCGCATGCAGTTCGGGGTCGGTCAGACCGGCCCGGGCCGCGGTCCGCCACAGCGGATTACCCGGCGGTGGACGCCAACCGGCGGTCTCCGCAAGCGGCTTGACGGTGCGGTAGGCGAACTCGGCGGCCGCCGGGTCGTCGAACAGCGCGGCGGTGACGGCCAACGGCACGATCCACCCGTCCGGCCCCGGCTGCGCGTCGATCATCCGCAGCTCCAGATGACCGCGCGGTCGCACCGGCGGGAACAGGGTGGTGAGGTGGTAGTCCAGGTCCTCCCGGGTCGGCGGCCGGGGCACGCCGGTGCGCAGCCACTCGCGGAAGGTCAGCCCCTCCGGCGCGTCCCAGGGGCCGTCCGGGCGCCGGACGCACATCACCTGGGCGTCCAGCGCGTAACGGGCCCACGCGGCGCGCGGGTCGGCGTCCTGGGGCGGGGCGAGCGTGCGGCCCGGGTCGAGCTGCGCCCAGATGGCCTGGCGGGTGGTGCGGTAACCGGTCGGACACCCCTCGGCGAGCGGGGAGTTGGCGAACGCGGCGGCCAACACCGCGCCCAGCAGGTGCGCCAGCAGCCAGCGCCGGCCGAACCCCAGCGGCCCCGGCTCCTCGTGGCCGGCGTCCAGACAGACCTGGACGGAGGCGGTGCCGCACATCATGGACCGGCCGGCCGGGTTGCGCCGGTCGAAGTACGCCTCCATGGCGTCGTAACGGGGAGCCCTCAGCACCCGCCGCGGGGGGTGCCAGGGGTTGTGGCCGTGGCCCGAGAGCTCCAGGCCCAACTCCCGTAGGACGGGGCGGATTCGGGCGAGATCGGCCCTCACCGCCTCGACGCAGGCGGTGAGGGAATCGGCGGGCAGCGAGCTGAGCTCCAGCTGACCGCCGGGTTCGAAGGTGAGGGCGGAGTGCAGCGGCAGGGCGCGCAGGGCGTCTTGCGCCGCGTGCATCCGGGTCGGTGGGACCGGACATCGGGGGTTGCGGGCGTCGTGCACCAGAAGCTCGATCTCGACGCCTATGTGGCGCGGGGGACCCGTTTTGAAACAGATCCCGCGCAGGTGGGCCTCAAGTTCCGCTTCCGACACTGCCGGTCGTACGGGCATCGCTTCCCTTCCCCTCCGGGGCGGCGGCTGGATTGCCGCCCTCCACCTAAGCCGTTGCGGGCGGTCCGCTCAAGAGCGCCTGCCCGCTGCGGACCGCCCGGGGTGGGGGACCGGCCAGGTGAGGAGGGGGCGGGCGGCCGGGGAAATTGGTACGCCCGTTCGGGTGTCGCGGGGCCGCGGCCGGGAGCGCGTCCGCCCTCCCGGCCGCGGGGCGCCGCTACTGCCGGTACCCGGCGAGGAAGCGCCCGATCCGGCTGATCGCCGCGTCGAGGTCGTCGGCGTGCGGCAGGGTGAGGATCCGGAAGTGGTCCGGGCGCGGCCAGTTGAAGCCGGTGCCCTGGACGACCTGGATCTTCTCCCGCAGCAGCAGGTCGAGGACGAACTTCTCGTCGTCGTGGATCTTGTGGACCGCCGGGTCCAGGCGCGGGAAGGCGTAGAGCGCACCCTTGGGCTTGACGCAGCTCACGCCCGGGATCTCGTTGAGGCGCTCCCAGGCCCGGTCGCGCTGCTCGCGCAGCCGGCCGCCGGGGAGCACCAGGTCCGTGATGGTCTGCCGGCCACCGAGCGCGGCCTGAATGGCGTACTGCGCCGGGGCGTTGGGGCACAGCCGCATGGAGGCGAGGGTGTCCAGTCCCTCCAGGTAGTCCGCCGCGTGCTCCTTGGGGCCGGAGACCACCAGCCAACCGGAGCGGAACCCGGCCACCCGGTACGCCTTGGACAGGCCGCTGAAGGTCAGGCAGACCACGTCCGGGGCGAGGACCGCGGCGTGGTGGTGGACCGCGTCGTCGTAGACGATCCGGTCGTAGATCTCGTCGGCGAAGACCATCAGTTGGTGGCGGCGGGCCAGGTCGAGCATGCCCTCCAGCACCTCGCGCGGATAGACCGCGCCGGTGGGGTTGTTGGGGTTGATGATGACCAGCGCGCGGGTCCGGTCGGTGATCTTCGAGGCCAGGTCGTCGAGGTCCGGCAGCCAGTCGGCGGACTCGTCGCACACGTAGTGCACCGGCTTCCCGCCGGCGAGCGAGGTGACCGCCGTCCACAGCGGGAAGTCCGGCGCGGGGATGAGGACTTCGTCGCCGTCCTCCAGCAGCGCCTGCACGGCCATGGAGATCAGCTCCGAGACGCCGTTGCCGAGGTAGATGTCGTCGACGCCCACCTCCGTCAGCCCGGCCTCCTGGTAGCGCTGGGCCACCGCGCGGCGGGCGGAGAGGATGCCCCGGGACTCCGTGTAGCCGTGCGCGCGGGAGAGGTTGCGCATCACGTCCTGGAGGATCTCCTCGGGACACTCGAAGCCGAACAGTGCCGGATTGCCGGTGTTCAGCCGCAGCACGCTGTGGCCGGACTCCTCCAGCGCGTCCGCGTGCTCGATCACCGGTCCGCGGATCTCGTAGCAGACGTCGGACATCTTGCTGGACTGCTTGAACTGCATGCGGCGGCCTCCCGCTTCCTGCGCCCACCGCGGGTCGCGGTAGCACTCGACACCGTACTTGGTTTTCCCAACTTCCAACTTGGAAAATCCAATCACATGTCTATGCTGGTGTCATGCCGCGCCGAAGTTATGACCAGTACTGCGCCGTCGCCCGGGCCCTGGACGCCGTGGGCGACCGATGGACGCTGCTGATCGCTCGGGAGCTGCTCGGCGGCCCCCGGCGCTACACCGACCTCCACGCCGACCTCCCCGGCGTCAGTACGGACATGCTCGCCTCCCGCCTGAAGGACATGGAGCGCGACGACCTGCTGACCCGCCGCCGGCTCCCCCGGCCCAGCACCGCCTCGGTCTACGAACTCACCCCGCGCGGCCGGGCGTTGCTCCCCGTCCTCGCCGCGCTCGCCGACTGGGGCGCCCCCGCGCTCGACGAGCAGCGCCCCACCGACGCGGTCCGCGCCCACTGGTTCGCCGTCCCGCTGCTGACCCGCCTCGCCCGGCACTTCGCGGACACACCGGTGCGGGTCATCGACATCGCCCTGGACGAGGGCGCCTTCCACATCGTCCTCGACCCGGACGACCCGACCGCCCCCCACTACGCCGACGGCCCCGCCCCCCACCCCGACACCGTCCTGCGGATGACCGCCGCCACCTGCGCCGCCCTCGCCCACGACCGCTTCTCACTCGCCGAGGCCCTGGCCGCCGGCTGGATCGACCAGACCACCCCCGACAACCACACCCCACGCCCCGCCACCACCTGACCGACGGGCCCCTTGCCGCCGCCCGCGCCTGCGCCGCTTTCCGCCCGGCACCGCCGAGGCCCGGGCTCACCGACTCCGCCGCCTCCTCGACGGCGGCGGCGCACCGTAGGGCCTCCCCCAACGGGCCCGCCCCGGAGCGCCATTCGGCCCCGTAGGCGGCGCACCGGGCGCCGTCACGGGCCACGCTCGGGACATGAGACGAGGATGGCGGTTCCCGGGACGGTCCGGTGGGGCGTGGCTGCTGGCTGCGGTGTTGATGGCGGGCGCGGTGCCGTCGTCCGCGGCGGTCGGGGCGGTCCGGCCGGGGGAGCAACGGGCGCGGATGTCGGCCTGGTTGCCGTTCTGGGGCGACGTCGACGGCGCCTACCGGGACGCGCTGGCCCACGCCGATCAGCTCCGCACCGTCAGCCCCTTCTGGTACGAGACCACCTCCGGGCGCGCGGTCACCGGCCGACCCGGCGCCGTCCGGCCGGACTTCGTGGCGGGGCTGCACCGCGCGGGCCTCGCGGTCGTGCCGACGGTGACCGAGGCGCCGGACGCCGCGGCCATGGCGGCGCTGCTGCACGACCCGGCCCGCCGCCGGGCCCACCTCGACGCGCTGCTGGCGGTGGTCCGCAGCCAGGACTACGACGGCATCGACCTGGACTACGAAACCATGGCCGTCACCGGCGACGCGGCGACCCGTCAGCGGGTGCGCAGCGGCTACGTCGCGCTCGTCGGCGAGCTGTGCGCCCGGCTGCACCGGCGCGGCAAGACGTGCGTGGTGACGGTGATGCCCGCGCACCCGGCCTTCGACTACCGCCGGCTGGGCGCGCTCGCCGACACCGTGCGGTACATGGGCTACGACCTGCACTGGTCCATGGGCGAGCCGGGACCGCTCTCCTCGAAGGACTGGTACGCGCAGATCCTGCGGCAGGCCACCGCCGATATCCCGCGCGACCGGATCGAGTTGGCCTTCCCGGGCTACGGCTGGGACTGGGTGCCCGGCAGCGGCCGGCGCGCCACCCACCGGACGTGGTGGGAGGCCGAGGCGCTGCGCAAGCGGGTGGGCGCCCGCTACGCCTTCGACGCGGCCTCCGGCACCCCGCACTTCCGCTACGAACAAGACGGCGAGCACCACGAGGTCTGGTACCAGGACGCCCGCGGCGTCCGGGCCCAACTGCCGCTGTTGGCGGCGTACGGGGTGTGGGGGAGGGGGCTGTGGGCGCTCGGGTTCGAGGACCCGGGCGTCTGGGACGTCTTCCGCGGCGGGTAGACGCAGCGCGGCGGCTGAGGAAGGCGCCCGCCCGCGGGTGGCCGGGTGCGCCCCCTACGGGTCCGGCCGGAACTGTTCCTTCGCTGATACCGACCGCTTAGTATGCCCCGTGGCGAGGGCCGGATCCGGCCCCGCACCGGCCCGGTCGACCCAACGTCTGTGGAGGCAACAGGTGAAGGCATGGCGCGTGCACGCGAACGGGGAGCCGCGAGCGGTGATGCGGCTGGAGGAGGTGCCCGATCCACAGCCGGGCCCCGGCCAACTGCTGCTGCGGGTCCGGGCCGCCGGCGTCAACTTCCCCGACGCGCTGCTGTGTCGGGGCCAGTACCAGGTCCGGCCCCCGCTCCCGTTCACCCCCGGCGTGGAGATCTGCGGCGAGGTGCTGGCCGCGGGCGAGGGCGCGACCGGTGAGGTCGGCGCGCGGGTGCTGGCCCAACCGGCGCTGCCCGGCGGCGGCTTCGCGGAGCTGGCGGTGGTCGACGCCGCGACCGTCCGGCCGGCCCCCGAGGCGCTGGACGACGCCGAGGCCGCCGCGCTGCACATCGGCTACCAGACCGGCTGGTTCGGCCTGCACCGCCGGGCCCGGCTCCAGGCGGGCGAGACGCTGCTGGTGCACGCCGCCGCCGGGGGCGTCGGCAGCGCCGCCGTCCAACTCGGCAAGGCCACCGGCGCCCGGGTCATCGGCGTCGTCGGCGGCCCCGAAAAGGCCCGCGCCGCCCGCGAGTTGGGCTGCGACCTGGTGCTCGACCGACGCACCGACGACCTCGTCGCCGCGGTCAAGGACGCCACCGACGGGCGCGGCGCCGACGTGGTCTACGACCCGGTGGGCGGCGACGCCTACGCCAAGTCCACCAAGTGCATCGCCTTCGAGGGCCGGATCGTCGTCGTCGGCTTCGCCGGCGGCGCCATCCCCACCCCCGGCCTCAACCACGCCCTGGTCAAGAACTACGCGATCCTGGGCCTGCATTGGGGCCTCTACAACACCAAGGACCCGGCCGCCGTCGACGCCTGCCACGAGGAGCTGACCAAGCTGGCGGCCCAGGGCGCGGTCAAGCCGCTGATCGGCGGGCGGGTCCCGCTGGCCGACGCCGCCGATGCCGTCCAGCGGGTCGCCGACGGGGACTCCGTCGGCCGCCTCGTGGTGGTCCCCGGAACGGGGGAGAGCCGATGACCGACGCCGCCGACCTGCGCCGCCGCACCGCCGACCTGCTCGCCACCGTCCCCCCGGGCACCACCGACCGGTTGGACTTCCTGCGCGCCCGCTTCGACGCCGGCCTCGCCTGGGTCCACTTCCCCAAGGGGCTCGGCGGCCTGGACGCCCCGCGCGCCCTCCAGGCCGTCGTGGACGCCGAGTTGGCGGCCGCCGACGCCCCGGACAACGACCCCGGCCGGATCGGCATCGGCCTCGGCATGGCCGCGCCGACCATCCTCCGCTACGGCACCGAGGAACAGAAGCGGCGCTTCCTGCGACCGCTGTGGACCGGCGAGGAGGTGTGGTGCCAACTGTTCAGCGAGCCCGGCGCCGGCTCCGACCTCGCCGCGCTCGCCACCCGCGCCGTCCCGGACGCCGACGGGAACTGGCTGGTCGACGGCCAGAAGGTCTGGACCTCCAGCGCCCACCTGGCGCGCTGGGCGATCCTGGTCGCCCGCACCGACCCGGCCGTGCCCAAGCACCGCGGACTGACGTACTTCGTCTGCGACATGACCGACCCCGGCGTCGAGGTGCGTCCGCTGCGCCAGATCACCGGCGAGGCGGAGTTCAACGAGGTCTTTCTCACCGGCGTCCGCATCCCCGACGCCCACCGCCTCGGCGCGGTCGGCGACGGCTGGCAGGTCGCCCGGACCACGCTGATGAACGAACGGGTCGCCATCGGCGGCGCCCGCACCCCGCGCGAGGGCGGAATGATCAAGGTGGCCGCGACCGCCTGGCGCGACCACCCCGAACTGCGCACCCACGATCTCCACCAACGCCTGCTGAAACTCTGGGTGGACGCCGAGGTCGCCCGCCTCACCGGCGAACGGCTGCGCCAGCAACTGACCAGGGGCCAACCCGGCCCCGAGGGCAGCGGCATGAAGCTGGCCTTCGCCCGTCTCGCCCAGCAGATCAGCGGCTGGGAGGTGGAGTTCCGCGGCGAGGCCGGACTCACCTACGACGACTGGACGCTGCGCCGCCCGGAGGGCGTCGACTTCACCGGCCGCGAGGCCGGCTACCGCTACCTGCGCGCCAAGGGGAACTCCATCGAGGGAGGCACCTCCGAAGTGCTGCTCAACATCGTCGCCGAGCGCGTCCTGGGCCTCCCGCCCGAACCGCGCACCGACAAGGACATCGCGTGGAAGGACCTCCCCCGATGACCCCCACGACCTCCGCCCCCGAACCGGACCTCCTCTACACCGCGGAGGAGGACGCCCTGCGCGCCGCCGTACGGGCCCTGCTCGCCGACCGCTGCGATCCGGCCACCGTGCTCGCCGGCCTGGAGACCGGCCGGCCCCACGACCCGGGCCTGTGGCGGGCGTTGGCCACCGAGATCGGCGTCACCGGCCTGCTGGTTCCGGAGAAGCTCGGCGGCGCCGGCGCGACCGCCCGCGAGGCCGCCGTCGTCCTCGAAGAACTGGGTCGCGCCATGGCCCCCGTGCCGTACCTCACCAGCTCGATCCTCGCGGTCACCGCCCTCCTCGGCTGCGACACCGACCGCGCGGAGGTCGCCGAGCCCCTGGCCGCGCTCGCCGAGGGCCGGGCGCTCGGGACGCTCGCCGTCCCGCTGACCACCGCCCCCGGCGACACCGGCCCGGCCCCCGTACGGGCGGACGCCGCCGGCCGGCTCACCGGGCGCGTCACCTCGGTCGCGGACGTCGCCGGCGCCGGGCTGCTGTTCGTCCCGGCCGAGGGCCCCGACGGACCGGAGCTGCACGCGGTCGACGCCGCCGCGGACGGGGTGCGCGCCGAGCCGATCACCCCGCTCGACCTCACCCGCCCCCTGGGCCACCTCACCCTCGACGCCGCCGCCGGCCGCCTCCTGGCCCGCGGCGACCGGGCCCGCGCCGCGCTCGACCGCGCACTGCTCACCGGCGCCGGACTCCTCGCCTCGGAACAACTCGGCCTCGCCGACTGGTGCCTGGCCGAAACCGTGCGGTACACCGGCGAGCGCACCCAATTCGGCCGCCCCGTAGGCTCGTTCCAGGCCCTCAAACACCGCATGGCCGCCCTCTGGCTCGACGTCGCCTCGGCCCGGGCCGCCGCCCGCAACGCCGCCGACGCCCTGTCCGGCAACGGCCCCGAGGCGCCACTGGCGGTCGCCGTGGCCCAGTCCTTCTGCGCCCCGGTGGCCGTCCGCGCCGCCGAGGAGTGCATCCAACTCCACGGCGGCCTCGGCATGACCTGGGAACACCCGGCGCATCTCTACCTCAAGCGCGCCAAGGCCGACGAGCTCGCCCTCGGCACCCCGGGACGCCACCGACAGGCACTGGCGGAGCTGGCGGACCTGGCGGCACCGTAGAGAAGAGGGGGCGACCGATCCGGTGAGCTAACTCCCGCGCCGGCCAGACCAGTTGGCACGGGCGCATCGGGCCGCTACCGCTACCGCTACCGCGACGGCGCGGCCGGACCGAATGGCCCGGCCGCGCCGCAGAAAACCGAAACACTCCCCCCAACTCCCCTCCCGCCCCCTCAGTTGGTGATCGCGAACGGTCGACTGAAGGCGGTCGTGGTGTGGTCCCCCGCGGCCACCTCCAGGGCGTACTTCGAGCCGGGCGGGACCGCGGGGAGGGTCACCAGGGCCTCGCCCGATGCGGCGGCGCCGGCCTTGGGGGAGACCAGGGCCACGCGTTGTATGCGGCCGTGGCCGGCGGCGGCGCTGAGCCAGACGTCCACCTCGCTGCCGGTGGTGTTGGTCCAGGTGACCGGGAAGCTGCCGTTGGGCCGCAGGCTCATCGGGCCGGCGGGTGCGGTGATCCGGATCCGGCCGGCGCCGGGGGGTGCCGCCTCGGGCCGGGGGCCGGTGAGGCTCCCGAGCGCGGCGGTCGCGGCCCGGGCCGCCGGGCCGCCGGGGCCGTCCGGGCGCGGCGCCCCGTCGTGGGCGACGGCGGCGCGGCCGGCGGTGCTCGCGCGGGCGGGGGTGGTGGGCCGCCCGGTGTCTGCGTGGTGGGTGGGGGCCAGTTCGAGGACCAGCGTGCAGCCGACCGCGGTGGCGGCGACGGCGATGGCGAGGGAGTTCGCCGCCTCGGCGACCCTGCTCATCGTGTCCTCCTTTCCTCGGGGAGGGGTGAGCCGGAACATCCCCGGCGACCTTGATCATCAAAAAGCCGCGCCCGGCGACCACCTGCATGGGCAGCTCCGGCGCGACAGGGCCCGCACGGGGCGCGATACTGCCCGGCACACCGCGGCGATCAGTAAAGAATTCGTAAACTGGCGAGGGTGTCTTGAAAGTGCGGTTCGGGTAGCGTCGGAGCCATGAAGACCGCCTCCCGCCGTGTGCTGATCGGACCGGTGCTCCTGCTGCTGGCCGCCCTCCTCGCGATGGTCACCGCGGCCGCACCCGGTGCACACGCCGCAGGTGGACTGGACGAGGCGGCCGCCGCCCTGCGAAAGGGCCCCGTCTACGTCGACCCCCGCGCCTCGGGTCAGTTTTCGGCCAGCCAGGCGGACGCCCTGGCCAAGAAGATCAAGGACTCCGGCAAGCCGGTCTTCGTCGCCGTCCTGCCCCGCACCTCCGACTACCAGCCGTCCACGCTGCTCCGGGACCTGCGCACCAAGGTCGGCATCAGCGGCGTCTACGCCGTGGAGTTCGGCGACGGCTTCAACGCCGGCGCCGACCCCCGGGTGATGCCGCGCACCGCCGTCCAGAACCTCGTCGGCGCCGTCAAGCGCTCCCAGTACCCCACCGTCTCCGAGCGCCTCAACAGCTTCGTCGACACCGCCACCACCGAGGCCCGCGGCCACGCCCCGGCCTCCTGGGGCGGCACCGGCGGCGGCATCGACACCGGCACCGTCGTCGGCCTCGGCGCGCTGATCGCCATCGGCGGCGGTGGCGCCTACGCCATCGCCCGCCGCAACCGCCGCAAGCGGGCCGAGGAGGAGCGCGCCGCCCTCGAAGACCTGCGGGTCGTGGTCGACGAGGACATCACCGCCTTCGGCGAGGAGCTGGACCGGCTGGACTTCGACCCGGGCGAGCCCGGCGCCGACGACGCGATGCGCGCCGACTACGCCCACGCCCTGGACGCCTACGAGGACGCCAAGTCGGCGATGGCCTCGGCCGAACACCCCGGCGACGTCCAGGCGGTGACCAAGGAGCTGGACGAGGGCCGGTTCGCCCTCGCCACCCTCGCCGCCCGCCGCGAGGGCCGGCCGCTGCCCGAGCGCCGGCTGCCGTGCTTCTTCGACCCCCGGCACGGCCCGTCGATCGCCGACGCCACCTGGGCCCCGCCCGGTGGCACCCCGCGCACCGTCCCGGTCTGCGCCGCCGACCAGAGTCGCCTGGCGGACGGGCGCGAACCGCTGGCCCGTACGGTCCGCACCCCCCAGGGCGACCGTCCCTACTGGGACGCGGGCCCGGCCTACGCCCCTTGGGCCGGCGGCTACTTCGGCGGCGGCCTGCTCCCCGGCCTCCTCGTCGGCACCGCGCTCGGCCACATGATGATGACCACCCCCGCCTACGGCGCCGACTTCGGCGGCTACGGGGGTGCCGAGGGCGGCGACGTCACGGGCGCCGACTTCGACCCCGGTGACTTCGGGGGCGGTTTCGGCGGCGGCGACTTCGGCGGCGGGGGAGACGGGGGCTTCGGCGGGGACTTCTGAGCGGCCCACCCCGGCCCGACCCTGCCCGACCCGCGATCTCACCTGGGAGGCCCTGGCCCCGTCCGTCCGACTCCCGGGCGCCCCGCCCCTCCGGCACGGTCGCAGCACGCACCCCCGCCACCCCGTATGACGGACATTCAGGTGTCCCGGCTCCCGGATGGCGGCGGCCGAGCAGGGGACGTTCCGCGGTGCCCCCGGTGGTGCGCCGATCCCGACCGGGCCGCGGACGGCGGGGACTTGAGGGTGCGCGGAGGAACTCGGCGGGCGTGGGTGCCGACCGGCTCCCTGGTGCTGCCCGCCACGGTGTCGACGAGTCTCGTTGCACGTCCGAGTCCGGGCCCGACGTGTACTCGACACCGCGAGGAGACCCCGATGGAACGCCGCACCTCCCAGGCCACCCTCGTCAGCGCGGCGGCCGCCGCCGTGTTGGCGGCCGTCGTCCCGACCGGCCCGGCGCGGGCCCTGCCGCACTCCGATCCCAGCCCGAAGCCCGCCTCGCGCGCCAGCATGCTCGACGCGATGCGCCGGGACCTCGGGCTGTCGTCGGCCCAGGCCAGGACCCGGCTCGCGCAGGAGGCCCAGGCGCAGCAGGCCGCCCTCGCGGTGCGCCGGGCGCTGGCCGCGCCGCCCGCCGGGATGTGGTTCGACAAGGCGGCCGGCCGCCTCGTGGTCGCCGTCACCGGCCCCGCCGACGCCCGCCGGGTGCGGGCCGCCGGCGCGCTGCCGCGGACCGTCCGGCACAGCCGGGCGACGCTCCGCGGGGTGGTCCGGCAGATCGCCGACCAGGCCGGCCGGGGCGTCCCGGGCGTCACCGGCTGGGGCATCGACGAGCGCGCCAACGCGGTGGCGGTGCGCGTCGACCGCTCCACCCGCACCCTGCGCACCGCCGGCTTCGAGAGCGCGGTGCGCCAACTCGCCGCCCGCTCACGGGTCCCGGTCACCGTCGAGCGCGACGACCAGGCGCCGCGCCAGCAGAACGGCACCGTCGTCGGTGGCGAGCGCTGGATGCCCGGCGCCGACGGGATCTGCTCCATCGGCTTCTCGGTGACCGGCGCCGGCGGCGCCCGCGGCTTCGTGACGGCCGGTCACTGCACCCTCAAGGCCAATCAGCCCGCGTTCGGCAAGGACGGCACCCGGCTGGGCACCTCCAACCCGCAGGGCACGCACAGCGTCAACGGCTACGAGGGCGACTTCGGGTTGGTGGCGGTCGACCAGCCGGGCTGGCAACTGAGCCCGAAGGTCGCCGGCCAGGGCGGCACCCCGGTCACCGTCACCGGCTCCCAACAGGGCATCGTCGGAATGTCGATCTGCCACTCCGGCCAGACCAGCGGCTGGCACTGCGGCGAGATCACCCGCACCGACCAGACCGTCGACTACGGCAACACCGTCATCTCCGGGCTCTCCTTCACCAACGCCTGCTCGGCGGCCGGGGATTCGGGCGGCTCCTACGTCACCCAGCCCGGCGCCCCGAAGGCCATCGGGGTGCACTCCGGCGGCGGAGCGGCGACCTGCGACACCGGCGGCGACACCGTCACCATCTTCCAACCCATCGACAAGCCCCTCCAGAAGTGGAACCTGAGACTGGTGACCGGCACCCCCTGACGCCCCGGCCGGGCCGTTGAGGACCGACGCATTCCGGCCACCCGGGACCGATTCATGACCCCACTTTTACGACTGCTTTAATGGCAACCGCACAAATGCGAGCCATTCGCAACAACAGTCGATCTCCAAGAGGGGTGTGGGCATGACCTCCCGGTCCATACGGCGAGTGGCCGCCACGGCGCTGGCGGCCACCATGGCGCTCACCGCGGCGGCCTGCGCCGCTCCGGACGAGGGCCGGGGCAGCGGCAAGCCCACCGACACCGCGGTCGTCGGCATCGCCTTCGAGCCGGAGACGCTCAGCCCGCTGCTGGGCTACGGCAAGGACGGCAACTCCAAGATCTTCGACGGGCTGCTCACCCACGACGCCGACATGCGCCTGACGCCCGCGCTCGCCGCCGAACTGCCCAAGGTCACCGACGGCGGGAAGACCTACACCTACACCCTCCGCCAGGGCGTGAAGTTCAGCGACGGCAAGCCCTTCACCGCCGACGACGTGGTCTTCACCTACGCCACCATCCTCGACGAGAAGACCAACAACGCCTCCAAGGCCGAACTCGACGCCCTGGAGAAGGTCGAGAAGAAGGACGACCGGACCGTCGTCTTCCACCTGAAGTACCCCTACGCGCCGTTCGCCGAGCGCACCGTCCTGCCCATCGCGCCGCAGCACATCGCCGGCCAACAGGACGTCAACACCGGCGACTTCACCACCCACCCCGTCGGCACCGGACCCTACGTCCTCACCAAGTGGTCCAAGGGCGAGAAGCTCACCTTCACCGCCAACCCCCACTACTGGGGCGGCGCACCCAAGGTGAAGCACCTCACCATGGCGATCATCAAGGACGACGACATCCGGGCCACCCGGCTGCGCTCCGGCGACCTCGACGGCGCCATCCTGCCGCCCGAACTCGCCGCCACCTTCAAGGGCGACAAGAACCGCACCACGCTGGCCGCCAAGACCTTCGACTACCGCAACGTCACCCTGCCCACCGCCAACCCCGTCACCGGCGACCTGGCCGTGCGCCAGGCACTGGACCTCGCCGTCGACCGCCAGGCCATGGTCAAGGGCATCCTCAGCGGCGCCGGCAAGCCCGCCTACGGGCCCGTCCCCACCGACAGCCCCTGGTTCGCCAAGGGCACCGAGCGCCCCCACGACCTCACCAAGGCCCGACACCTCCTCGACGACGCCGGCTGGAAGGAGGGCCCCGACGGCATCCGCGCCAAGGACGGGAAGCGCGCCTCCTTCACCCTCTGGTACCTCTCCGGTGACAAGCTCCGCCAGGAGCACGCCCTCGCCTTCGCCTCCGACGCCAAGAAGGCCGGCATCGAGGCCAAGGTCGAGTCCGGCACCTGGGAGGCCATCGAGCCCAACATGAAGCAGGACGCCGTCCTCGCCGGCGGCGGCAGCCCCGCCGACCCCGACTTCGACCAGTACCTGCTGCTGCACTCCTCGCTCGCCGGCGACGGCTTCAACAACATGTCCCGGTACGCCAACAAGACCGTCGACGACCAACTCGTCGCGGCCCGCCGCACCGACGACCGCCAGACCCGCAAGGCCGCCTACGACGCCGTCCAGCGCGAACTCGCCAAGGACCCGGCCTACGTCTTCCTCACCCACGTCGACCACGTCTACGTCACCGACAAGCGCTGGAAGGACCTCACCACCCAGGTCGAACCACACGACCACGGACTGGCCTCCGGCCCCTGGTGGAACGTCGAGGACTGGCAGCCCACCAAGTGACCACGCGCCACCGCCCCTTGCCCTGGGGGCCGATGGCACGGATGACGGCACGGCGGGCGCTGACCGCCGTGCCCGTCCTCCTCGCCGTCACCCTCGGGGTGTTCGCCATCGCCGCGGCCTCGCCGTTCGACCCGGTACGCGCCTACGCCGGCAGCGCCGGGCTCACCGCCTCCCAGGAGAACCTCGACCAACTCCGGCACAACCTGGGCGTCGACCAACCCCTGCTGACCCGTTGGTGGCACTGGCTCACCCACGCCCTCACCGGCGACCTCGGCGACTCCACCAGCCTGCGCGCCCCCGTCTCCCAGGTCATCGGCGAACGCCTGGGCTGGTCCCTGCTGTTGTGCGCGCTGGCCTTCGCCCTCGCGGTGCTCGCCGGCACCGTCCTCGGCGTACTGGCCGCCCGGCGCCGCGGCGGCGCCCTCGACCGCGCCGTCACCTCCGTCGCCTACGTCCTGGAGGCCGCCCCGCCGTACTGGCTCGGCCTGCTCGTGGTCTGGCTCGGCGCGCTCAAACTGGGCATCCTCCCGGCCGGCGGCCTCACCGACACCGGCAGCCAACTCGTCACCGCCGACCAGATCGCCCGCCACCTCGCACTGCCAACCCTGGTGCTGGCCGTCTCCCAACTCCCGTGGTTCGTGCTCTACGTCCGCCAGGGCGTCGGCGACGCACTCGACGAGGACCCGGTGCGCGGCGCCCGCGCCCGCGGACTGCGCGAGCGCACCGTCCTGCTCCACCACGCCCTGCGCTCCGGCCTGCTCCCGGTGCTCACCCTCATCGGCTCCCGGGTACCCGAACTCATCACCGGCGCCCTCCTGGTGGAGACCGTCTTCAGCTGGCCCGGCATCGCCGCCGCCACCGTCCAGGCCGCCACCAGCGTCGACTTCCCTCTGCTGGCCGCGCTCACGGTGCTCGCCACCACCGCCGTCCTCGCCGGCAACCTGCTCTCCGACCTGCTCTACGGACTGGCCGACCCGAGGGTGGGATTCGATGGCTAGCACCACCACGACCAGCACGCCCACGACACCCACGAGGCCCGCCACGTCCACCAAGGCACCGCGGCACGCCCGCCGGCTCCGCACCTGCCTCGCGCTGCTCGCCGTGATCGTCCTCGCCGTCGTCCTCGTGCCGCTGCTGTTCCCCCTGGACCGGCAGGCCGTCGACCTGGCCGCCAAGCTCCAACCGCCGTCCGCCGCCCACCCGTTCGGCACCGACGAGGTCGGCCGCGACCTGCTGCTCCGCTGCGTCTACGGACTGCGGGTCTCGCTGCTGGTCGGCGTGGTCGCCGCGCTGGTCGCCACCGTCATCGGCACCGCCGTCGGCGCACTGGCCGGCGCGCTCGGCGGCTGGGTCGACCGCACCGTGATGCGCCTGGTCGACCTCTTCTCCTCGGTGCCACACCTGCTGCTCGGCATCTTCATCGTCGCCATGTTCCGCCCCGGCGTCTGGCCGGTGATCATCTCGGTGGCGCTCACCCACTGGCTCTCCACCGCCCGGATCGTCCGCGCCGAGGTGCTCTCGCTGCGCTCCCGGCCCTACCTCGACGCGGCCCTGTCCGGCGGCGCCTCCCGCTGGCGGGTGACGACCCGTCACCTCCTGCCCGGCGTACTGCCGCAGGCCGGCCTCGCCGCCGTCCTGATGGTGCCGCACGCCATCTGGCACGAGTCCGCCCTGTCCTTCCTCGGCCTCGGGCTGCCCGCCCACGAGGCGAGCCTGGGCATCATGGCCAACGCCGCCCGCAGCTCCCTCCTGGCCGGCGACTGGTGGCCCACCCTCTTCCCCGGCCTGTTCATCATCGTCCCCACCCTCGCCGTCGCGGGCCTGGCCGGCGCCTGGCGGGAACGGCTCAACCCGCGCCGCCGATCGGAGCTGACGCTGTGAACGAAGCCGACCTGGTCACCGAGGCGCCGCTCCTCTCCGTGCGCGGGCTGACCGTCCGCTTCAGGATGTCCGGCGGACGCTCCGTCGCCGCGGTCACCGACGCCGCCTTCGACCTGGCGCCGGGCGAATGCCTGGTTCTCGTCGGCGAGAGCGGCTGCGGCAAGTCCGTCCTGGCCTCCGCGCTCCTCGGCCTGCTGCCCGGCAACGCCGAGGCCACCGGGACCGCGCACCTCGCCGACGCCCACGGCGCGACCGACCTGCTCACCGCCTCCGAGGCCGAGCTCGCCCGGTCCGTCCGCGGCCGCCGGATCGGCCTGATCCCACAGAGCCCGGCCGCCCACCTCACCCCCGTCCGCACCGTCCGCGCCCAACTGGAGGAGACCGTACGGGAATTGACCGGCACCCCGCGCGGCCCCGGACTGCGCGCGGTCGCCGAACGGGCCGCGGAACGCGCCGCCTTCCCCGCCGACCACCTCGACCGCCACCCGCACCAGCTCTCCGGCGGCCTCGCCCAGCGCGCCGCCACCGCGCTCGCCCTGTCCGGCGACGCCCCCCTCCTGCTCGCCGACGAGCCGACCACCGGACTCGACCGCGACCTGGTGGACCGCACCGTCGACGAACTCCGCCGCCACCTCGCCGCCCCGTCCCGGCCCGACCCGTCCGCACCCGCCGGCGCCGGCCGCGCGCTGCTGATGATCACCCACGACCTCCGGGCGGCCGAGCGGATCGCCGACCGGGTCGCCGTGATGTACGCCGGCCGGATCGTCGAACTCGCCGACGCCCGACGGTTCTTCGGCGCCCCCGGCCCCCGCCACCCCTACGCCCGCGGCCTGCTGGACGCGCTGCCCGACCGCGCCTTCACCCCCATCCCCGGGATGCCGCCCGAGCTCGGCGACCTGCCGGCCGGCTGCGCGTTCGCCGCCCGCTGCGAGGGCGCCACCGACGCCTGCGCGACGCTCCCCGCACCGCGCGACGGCGTCGCCTGCCACCACCCACTGCCGCCGACGCTCCCGGTGCCGCCCCAGAGGGAGAGCTGACCGTGCTCGAACTGCGCGACATCACCGCCGGATACGACCGCGCCGCCCCCGTCGTCCGCGGCGCATCCCTGACCCTCGCCCCGGGCGAGGCGGTCGGCCTGCTCGGCCCCAGTGGCTGCGGCAAGTCCACCCTGGCCCGGGTCGCCGCCCTGCTGCACCGCCCCGACGCCGGCACCGTCACCCTGGACGGCACCCCCGCCGCCGGCTGGCGACACCGCGCCCCCCGCGCCCAACGCACCGCCTTCGGTGTCGTCTTCCAACAGCCCCGGCTCTCCGCCGACCCCCGCCTGCGCCTCGCCGACCTCATCGCCGAGCCGCTGCGGGCCACCGGCCGCAAGGCCGAAGTCCACGACCGGCTACGGGAGTTGGCGCCCGACGTCGGCCTCACCGACGACCTGCTCGCCCGCCGCCCGCACGAAGTCAGCGACGGCCAGTTGCAACGCGCCTGCCTGGCCCGCGCCCTGGTGCTCCGCCCCCGCTGGCTGATCTGCGACGAGATGACCGCGATGCTGGACGCCTCCACCACCGCCGCGCTCGTCGCCGTCGTCGAGTCCTACCGTGCCCAGAGCGGAGCCGGACTGCTCGCCGTCGGCCACGACCGGATGCTGCTGAGGCGCTGGTGCGACCGCGTCGTGAGCTGGGCGGAACTCGGTCCGGAGGGCGGAACGCCGGGCGCCGGCTGAGCGTTCCCCCCTACGATGGGCCGACACGTGACCCATGTAGTCCCTGGGGAGACAGGAGCGATCGTGACCGAAGTGGCATCTGTGACGACGGAGGCGGGCACGGACGGGCCCTTCACCGTGCCGATCACCGTCCGCGGCTACGAGACCGACACCCAGGGCCACCTCAACCAGAGCGTCTACCTCCAGTACGCCGAACACGCCCGCTGGGCCGCACTCCTGGCCGCCGGCGCCCCGCAGAGCGCGCTGGTCGCCCGCGGCATCGGCCCGGTGACCCTGGAGACCACCATCCGCTACCGCAGGGAACTGCGCGCCGGCGACGAGGTCGAGGTCTCCTGCGCGTTCATCTGGCGCGACGGCAAGACCAGTGGCAAGGCCAGCGGCAAGACCTTCGTGATCGAGCAGACCGTGCGCAAGGCCGACGGCAGCCTCTCCGCCGAGATCAGCGCCGTCTGCGGACTCCTGGACCTCACCGAACGCCACCTCGTCACCGACCCGCGGGCGACCCTGCGCGAACTGGCCACGCACCCCGAGGTGTTGGGACTGGGGGAGGAGTAGGGGGCGGCTCGGGGGGAGCCCTTGGGGGAGGGGCGAACGGATCCCGTAGGGGATGCGCGCGCCCCCTCGGGGCCCTCAACGACCGGGAGCGGGCGGGGTATTCCCCGCCCCCACTGCGCCCCACCTACCCCCGCTGCTCCACCACCCGCACCTCTGTGCCCGCCGCCCGGACCGCCCGGACCTGGTCCGCCGGCAGGCCGTCATCGGTGATCAGCAGGTCGAAGTCGGTCAGCGGCGCCAGCGCATACAGGCCGTCCTTGCGGAACTTGGTGTGGTCGGCGACCAACACCCGGCGCGCCGCGCTCTCCATCATCGCCCGCTTGACCAGCACCGTCTCCGGCGAGGTGTGATAGCAACGCCCCTTGGCGACGGCCGTCGTCGACAGGAACAGCACATCGGCCCGGTACGCCCGAACCGCGTCCGCGGTGTGCAGCCCCATGAACGCGTCGTACGCCGGGAAGTACGCCCCGCCCAGCGTGATCAGCGAGATCCCCGGCTCCTTGGCCAGCGTGGTGATCGCCGGCAGCGAATTGGTCAGCACGGTCAACGGCGCGTGCCCGGGCATCTGGTGCGCCAGCATCAGACACGTCGTGCTGTCGTCCAGCAGCACCGTCTGCCCCGGCACCAACAGCTCCGCGGCGGCCCGCGCCAACTGCTGCTTGGTCGCCGCCCTCGTCGCCATCCGCTCCGCGACCGTCCCGTGGAACTGCGCCGACGGCAGCCCCGTCGCCCCGCCCCGCACCTTCCGCAGCCACCCCTGCGCCTGGAGCGCGTCCAGGTCCCGATGGGCGGTCATCAGACTGATCCCGAACTCGGCGGCCAGCTCCGCGGTCCGCACGAACCCCCGCGAGATCACCGACTCCCGGATGCGGCGCCGCCGTTCCTCCTGGGCCTCGACCCGGTCCATCGCCCCGTTCCCTCCGGTTCGCACCGCGGTCACCCGAGTGAAGGCGCCGCGTGATGTTCGCACGAAGGTAACGCGGGACGACCGGCCCGCGTGCCCGCTGCTGGCGGTTCTGCACCGATGCATCACGGCAGGTCGCCCCCGCAATGGGAAGATTCCGGCCAGCCTTGACGCCCCATTTGTGCGGGCGGTTGCATCACCGCGATGCCCACCGGCCCACCCCCACCCCATCACAGAAGCAAGGGAGCTTCGATGCCGCATGATCGCCCATCCCACGTTGTCGGCTTCCCCGCCGTGGGGGTTGCTGTCGTTGCGCCTGCGGCGCGGGTCCGCTGCGCGGGGCTGTTGGGTGCGGTGACGGACCTCCGGGGCAGGGTGTTCGGACTGCTTCGCTTTACGTCCGAACACCCTGCCTCTCCGGCCCGTCCCCTCCCGTTGGAGGGTGGGAGAACTGCTGGGTGGGGGTTGACCCCCGTGAGCCTCCGACAGCCACCTCACGACTCGCCCAGACGCCGCGCGACGGCCAACCACGCCCCCCTGACGGGCACACTCATCCGTGACCGTCACCACTCGGCGCAACTGCCCGAGTTGGCCCACCGGGCGGACGTGGCAATCACCGTTTTCACCCACCCCCCACGGGAGGGGACGGGCCGGAGGGGTGGGGGGGGCCGACGTAAATCGAAGCAGTCTGGCACCCCC
>NZ_JBHVJX010000041.1:0-59917 GCF_042798755.1 Streptomyces sp. NPDC057743
ACCAACGTCGAGATGGCCTGGGCACCCCAATCGGTGACCGTCCACCTCACCGACGACCTCGACATCTCCCGCGGCGACCTGATCGCCCCCACCACAGGCGCCCCCACCCCCACCCAGGACATCGAAGCCACCGTCTGCCACGTCGCCGACCGTCCGCTGAAGGTGGGCCAGCGGGTGCTGCTCAAGCACACCACCCGCACCGTCAAGGCCCTCGTCAAAGACATCCCCTCCCGCCTGACCCTGGACGACCTCTCCCCCCACCCCACCCCCGGCCACCTCACCGCCAACGACATCGGCCAGATCACCGTGCGCACCGCCCAACCCCTGGCCCTGGACACCTACGCCGACTCCCGCCGCACCGGCTCCTTCCTCCTGATCGACCCCGCCGACGGCACCACACTCACCGCCGGCATGACCGGCACCGCCTTCACCCACACCGCGGCACCCGCACCCAACGACGCGGCGGACGACGAGGGATGGGACTTCTGATCATGCTCAGGGACGTGTTCTCGACCTTTGCGAAGGAAGGCGGCCGCGTGGGCAGCGGCGCGCTCGGCAGCGGGCAGGGCGGAGTCGGCCGATGTGCGCGCTGACCGTGATCTCCGACTCCATGCCCCCCACGTCCTCCTTCCGAAGATCCACCATCTCGCCGGGCGCGCCTTAACGGGGCGCACACCGCCCCGGCCTTCCGAGAGGAACTCCCGCCGTGCCTGCCGTTCGTCACCGCCTCCTGGCGGCCGCCACCGCCGTCCCCTTGCTGACCGTCGCACTGGGGGCCTGCGGCTACGGCTCCGAGGCCAAGAAGGACACCGCGGCCACCGTCGCCCCGAAGGGACCGAAGGTCGACGGCCTCGACTCGGTCAAGATCGGGTTCTTCGGCAACACCACCCACGCCACGCCACTGATCGGACTCCAGACGGGCCAGTTCCAGAAGGAACTTGGCGGCACGGCGGTACAGTCCTCGGTCTTCAACGCCGGACCGGCGGAGATCGAGGCGCTCAACTCCGGGGCCATCGACATCGGTTGGATC
The DNA here is from genome assembly GCF_042798755.1 of Streptomyces sp. NPDC057743. Taxonomy (NCBI): domain Bacteria; kingdom Bacillati; phylum Actinomycetota; class Actinomycetes; order Kitasatosporales; family Streptomycetaceae; genus Streptomyces; species Streptomyces sp. NPDC057743. Next base: position 1,031 of record NZ_JBHVJX010000041.1, read on the forward strand.
GGCCCCTCCCCCGCGATCAACGGCTATGTGAAGTCGCACGGCAAGAGCCTGAAGATCATCGCGGGTTCGGCCTCCGGCGGGGTCTCGCTGATCGTCAACCCCAAGAAGGTCAGCGGTCTGGACGACCTCAAGGGCAAGACCATCGCCACCCCCCAGCTGGGCAACACCCAGGACGTCGCCCTGCTCAACTACCTTGCCCAGAAGGGCTACAAGGTGGACGCCACCAGCGGCAAGGGCGACGTCACCGTCCAGCGCATCGACAACAAGGTGACCCCCACCGCCTTCCAACAGGGCAGCATCGACGGCGCCTGGGTCCCCGAGCCCACCGCGTCCAAGCTGGTCGCCGCCGGTGGCAAGACGCTGCTGGACGAGAAGCGGCTGTGGAAGGACGGCAAGTTCGTCATCACCAACGTGATCGTCTCGCAGCGGTTCCTCAAGGAGCACCCGAAGGCGGTCGAGGCCGTGCTGCGCGCCTCGGTGAAGACCAACGCCTGGATCCGCTCGCACCCCGCCGAGGCGGTCAAGGCGCTCAACGACAAGCTGGCCGACCCGTCGATCACCGGTAAGGCACTGCCGGACGACGTCATCGACCCGGCGTTCAAGCACGTCGACGTCACCGACGACCCGCTGGCCGCCACCCTCCAGGAAGAGGCGGACCACGCCGTCCAGGCAGGGCTCCTCAAGAAGCCCGACCTCAAGGGCATCTACGACCTCACCCTGCTGAACAAGGTGCTCAAGTCCGAGGGCAAGCCGCCGGCCGACGACGCCGGCCTCGGCGGCAACTGACCCCGGCCCCCCGATCTCCCAGGAGGTGACACCGATGACGACCAGCACACTCACCAAGCCCGCCCCGGCGGACGCCGGCACCACCGGCCCGTACGCCGCTCGCATCCACCACGTCTCGAAATCGTTCGGCCGCCCCGGCACGCAACAGCAGGTGCTGGACGACATCAGCATCGACGTCGCCCCCGGCGAATTCGTTTGCCTCCTGGGGGCCTCGGGGTGCGGCAAGTCCACCCTGCTCAACCTCGTGGCAGGTCTGGACAAGCCGACGGCCGGCAGCATCGAGGCGCCCGGCGGCCGGCCGGCGCTGATGTTCCAGGAGCACGCGCTGTTCCCGTGGCTGACCGCGGGCCGCAACATCGAACTGGCGCTGCGGCTGCGCGGGGTGCCGCGCGCGGAGCGCCGCGACGAGGCCGAGCGGCTGCTGGAACTCGTCCGGCTCAAGGGCGCGTACGGCAAGCGGGTGCACGAGCTGTCCGGCGGCATGCGCCAGCGGGTGGCGATGGCCCGGGCGCTCGCCCAGGACAGCCAACTGCTGTTGATGGACGAGCCGTTCGCCGCGCTCGACGCCATCACCCGCGACGTGCTGCACGACGAACTGACCCGGATCTGGCAGACCCAGAACAACAGCGGCTCCGCCGCGAACAGCCTCTCGGTGCTCTTCGTCACCCACAACGTCCGCGAGGCGGTGCGGCTCGGCGAGCGGGTCGTGCTGCTCTCCTCCCGCCCCGGCCGGGTCGCCCGGGAGTGGCGGGTGGACATCCCCCAGCCGCGCCGCATCGAGGACTCCGCGGTCGCCGACCTGTCCGTCGAGATCACCGAACAGCTCCGTGGGGAGATCCGCCGCCATGGCCAGCACTGAGACCAGCACCACCTCCTCCGCGGAACAGCCCGCCACGGAACAGCCCGCCGAGGCCCCTGGGGGGCCCGCCGAGGACGCCACAGGGCCAGCCAACGCCCCAGCCGCGAACCGGACCCCGGACTCGGGATCAGGTTCGGGATCAGGTTCGGGATCGGGGTCAGACTCGGCCGCGGCCCCGGACACCGGGACGACTCCCGGCGCCGGCGATCTCGCCGGTCTGGAGGCCGGGCTCGACGCCCTGGACTCCACCGTGATCTCCAGGCAACCGTGGCTGCGCTCCGCGCTGTCAAAAGCGTTCCCTCCCCTCGTCGCGATCGTGATCGTGCTGGGCGTGTGGCAGCTCGCCTATCACTTCCAGCTCAAGCCGCACTACCTGCTGCCGAGCCCGCTCGACGTCTACCGCTCGCTCCAGCAGAAGTGGCTCGAAGGCACCCTGCTGAGCTTCGTGTGGACCAGCGTCTCCCGCGGCGCCCTGGGCTTCCTGGCGTCGGTCGTCATCGGCACCCTGCTCGGACTGATCGTGGCCCGCATCAAGCCCGTCCGGGCGGCGATCGGGCCGATCCTGAGCGGGCTTCAGTCCCTCCCCTCGGTGGCGTGGGTCCCGGCGGCGATCATCTGGTTCGGGCTGAGCGACGCCACCATCTACGCGGTGGTGCTGCTCGGCGCCGTCCCGTCGATCGCCAACGGGCTGGTGTCCGGTGTCGACCAGATCTCCCCCCTCTTCCTCCGTGCCGGCCGCACCATCGGCGCGACCGGCCTCGCCGGCGTCCGTCATGTGCTGCTCCCCGCCGCGCTGCCCGGCTATCTCGCCGGCCTCAAGCAGGGCTGGGCGTTCTCCTGGCGCTCCCTGATGGCCGCCGAACTCATCGTCAACGCACCCGACCTCGGCACCGGACTGGGGCAACTCCTGGAGCAGGGCCGGGAGTTGCAGGACATGTCCTGGGTCCTGGCCGCGATCCTGCTGATCCTGATCGTCGGCATCGGCATCGAGTTGCTGATCTTCGCCCCGATCGAGCGCCGGGTGCTGCGCAGCCGCGGCCTCCTCGTCAAGAACTGAAGCCCATGAGCACACGCCCCACTCTCCTCGTCATCGCCCACGGCAGCCGCGACCCCCGGCACGCCGCGACCGTCTCCGCGCTCTGCGCGCGGGCCCGGAAGCTGCGGCCCGAGCTGCGCGTGGAGGTCGGCCACCTCGACTTCAACGCACCCCGGGTTCCCCGGGTGTTGGAGCGCCTCTCGGCCGACGGCGTACGGAACGTGGTGGCGCTTCCGCTCCTCCTCACTCGCGCCTTTCACGCGAAGTCCGATATCCCTGCGGTGCTGCGCGAGGCCGCCGCGCGGCTACCGCTGCTGTCCATCCATCAGGCCGAGGTGCTCGGCCCCTCGCCCCTCCTGACCGGCGCTCTGGAACGCCGGTTGGCGGAGGCCGGGTTGCGACCCGGTGAACGTCGCTCGACCGGGGTCGTCCTGGCCTCGGCGGGCTCCTCAGACCCGGAGGCGATCGCAGTGATCGCTGAAATCGCGCGGGAGTGGCGGCGCACCGCTGAGTGGTGTGCCGTGCGACCTGCGTTCGCCTCCGCATCCCTTCCCCGCACGGCCGACGCCGTGCGGGAACTGCGGGCCGACGGCTGCAAGCGGGTGGCCGTCGCCCCCTACGTGATCGCGCCGGGCTTCCTGCCGGACCGGATCGCTGCCGGCGCCCGCGAGGCCCGCGCCGACATCCTCGCCCCGGTGCTCGGCGACGCCCCCGAACTGGCCCGCCTGCTGCTGCGCCGCTACGACCAGGCCGTACGGGCCCACGCCCGCGGCGACATGACGACCGTGAGCACCATGAGCGCCCTTACGGCTTGAGGGCCTTACGGCCCAAGAGCTCGATGGCCCCAGAGCCCGATGGCCGCGCACCGCCTGGCAAGCTGCCGGGCTGACGGGGTGCCGGGCTGACGTGGTGCCGGGCTGACGTGGTGCCGGGCTGACGTGGTGCCGGGCTGACGTGGTTGCCGGGCTGATGTGGTGCCAGCCAGGCGGCCCAACCGCCTGGTGGCCCGAGCGAGATCGGCCGCGGGAGCAGCCGTGCCGGAAGCGGCGGCCACGTCGCAGCAGCGCTCCACACTCGACCACGACCGCGCTCGGTCAGGCCCACGGCCGGCCGCACTCACCGTCGACCACGCCTACCGCCAGCCGCCGGCCGCACCCGCGCCCCAGGCCCCGGGGCCCGCCCGGCTACGTCCCCACGGGAACCACCCCCCGATCCGTCCCCCGCCGCCCCGCGGGCGTGTCCGCGCGTCCCTTCTCGTAGACCGTGAGGCCCCGCGCCAAGTGCAGGGGGACCAGCAGGAGTTCCACTACCAGGGCCTTCCAGGCGTAGACGACGTTGACGGCCTTGGTGACATAGGCGCAGGGGATGTTGACCAGCACGCCCAGCAGCGGGAGTTTTCGGCGGCGGGCGGCGTACACCAGAGGTGCCACCGTCAACGCGAGGTCGGCGCCGGCCCACCAAGCGGCCGCGGCCGGTGGCGAGGCCCCGGTGGTCATCGCGGCCACGAAGGGTGTGGCCCACCACAGGGGTGCGGTGACGATCTCGAAGAGGGCGAGCAACACCCAGAGCGCCAGCAGGGGTTTGCGGACGATCAACGGCCCGGCGTGCAGCCGGACGTTCTGACAGAAGCCGGCCATCCAGCGCTTGACCTGTTTGCGGAAGTAGGTGAGGTTCTCCGGATCGGCGGCGAGGGCGACCGCGTCGGCGACATAGACCGCGCGGCGGCCGGCGATCTGCTGGGACCAGGTGTAGTCCATGTCCTCGACGATGGTCCGCTCGGGGAATCCGCCGAACGCCACCAGCGCGTCCCGCCGGAAGACCGAGCAGCAACCCGAGCACACCATGGGGCTGTTGGCGAGCGCCTGGATCGGTCGGTGGAAGTGGAAGCCGAAGAGGTACTCCGTGGAGCGGCCGCGCTCCCAGACCGTGCGGGTGTGCCGGGTGCGTACCATGCCCGCGGCGACCGCGACCCCGGGGTCGTCGAAGACCGGGAGGATGCGCTCGATGTAGTCGGGCGCGAGGACGGTGTCCGCGTCGACGGCCAGGACGAGATCGGTGGTGCACCGCGGGAGCGCGTGGTTCTGCGCCCTGGCCTTACTGCCGAGGTTGCGCGGCGGGCGCAGCACCGTGGCGCCGTGTGCGGCGGCTACCTCGCCGGTGCGGTCGGTGGAGGCGTCGTCGACGACCAGGATCCGGTCCGGCGGGACGGTTTGCCGGGCCAGGGATTCCAACGTGGCCGGCAGGCCCTCTTCTTCGTTGTGGGCCGGGACGATGACGGTGATGGTGTGCATGGTGGGCTCCCCCCTGTCCTGCGGACCGCGCCGACGACGACGCAGATCAGTCCGATGAATCCGTAGACGATGGTGCTGATGCCGAGGAACGGCGTGACTCCGTGCATGTCACTGACGGTAGCCACGCTCGGCCGCCCATGGTTTCGGAGAGAGCCTCCTGTGGATAACTCCGCGCGAGGGAGGGCGCGTTGGGGGTCCGGAAACGCGGCGACGCCGGCCGCCGCGCCCCGTGGGGGCGAGCGCGACGGCCGGCGTGCGGTTCCGGGTGACCCGGTGGGTTACTTGACGATCTTCAGCAGCTTGTTGGGCGTGCCCTGGCCCGGGTTGCTGATCTTGTCCGGCGTGGCGCCGTCGGTCAGCGCCTTCTCCACGTCGGCCGGCTTGGCGTCCTTGTGGTCGGCCAGGTAGACGGCGGCGGCACCCACGACGTGCGGGGTGGCCATCGAGGTACCGGAGATGGTCTTGGTGGCGTCGTCGCTGCCGTTCCAGTCCGAGGTGATGTCGGAGCCGGGGGCGTAGAGGTCCACGACGCTGCCGTAGTTGGAGAAGTCCGACTGCTGGTCGTCCTTGGTGCTGGAGGCCACGGTGATGGCCTCCTTGACGCGCGCCGGGGAGCTCTGGCCGGCGTCGGTGGACTCGTTGCCGGCCGCGACGCCGAAGGTGACACCGGAGTCGATGGCCTTCTTCACGGCCGCGTCGAGCGCCTCGTCGGCGCCGCCGCCGAGCGACATGTTGGCGACCGAGGGGCCCTTGTGGTTCTTGGTGACCCAGTCGATGCCCGCGATGACCTGCTCGGTGGAGCCGGAGCCCTGCCCGTCGAGCACCTTGACGGCGACCAGCTTGACCTTCTTGGCGACGCCGTGGGCGGTGCCGCCGATGGTGCCGGAGACGTGGGTGCCGTGGCCGTTGTCGTCCTCGGCCTTGTTGCTGTTGTCGATGGCGTTGAAGCCGTACGACGCGCGGCCACCGAAGTCCTTGTGGTTGATGTGGATGCCGGTGTCGATGACGTAGGCGGTGACGCCGTCGCCCGCGCTGTCCGGGTAGTTGTACTTGCCGTCACCCTTGGTGTCGGTCTGGTCGATCCGGTCCAGGCCCCACGACGGCGGGTTCTCCTGGGTGCCGTCGATGTGGAACGTGTGGTTCTGGACGACCTTGTCGACGGCCGGGTCGGCGGCGAGGCGCTTGGCGTCCTCGGCACCCAGGCCGGTGGTCGAGAAGCCGTCGATGGCGGAGGTGAAGGTCCGCTTGACCTTGCCGCCGTACTTGGCGGCGAGGTCGCCGCTCTCCGCGGCGTGCATCGCGGCGGACTTCTTCAGCAGCACGATGTAGCTGCCCTTGACGGCGCCCTTGGCGTCGGCGCCGTAGATCTTGCCCTCGGCGGCGGGCGACGCGCCCGCGGTGACCGCGGTGACGGCGGCGATACCAGTGGCGGCCACCGCGGCGGATATCGCCGTGATGAGCCGCTTCTTGCTGGAACGCTTATGAGCCATGGCGAGGGTTCTCCTCGTTCGTGGTGTGGGGGGAAGCGTTGCGTGACAGCCCGAAGGGAGCGGAACGGCTCCGCGCCGGACTGGTTCGAAACCTTGTCGGATTGACGAGTGCAATTCAAGGCCAGCCGGGCCGTGTGAGATTCACAACAACCCTGTAAAAATGCAAAACGGTCGAGAACTAGCCAAAAAGAACGGGGAGTTGACACACCACGGAGAAATGCGGTTCACGTTTACGCAATGAAGGGGGACAGCTGACGAACCGTTTGCACGTTCAACTGTCCCCCTGTGGCAGGCTCGCGCCCCGCAAGACGCGTACCGGCCGTTACCGCGCCGGGAGTTGCGCCTCGATGAGGTCCGCGGCTCGCCGGCTGCCGCCCTCCTCGGCCATCTCCGCGCGGATCCGACGGAGCGCCCCGGCCACGTCGGGGGCGTCGACCACCGAGCCCACCGCCTCCGCCAGCGCCTCGGCCGTCACCTCGCCCTTGGTCAACTGCCGGGCCACCCCGAGGGATTGCAGCGTCTCGGCGTTCATGAACTGGTCGGCGGCCTGCGGGACGCACACCATCGGCACCCCGTTCGCCAGCCCCTCCTGGCTGCCGCCCATCCCGGCGTGGGTGACGAACGCGTCCGCCTGTCGGAGGACCGCCACCTGCGGGACCCAGGTGTGCACCTCGACGTTGTCCGGCACCTCGCCCAGCACCGCCGGGTCGGTGAACTTCCCGATTTGCAGCACCACATGCCACTCCGGCCGCCCGCCGAACGCCTCGATGGTGGCGCGGTAGACATCCGGCGCGTCGGTGAACACCGACCCCAGGGAGACCAGGAGCACCTTGGCGTCCGGCGCCAGACCGGCCGGTCGACGCCAGTCGCCCTGCGCGGCGCGGTCGCCCTGACAGGAGCCGACGAAGGTGAAGATCGACGCGTCGACCCGGTCGGCATGCGGCTGCATGGCTCGCGGGATCAGGACCAGGGCGTGGGCTGGCCGGCCGGCCAGCAGCTCCGGTTCGGCGATGTCCGACATGCCGTTCTCATCCAACCAGGCCCGGAAACGGGCGGAGTAGGCGCGACCGCGCTCGGTGCGCAGGATCTCCTCCCGCACCGCCTCGCCCATCTCCTCCTCGTAGCCGTCCCAGGCGACGATGTGCGGGGTCAGCTGGATCGCCGGGACGCCCCACCGGCGGGCGAGCAACGGGGCCGGGAACGAGGCGCTGTCATGGAGGACGAGGTCCGGGGCGTCGCCCTCGTAGGCGGCGGCGAGTTGCGGCAGCGCCTGGATGGCGTCGTCGAGGAACGGTTCGAGGTGATCGAGGAGTTCGGCGCCGAAGGCTTCCGGGTTGTCGTCGGTGGGCAGGACGGAGGTCCAGGGGCGGGGCTCCGCCCCGGTGGCGGCGACGAGGTCGGCGAAGGCGGCCGGGACGGCGTAGCTGACGCGGTGCCCGCGGTCGACCAGTTCGCGGATGACGTCGAGGTTCGGCTGGACGTGACCGTGCGCCGGGATGCTGAACATGGCGATGTGCGAGGGGTGTTGAGGCATGTCCAGGACCCTAGACGAGACGATACGTATCGTGCAACGTGAAAAAATCGCCACCTCCCCTCGATGCGGGAGCCAACTCCCCTGTCGAGCAGCGTCGTTCCGGTGCCGGGCGGCCGCGCCCCTCGGTGGTTTTGGGCACCTGCAAGACTGGGCGCGAGACCGCACCGCAGGAGGCCGCCCGATGACCGAAACCAGCCCCGCCTTCACCGAGGCGCGCGCCCGTGACGTGCTGGCCGCGGCCGGGCACCCCGGCGCGGCGGCGGACGCCCGGCTCCTCGCACTCGGCGAGAACGCCGTCTTCGCCCTGGGCGACCGCGGACCGGTGGTGCGGGTGGGCCGCAGCCCCGAGCTGCTACCACGCGCCGAGCGCGAACTGGCCGTCGCCCAGTGGCTGGCGGCCGAGGGCGTGCCGGCGGTGCGGGCCGCGGAGCCGGCCGCCCGGCTCGCCGACGGGCACCCCGTGACCTACTGGCAGCGGCTCCCGGAGGCCGTTCGGCCGGCCGGGCCGCAGGACCTCGCCGCGCTGCTGAAGCTGGTCCACGCGCTGCCTGAGCCGCCGTTCGCGCTCCCCCGGCGCGAGCTGCTGGGCGGCGTGGAGCGCTGGCTGCGACTGGCCGGCGACGCGGTGTCGCCGTCGGACGCGGAGTATCTGCGCGGGCGCCGGGACGCGTTCGCGCTGGCTGCCACGGCGCTGGAGCCGCATCTGCCGCGCGGGCCGATCCACGGCGACGCGCTGCCCCGCAACGTCCATGTCGGGCCCGAGGGGCCGGTCTTGGTCGACCTGGAGACCTTCTCCTCGGACCTGCGCGAGCACGACCTGGTCGTGCTCGCGCTGAGCCGGGACCGCTACGGACTGGGCGCGGACGCCTATGACGCCTTCGTGTCGGTGTACGGCTGGGACGTCAGGGACTGGGAGGGGTGCGCCGTGCTGCGCGGCTCCCGGGAGACGGCGAGCTGCGCCTGGGTGTCCCAGCACGCCCCCGGGAACCCGGCGGCTCTGAAGGAATTCCGGCGCCGGATCGCCTCCCTACGGGAGAAGGACGCGGCGGTGCGCTGGTATCCGTTCTGACCCCGCGCCACGACCGCCGGCCCAACTAGCGCCTGCCCGACGGGCCATGGCCGGGGCCACGACGCCTGGCACGGCACCTCGCGGCGTTGCCGAAACGTCCCAATAGCTCCCCCTATCAGGTCGCTTTGACGCCTTGCGCTGCACCGCACCAGATGCACCGGCGTCGGCCCGCCCCTGACTCGCCGGACAGACCCCAGGGCCCGTCAGCGCTGATACGGGATCAGCGGCCAGGCCGGCTCGACTATCGCGCCGGGATTGCCGGAGCGGCGCAGATACGCCTGGAACGAGGCGGCCTGCTCCGCCGCGGCCTGCTCCTGGAGGGCGTGCAGATCGCGCGGTGCGGGCAGGGCGACGTCCGGGTACTTCTCGCCGATGCGACGGGCGACGCCGGCCGCGGCCGCCGCATCGGCACCCGCCTCGTGCGCGCCGTCCAGCGGGACGCCGTAGTGCCAACAGAGCGCCTGGAGGGCGCGCTTGCCCTTGCGGTAGCGGTCCACGTGCTTGTCGAGGACGAGCGGGTCGATGACCGGGGCGGGCGGGTGGCCCAGGCGCTCGGTCAGGGTCGGCACGCCGTGGCGGCGGCACTCGCGGTCGAGAAGCGAGAGGTCGTAGCGGGCGTTCATCACCACCAGCGGGAGATCCGCGCGCAGGGCCTCGGCCAGCGCCTCGGTGATCTCCGCTATCGCGCCGGCGGGCGGGCGGCCATGAGCTTGGACATATGCGGTCGAAATGCCGTGAATTTCCGCCGCTTCCTCGGGAATCGGCACACCCGGATCGAGCAGCCAGGACTGCCGCCCGGCCACCGTGCCGTCCCCCTCCAGCCGGATCAGCGCGGCCGTGACGATGCGGTCCTGCTCGACGTCGGTGCCCGTGGTCTCCAGGTCGAAGCTGACCAACAGCTCCTGATGCCAGCTCATGCGGCCTCCTTCGGTGGTACTCCCCCGTGATGTGACCAACTCTCCCACGCACCACTGACAACGGGCCGGCCCCGCCCGGCGCCGGCCGCCCGGACCGGCTCAGGAAACCGGTCGGGAGTCGGCCCACACGCTCTCGAACTCCTCGCGGTAGATCTCGAAGAGCCCGTGGTCGCCGTCGCGCACGTCCTGCCGGACCGCCTCGCGGCCGCCGCCGCGCAGCACGAACACCGGCGACTCCATGCCGCGGCTCTTGCGGAGGTAGGGCTGGACCACGGCTATCCCGTCCGGCCCGTCGCCGTCGACGAGGTAGGCGGTGAAGCGCGGGGTCTCGTCGAAGACCTGGATCTCGAAGGCGCCGGGGTCCCGCAGTCGGGCCCGGACCCGCCGCATGTGCAGGATGTTCATCTCGATGGAGCGGCTCATCTCGCCCTTTTTGAGGCCGATTTCGCGCTCCCGGCGGCGGACCGCGCTGCTGGCCGGGTTGAGGAAGAGGAGCCGGACCCGGCAGCCGGATTCGGCGAGCCGCACCAGGCGGCGGCCGGAGTAGTTCTGCACCAGGAGGTTGAGTCCTATGCCCACCGCGTCGAGGCGGCGGGCGTCGCCGAAGAGGTCCTCGGCCGGTAGCTGGCGCTGCAACCGGACCCGGTCGGGGTGCACCCCGACGACGTCGGCGTAGCGGTCGCCGACGAGGTCCTCGACGGCGTCGATCGGCAGCCGCCCGGAAATACGGGTGCCGGCTCCGGAGCCGAGGATGTCCAGGAGCCGGGCGGAGGCCCGTTCGGCCTGGGCCAGGACGGTCTCGGACAGCGCGCGGTTCCGGGAGACGATGTTGCGGGCGACCTCCAACTCGTCGAGGACCAGCTCGACCTCGCGGCGGTCGTCGACGTAGGGCTCGAAGCACGGCCAGTGCTGGACCATCAGCTCGCGCAGCTGCGGCAGCGTCAGGAAGCTGACGATGTTGTCGTCGGCGGGGTCGAGGAGATAGCCCTTGCGGCGGCTCACTTCGCGGACCGCGACGGCGCGCTGGACCCACTCCTGGCCCGCCGGCCCGGCGGCCGCGATGACCCACTCGTCGCCGTGCACCGGCTCGTAGATGGGGCGCAGGACGGCCGCGACGACGGCCCGTAGGCGCTGCTCGACGAGATTCAGCCAGATGTAGGCGCGGCCGGCCCGGCGGGCCCGGGTGCGCACCTCGCTCCAGGCGTCGGCGCCCCAGTCCAGTTCGGCGCCGATCTCCAGCGGTCGGGCCAGGGATACCGTGCCGGGCGGCGCATCGACGGAGCCGCCCTCGTGGCCCTCGTGACTCTCGTCACCAGGGGGCAACTCCAGCCCGCCGCTCACCTGCCACCGCCTTCCGAACCCCCGTGCCAACGATCAAGGCAGACTACTGCGGCGCGGGGGGCGGTGCAGCAGGATGGATCGAGTCGGTTGCCAACTCCCCTTGTCCATACTGCCGGTTGTGCGCGCGGAGCGTGGCCGGAGTGAGCGGTTTCATAGCCGCGAGGGGGGCGGTGGTTCGATTCCGGCCCACGCGATGGGGTGTTCCGGCGACGGCCCGTTGACACCACCCCCGAGGGCCCACCCAGGGGCGAATTCGCCGATTGGCCGGGTTTTCCCTGGTGAACTGCGCGCATCTGAGGTAGTCCGTCGAGGAGAAGTCACTTTCGGGACCGACCCGCCGTCTCGCCGTCCGCGGGTGGCCGCCCGCACCACCCGTTCACCCCCCGATCGACCCACGGTACGACTATCCGACATCGCCGAAGACGAACCACCGTTCAGCGGAGTTCACGCGAAAATCTCCCGCTATCCGGCAAGTTGGGACACGTTGGGGAAAGGATTCCGATTCGGTCCGCGGACGTGTGTCGGTCAGTCGCCGCCGCCCCGTAGAGAAAGTGGAAGAGACTACGCATGCAGGTCTGGCCGGGACAGATGTACCCGTTGGGTGCCACCTACGACGGTGCGGGCACCAACTTCGCGGTGTTCTCCGAAGCCGCCACGCGCATCGAACTGTGTCTGCTGCACGACGACGGGTCGGAGACCGCCGTCGAGCTGCGCGAGTCCGACGCCTTCGTGCGGCACGCGTATCTGCCGGGGGTGATGCCGGGGCAGCGCTACGGCTTCCGGGCGCACGGCCCTTACGAGCCCGAGCACGGGCACCGCTGCAACTCCGCCAAGCTGCTGCTCGACCCGTACGCCCGGGCGATGAGCGGCGTGATCGACTGGGACGAGGCGGTCTACGGCTACCACTTCGGCCGCCCCGAGGTGCGCAACGACCTCGACTCGGCGCCGCACACCATGGCGTCGGTGGTGGTCAACCCGTACTTCGACTGGGGCGACGACCGCCCGCCGCGGACCGCCTACCACGAGACGGTGCTCTACGAGGCGCACGTCAAGGGCCTGACGATGCGCCACCCCGAGCTCCCGGAGGAGCTGCGCGGCACCTACGCGGCGCTGGCGCACCCGGCGATCATCGACCACCTGACGAAGCTGGGGGTCACGGCGCTGGAGCTGATGCCGGTGCACCAGTTCGTCCAGGACCACCGGCTGGTGGACGCGGGGTTGACCAACTACTGGGGCTACAACACCATCGGGTTCTTCGCCCCCCACAACGCCTACGCGTCCTGGGGGGATCGCGGGCAGCAGGTGCTGGAGTTCAAGACCGCGGTCCGGGCGCTGCACCGGGCGGGCATCGAGGTCATCCTCGACGTCGTCTACAACCACACGGCCGAGGGCAGCCACTTGGGGCCGACGCTGTCCTTCCGGGGGCTGGACAACGCCTCGTACTACCGGCTGTCGGACGACCGGCGCTACTACATGGACACCACCGGCACCGGCAACTCCCTGTTGATGCGCAGTCCGCACGTGCTCCAACTGGTGATGGACTCGCTGCGCTACTGGGTGCAGGAGATGCGCGTCGACGGGTTCCGGTTCGACCTGGCGGCGACGCTGGCCCGGCAGTTCCACGAGGTGGACCGGCTGTCGTCGTTCTTCGACCTGGTGCACCAGGACCCGGTGGTCAGCCAGGTGAAGCTGATCGCCGAGCCGTGGGACGTCGGGGAGGGCGGCTACCAGGTGGGCAACTTCCCGCCGCTGTGGACGGAGTGGAACGGCAAGTACCGGGACACCGTACGGGACCTGTGGCGCGGGGAGCCGCGCACCCTGGCGGACTTCGGCTCCCGTTTGACCGGCTCGTCGGACCTCTACCAGGAGGACGGGCGGCGACCGCTCGCCTCGGTCAACTTCGTCACCTGCCACGACGGTTTCACCCTGCGCGACCTGGTCTCGTACAACGACAAGCACAACGAGGCCAACGGCGAGGACAACCGGGACGGTGAGCGCTTCAACCGGTCCTGGAACTGCGGGGTGGAGGGGCCGACCGACGACCCGGCGGTGCGCCGGCTGCGGCTGCGGCAGATGCGGAACTTCCTGGCCACGCTGATGCTGTCGCAGGGCGTGCCGATGCTCAGCCACGGCGACGAGTTCGGGCGCAGCCAGCGCGGCAACAACAACGCGTACTGCCAGGACAACGAGCTGACCTGGGTGCGGTGGCCGGAGCGGCGGCCGCCGACCGACGACGAGGGGCCCGACGGCGACCGGGAGGGCGCGGCGGACGGGGCCGGCGGGGCGGTGCTCGCGCCGGGGGCGACCGAACGGGAGGAGGCGCGGGCGCTGCTGGCGTTCGCCCGGCAGATGGTGTGGCTGCGGCGGGACCATCCGGTGTTCCGTAGGCGGCGGTTCTTCCAGGGGCACCCGATGGAGGGCACCCACGACGAGCTGTCCGACATCGCGTGGTTCACCGCGGCCGGCGCGGAGATGGGGACCCGCGACTGGCAGTCGGTGCACGACAAGTCGTTGACGGTGTTCCTCAACGGGAGCTCGATCTCCGAACCGGGGCCGCGCGGCGAGCCGGTGACCGACGACTCGTTCCTGCTGATGTTCAACGCCCATGAGCAGGAGCAGGAGTTCACGGTTCCGGAACACCTGGGGCGGCAGTGGCAGGTGGTGGTGGACACCGACCGGCCGCAGGCGCCGGCGGACGGCCGGGGCGCCAAGGTCAAGGGCGGCGACCGGCTGACGCTGATCGGGCGGAGCCTGCTGGTCCTCCAACGGCCGGCCTGAGCGCACCCGGGAGGGCCGCCGGGTCAGGGGGCCAACACCCGTGCGGCGTCAGGCAGTCGGGGTGCGGTCCATCGCGGCCCCCTGGCCGGGGCGGGCGGTGCGTACGGGGGCGGTGGGCCGGGAGCCGGCGCGGGTGCGGAGGGCGACGGCGAGGATCAGCACGGCGGCGCCGACCGCGACCGCGAAGGCGGCGGACGGGCCGTACGCGTCGGCGAGCCGCCCGGACAGGGCCAGCGCCAGGGCCTGGCCGCCGACCACCGCACTGGTCAGGAAGGCCATCGACTCGGCCAGCCGGGCGGCCGGCACGAGCCGTTCGGTCAGCCCGAAGAGCGTGATCAGATGCGGCGCGAAGGCCACCCCGAGCACCACCACGACCAGATAGAGCGCCCCCATGGAGCGGACGAGGAGCAGCGGCGCGGAGAGCACGATGAGCGCGGCGGCGGCCGCCCGCCAACGGGCCGGCAGGCCGATCCGGGCCGGCACCAGGGCGAGCGAGAGCCCGGCGACGGCGCTCATCACGCCCATCGCCGCGTACACCAGGCCGGCCTGGGCGGGCTGGTGGAGGCGTTCGGTGAGCGCGGTGATGCCGGCCTGGCAGGCGCCGAACATGGCGCCCTGGAGGGCCGTGGAGAGCCGCATGGCGTGCACGGCGCGCGGCATCCGCACGCGGGCCGCACGCGGCGGCCGAGGGGCCTTGCGGGCGCGGTCCGGGGCCGGCCCGGTGACCACCGCGGTCGGATGCAGGGCGAACGCCGAGCCGCAGACCGCCAACAGGACCGCGGCCAGCGCCAGCGCCACCGCCGGATGCGCTACCGAGGCGGCCACCCCCACCAGCGCCGGGCCGAGTACGAACGACACCTCGTCCAACGTGCCCTCGAAGGACAGCGCGGCGCTCACCACCCGGTCGCCGGCCGCCGCGCGGTGCGCCAGGGCGACCAGCCGGGTACGGGCCAGCGGTCCGACCTGGGGGACGCTCGCCCCGGCCAACAGGCCGATCAGGGCGAGTGGCGGGGTCGCCATCCGGGCCAGGGACGCGGCCACCAGGGCGGCCACCGCGAGGGCGTTGAGCCAGCAGCAGACCAGCACCACCGGGCGCTGCCCGCGCCGGTCGGCGAGCCGCCCGGTCAGCGGCCCGGCAACCGTCTGACCGGCCGCCAGGGCGCCGCCCACCAGGCCGGCGGTGGTGAGCGAACCGCTCGTCTCGGCCACCAACAGCACGCTGCCGAGCTGGCACATGGCGGTCGGCAGCCGCCCCAGGAACGAGACCACGGGCAGCAGCGGCCCGCCCAGGGCGAGCACCCGGCGGTAGGTGGCGGCGGCAGCGGTCATCAGAAGAAGCTAGCCGCCCCACCGGCACGATCCGTACCGGCGGTACGTACGAAGCGAGGCCCCGGACCGGCCCGGCCGTTCGGACGAAGACACGACGGGCGGGGCGGCCCGGGATGACGCAACCCGATGACAGAACGGGCCGCGGGCGGGGTACGGGTGTTCCCATGACGCAGCCTTCGAGTCCGTCGCCCACCGCCACCTACCGGCTGCAACTCCAGCCGAACTTCCCGTTCGCCGCGGCCGAGCGGGCCGTTCCGTACCTCGCCGCCCTGGGGGTGTCCCACCTCCACCTCTCCCCCGTACTGGAGGCGGTGCCGGGGTCCACCCACGGATACGACGTGACCGGCCACGCGACCGTACGGGCCGAACTGGGCGGCGAGGACGGGCTGCGGGCGCTGGCGGCGACGGCACGGGCGCACGGCCTGGGGCTGGTCGTCGATCTGGTGCCCAATCACATGGCGGTGCCCACACCGCTGTCGCTGAACGGGCCGCTGTGGGAGGTGCTGCGCGAGGGGCCGGCGTCGCCGTACGCGCGCTGGTTCGACATCGACTGGGACGGCGGTCACGGGGGCCGGCTGCTGCTGCCCGTCCTGGAGGGGCGGATCGGGGACGAGCTGCCCCGGTTCCGGGTGGCGGACGGGCTGTTGCACTACGGGGAGCAGGTCTTTCCGCTGCGCCCCGGTACGGAGCGGCTGCCGCTGGAGCGCCTGTTGGAGGCGCAGTGGTACCGCCTCGCCTGGTGGCGACTGGCCCGCACCGAGCTCAACTACCGGCGGTTCTTCACCATTTCGGAGCTGATCGGGGTGCGCGTCGAGGACCCGGAGGTGTTCGACGCGACGCACCGGGCGGTGTTGCGGCTGGTCCGGGAGGGCGTCATCGACGGGCTGCGGATCGACCACCCTGACGGGCTGGTGGATCCGGGCGGCTACCTGGCGCGGCTGCGCGGCGGCAGCAAGGGGTGTTGGACGGTGGTGGAGAAGATCCTCACCGGTGCGGAGCGGCTGCCGGACGGCTGGGCGTGCGCGGGCACCACCGGCTATGACGCGCTGCGCCACATCGACGGGCTGTTCGTCTGCCCGCAGGGCGTCGGGCGGCTGTTCTCGCACTACCGCGACTTCGTCACCCCGCTCGCCGACGAGGGCGGCGACTGGGAGGAGACGGTGCGCCGGGCCGCCTACGAGGTCGTCGCGCACGAACTCGCGTCCGAGGTCGAGCGGTTGGTGCGGACCGCGGCCCGGATCAGCGACCGGGTGCCGCGGCCGGGCGACCACGCGCCCTGGGCGCTGCGGCAGGCGGTCCGGGAACTCCTGGTGCGGCTGCCGGTCTACCGCCCGTATGCCGGCGACGCCACGGACGCCGCCCGGGCCGCGGCCGACGCGGCGATGCTGGGCAGTGCGGCGGAACGGGCCCGGGCCACCTTCCGGGTGCCGGAGGAGGCCGCGGCGGTGGACCTGGTTCACGACCTGGCGCTGGGGCGGTTCGCCTCCGGTGGGGAGGGCGGGGACCATCCGCCGGACCCCGATGTCGCGGGCTTCGCGGCCCGGTTCGCGCAGACCGCGTCCGCGCTGCACGCCAAGTCCGTGGAGGACACCGCCTTCTACCGCTATCCGGTGCTGTTGTCGGCGTGCGAGGTCGGGGGCGATCCGGGGGAACCCGCGCTGGGGCCCGGGACGTTTCACGAGTACTGCGCGCGGATGCAGCGGGACTGGCCGGAGAGCGGCACGGTGCTCTCCACCCACGACACCAAGCGCAGTGCCGATGTGCGGGCGCGGATCGCGGTGCTGTCGGAGTGTCCGGACCGTTGGCGGGACGTGCTCGGGGTGGTGACCGACGGGAGCGAGGACGCGGACGATGTGGTTCCGGTGGATCCGATGGTGTCGTGGACGGCCTGGCAGACCGCCTTCGGCCTGGGCGCGTCCGCCGCCGGGGGCCCGACGGCGGAGCGGCTGACGCCCGCGGTCCTCAAGGCCGTGCGGGAGGCCGGGCTGCGCACGTCCTGGACGGAGCCGGACGCGGTGTACGAGGAGAGGGTGGCGGAGTTCGTCCGCAGCGGGCCGTGCGGTGCGGCGGCCGACCAACTGGCCGCGCTGGAGGCGGAGCTGTCCCCGTTCGTCCGGGCCAATGTGCTGGGCGCGGCGCTGCTGCACCTGACCATGCCGGGGGTTCCCGACGTCTACCAGGGCACCGAGCGGGAGTACGCGGCGCTGGTCGATCCGGACAACCGGCAGCCCCCGTGGTTCGAACCGGGGCTGCTCGCCAGTTTGGACGCCGGGGCCACGCCGGTCGAGCTGTCCGCGGAGAAGCTGCTGTTGACGGCCACCGCGCTGCGGCTGCGGCGGGCGCACCCGGAGTGGTTCGGCGCCGCCGCGTCCTACGAGCCGCTGGTCGCGGAGGGGCCGGCGGCCGAGCACTGCGTGGCCTTCGTCCGCGGGGGGCGGGTGGCGACGGCGGTGACCCGGCTGTCGCTGCGGCTGCGGGAGACCGGCGGCTGGTGGGACACCGTGCTGCGGCTGCCCGCGGGCGGTGACTGGCGCGAGGCGCTGACCGGCCGGGCGCTGGCGGGCGGGACGGCGGTCGGGCTGGCCGCCCTGCTCGAACGGTGGCCGGTGGCCCTGCTCGTGCGGGAGTAGCGGGCGGTAGCGCAGAAAACGTACTGACGATGCGTCAATTGCCGTGTGTGGCGGGCGAACTGGTCGTTCGGGCTCACCGGTGGTGGCGTACGCGTGGTGCATCAGGCGGGCCGGGTCCGTTGGCGGATGGCATGCGGGCCGCCGTCCGGGCCGGGCCGCCCGACCGCTCAGCGCTCGCGCAGACCCCGGCGCTCGGTGAGGACGTAGTCGACCTCGCCGAACCTGATGTGGTCGCCGGGCCCGACCTGGATCTCGCCGACCAGGCGACGGCCGTTGACGCAGGTGCCGTTGGTCGAGCCGAGGTCGCGCAGCATCCAGCCGCTGCCCTCGCTGCGCAGCTCGGCGTGGTTGCGGGAGACCGTCTCGTGGTTGAGCCGCAGGCCGACGCCCGGCGCCCGCCCGATCCGCAGCGGGAACGGCCCGGGCTCGGGCAGCAGCAACTTCGGCAGCCGCTCCGTGCGCCAGGCCCTGCGCACCCGGAGGTGGAACGCCGACACCCGGCCGACCGCCCGCAGCACCAGCCCCTGCACCTTGCCGCGGTCCTCCAAGTCGGCCGTGGCCAGCGCGAGTTCCGAGTGCTGCTGGGCGCTGAGGACGAGTTCCAGTCGGCGCAGGAAGGTGTCCTGGGACAGCCGTCCCTCCGCCGCGCCGTCGCGCAGCAGCTCAAGTGCGCGTTCCCGGTCGGCGTCCGAGGGCCGCGCGGGGAACTGGAGCGAAGTCATGGCGCAATTGTCCGGCCTGCGGTGACTCGGTGTCCAGGCGATGTCGGTGCGCCGCCGCGCCACGTCCTTTCGTCCGGCGCGACGGCGTGCTTTCGTCGTCCGCAGCGGGCCGCCGGGCCGGAAGACGGTCGGCCGGAGCAACGAAGGAGGACAGCCGTGCTGTTCGAGGTATGGGCGCCGAACGCCGGGCGGGTCGCCCTCCAGTGGGCCGGCGACCGGTCCGGCCAGCCGCCGGTCCCGTTGGACCGCGACCCCGACCGGCCCGGTTGGTGGCGCGCGGAGGCGACGGCCCAGGAGGGCGACCGCTACGCCTTCCGGCTCGACGGCGGGCCGCCCCGGCCCGATCCGCGCGCCGCCCGGCTGCCGGAAGGTCCCGGCGGGCCCGGCGCGGTCGTCGACCACGCGCGGTTCGCCTGGCGGCACCCGTGGCCCGGCCGCCCGCTGCCCGGCGCGGTCCTCTACGAGCTGCACATCGGGACGTACACCCCCGAGGGCACCTTCGACGCGGCCGCGGACCGCCTCGGCCACCTCGCGGACCTGGGCATCACCCACGTCTCCCTGATGCCGGTGTGCCCGTTCCCCGGGCGGCACGGCTGGGGCTACGACGGGATCGCGCCCTGGGCGGTGCACGAACCGTACGGCGGTCCGGACGGGTTGAAGCGGTTCGTGGACGCCGCGCACGGCCACGGGCTCGGCGTCGTCCTGGACGTGGTCCACAACCACCTCGGCCCGTCCGGCAACCATCTGCCGGAGTTCGGCCCGTACTTCACCGCCGCCCACCAGACGCCCTGGGGGGCGGCGGTCAATCTCGACGCCCCCGGTTCCGACGAGGTCCGCGACTACTTCCTCGGGAGCGCGGCGAGTTGGCTGCGGGACTACCGGATCGACGGGCTCCGGTTGGACGCGGTGCACGCCCTGCACGACGACCGCGCACAGCACTTCCTGGCCGAACTGTCCGCCGCGGTGGACGCGCTCGCCGCCCAACTGCGCCGCCCGCTCTTCCTGATCGCCGAGTCCGACCGCAACGACCCGCGCACCACCGCGCCGCGCGCGGCCGGCGGCCTGGGCCTGCACGGCCAGTGGAACGACGACTTCCACCACGCCCTGCACACCGCGCTGACCGGCGAATCGCACGGCTACTACGCCGACTTCGCGCGCGCCCCGCTCGCCGCCCTCGCCAAGACCCTCAGCGGCGGCTTCTTCCACGACGGCAGCCACTCCAGCTTCCGCGGCCGCCGCCACGGCGCCCCCCTGGACCTGCGGACGACCCCGCCACACCGGCTGCTCGCCTACGCCCAGACCCACGACCAGATCGGCAACCGCACCCACGGCGACCGGCTCGCCGCCACGCTCTCCCCCGGCCTGCTGGCCTGCGCCGCCGCGCTGGTGCTCGGCTCCCCGTTCACCCCGATGCTCTTCATGGGCGAGGAGTGGGGCGCCCGCACCCCCTGGCAGTACTTCACCGACCATCCGGACCCGGAACTGGCCGAGGCCGTACGGGCCGGCCGGCGCCGCGAGTTCGCCGCCCAGGAGGGCGCCGCGCCCGGGGCCCTCCTGGGCGCCGACTGGCCGGACCCGCAGGACCCCGCCACCCGCGACCGCTGCGTCCTCGACTGGTCCGAGCCGTCGGCCGAGCCGGGCGCCGCCCTGCTGGCCTGGTACCGCGCGCTGCTCGCCCTGCGCCGCAGCCATCCGGCCCTGACCGACCCCGACCCGGCCCACACCCACCTCACCCACGACGAGGACGCCCGCTGGCTCCTCCTCCGCCGCGGCCCGCTCCGCCTGGCCGTCAACCTCGCCCCGCCCGGCACGACGGCCGCCGTTCCCCTCGCCCCTCCGCCCCCTCCTTCCCCGACCGGAACGCCGCGCTTCCGTGCCGTGGCCGGCTGGCCGCACCCTCATCTCCCGGAGGGCGACGGGGTGTTGCAACTTCCGGGGGAGTCGGTGGCGGTGCTGGAAGAACTGCGGGCCGAGGTCTAGGGCGCTTCGGATCTCCGTGGAGGAAGGAGCGGCGTCTGGTGCGTGCGATCGCAAGGCGCCGGGATGGCTTCATAGCGGAGCTATGGGGGCATTTCGGCAACGCCACGAGCGTGCGTGCCAGACGCCGCGACGCCGCGGAGATCCGTCAGCAGCGCCCTAAGGCCTGTCCGACCCTGGCCCATCGGACAGGCCCTGGGCGCCCCCGGCTACCTAGCGAACTCCTCGATCAGGGACGTGCAGAAGGCGTCCAGGTCGGCGGGCTTGCGGCTGGTGACGAGGGTGTTGGTGGCCTTGGTGCAGACCACGACCGGCTGGTCGACCCACTCGCCGCCGGCGTTGCGGATGTCG
Organism: Streptomyces sp. NPDC057743; assembly: GCF_042798755.1. Lineage (NCBI taxonomy): Bacteria > Bacillati > Actinomycetota > Actinomycetes > Kitasatosporales > Streptomycetaceae > Streptomyces > Streptomyces sp. NPDC057743. The sequence goes on from NZ_JBHVJX010000041.1 coordinate 22,141, forward strand.
GTGCGCAGACTGGGCCAGGAGGTCAGGGTGCGGCCGCGGACCACGTCGGCCTCGATCAGGGTCCAGGGGGCGTGACAGATGGCCGCGACCGGTTTGCCGGTCTCGAAGAAGGCGGCGATGAGGGCGACGGCGCCCCTGTCGAGGCGGAGCGCATCGGGGTTCGCCACGCCGCCGGGGAGGATCAGGCCGTCGTAGTCGGCGACGGAGGCGGCGTCCACGGTGACGTCGACGGGGAAGCTGTCGGCCCGGTCGAGGTGGTGGAACGCCCGGATCCGGCCGGGCCTGGTGGAGATCAGCGTGGGGGTGCCGCCGGCGGCGGTGACCGCCTGCCAGGGCTTGGTCAGCTCGACCTGTTCGGTGCCCTCGGGGGCCACCAGGAACGCCGCCTGCATGGGCATGGTGCCTCACTTCCCTTCGTCCGCGCGGCCGTTCGGCGCTCCCGCGGTCCGTTCCGTCGCCGGCCCTGGCCGGTGGCGAAAACGCCGGTCGGCCGGTGGGATCTCTCCCTACCGACCGACCATAACGGGATGAAGCGGGCGACTCATCCGCGCTGCGAGGGGCCGCGCTACGCGCCGGAGCCCTCCGCGGCCGTCGCCGCGCCCTCCGCGCCCTCCGCGCCCTCCGTGCTCTCCGCGCCCGCGCCCTCCAGTTCGCGCTCGCTCTCGGCGATCGCGGCCCGTTCGGCCGCGAAGTCGAGGTTGCGGCAGAGCAGGTAGTACAGGCCGCCGCCGACCAGGAGGCCGGGGATGAACGACAGGTCCGCGCCGCCCAGTGCCTTGGTGACCGGGCCGGTGTAGAAGGCCGTGGAGAAGAACGGGATCATCGCGACGAAGCCCGCCACGTAGGCGACGATGCCGCGCCAGGACCAGCGGCCGTAGATGCCGGACGGGTCGAAGATCGCGGTGACCGCGTAGTGGCCGCGCCGGACCCAGTAGAAGTCCACCAGGTTGACCGCCGTCCACGGGATCAGGAAGTAGAGCATCATCAGCACGAAGGTGTTGAAGCTCTCCAGGTAGTTCTCCGGGAGCAGCATCGCCACGGTGAAGACGATCAGGCCGATGGCCACGATGCCGGCGATCCGGATCCGGACGGTCGGCTTGACCTTCCGGAAGGCGTCGACGGCGCTGGTGGTGGTGAGCATCGCGCCGTACGCGTTGACGGCCATGATGCCGACCAGGGCGACCGAGGAGACGACCACGGCGAAGGTGCCGAAGCCGGGCAGGATCGCGTTGCCGACCTGGCGGATGCCGCTGATCGCGTCCGGGTGCGGCAGCGCCGAGGCGAGCAGGGCGCCCAGCGACATCAGCCAGGCCGCGGAGCCGGCGGCGCCGGCGTAGGTCCACCAGATGACCTTGCGGGCGGGGACGTCCCGGGGCAGGTAGCGGGAGTAGTCCGAGACGTAGACGGCGTAGCTGATCTGGTAGCCGGCCGCGGCGGAGAAGACCACCAGGAAGGACGTCCAGGAGCCGTGCGCGGCGTGGCCGGCGGCCGCGGAGTGCGGGTCGAGGTGGATCAGGGCGCCGACGGTCAGCACGCCGAAGACGGCGATCAGCACGTAGGTGAGCCAGCGTTGCACCAGGTGCAGCAGGTCGTGGCCGACGACGGCGAGCACGATGGCGACGCCGATGATCAGCACGTACCAGAGGGTGGTGCCGCCGGGGAAGACGGTGCGCAGGCCCTGGGCGGCCAGCACGACGTTGAAGACGTTGAAGCCGACGTAGACGAAGACCACGGCGGCGAACGGGACGATCGCGCCGCGGATGCCGAACTGGGCCCGCGACTGGATCATCTGCGGCAGCCCCATCCGGGGGCCCTGGTTGGCGTGGAAGGCCATGAAGAAGGTGCCGAAACAGGCGCCGAGGATGACGGCCGCCACGGAGAGCGGCAGGCTCAGGCCGAGGGCCGGGCCGAGGAAACCGGTGACCATGGTGGTCAGCACGAAGTTGCCGGTGAACCAGAACGGGCCCTGGTGCCACACCTTCCCGTGCCGCTCGCGGACGGGGACGTAGTCGATGGAGCGGACCTCGATCATGCGGGAGCCTCGCCCCTCGCTCGTGTCTTCCATGGGTGCCGTGGGATCCATGGTTACTCCTCGGGCGTGGCGACGGGATGTGTGGAGAGGGGCCGCGGGCCACTACGGGGAAACGAGGGGCGGATTCCGCGGTGGTGTGAACCTAGGCCCCCCGCCGCCAGGACTCGATCGCCCGATCGTCCATCCAATAGATATGTGGTGGACACTATGTCTATGCCTCTGCGTATCTCGGATCTGCTGGCACAGCCCGATCTCCATCTGTCGCTGACCTACGACGTCCCGCCGGAGCTGCTGTCCCGGACCATCGAGGCGGCGACCGTCTCCGACCTGCTGGTCCCGGGCAAGTGGTTGCAGGGCGGCGAGCTGCTGATGACCATCGGGCTGCTGCTGCCGATGGAGCCGGCCGCCTGCCGGGCGTACGTGCGGGACGCCGCCGAGGGCGGCGCGGCCTGCCTGGCGCTCGGGCTGGGGCAGGGGCTGCCGTACCAACGGGCGCCTGAGCCGCTGGTGACGGCGGCGCGGGAGGCGGGGCTGCCGCTGCTGACGGTGCCGGACGAGGTGCCGTTCATCGCGGTCACCAAGGCCGTCTTCGACGCCCGGGCCGCCGAGCAACGGGAGGTGCTGCACCGGGCGTTCGCCACCCAGCGGCGGCTGACCGCCGCCGCGGCGACCAGCGACGGGCTCCAGCCGATGCTGGCGGAGTGGACGGCGGCCACCGGGGTCGGCGCCACGGTCCTCGACCCCCTGGGGCGGCAGTTGGCGACCGCCGAACAGGAGCCGCTCGCGCCCCTGGAGCAGGCGCACGATCTGATCGAGCGGGTCGCCGCGCGGGGGCTGCGGGGCAGCGCGAGCAGTACGGCCGGCGGCCGGCAGTTGGAGGTGCAGCCGCTGGGTGCCCGCCGGCTGCGCGGTCTGCTGCTGCTCACCGGGCGGCCCGACGACGCCGCGCGGTCCGTCGTCCCCGGGCTGATCTCGCTGCTCTCGCTGGAGTTGGAGCGGCGCCATCTGCGCGACGAGCCGGAGCGCCGGCGGCGGTCGGCGCTGCTGTCGGAGCTGCTGGCCGGCGAGGACCTGGTGGCCGAGCGGGCCCGGGACATGCTGGCGTCGGTGGGGCTGTCCGCGGAGCGGGTGCGGGCGGTGGTGGTGGAGGCCGCGCCCGCCACGGGCCCGCGGGGTCCGGGCGGTGCGCGCTCGGCGGCCGGGCTGTCGGAGGCCGCGGCGCAGGAGATGGCGGCGGATCTGGCGCTGGCGATGCCGGGCGGGCTGGTGCGGGTGACCGGTGGGCCGGGCTCCGCGCCGGTGCCGGTGATCGAGGCGGTGGTCGGCGAGGAGTTGGACATCCACGCGGTGCTCGGCCGGTTCGCGCCGCACTGCCCGGCGGGCATCGGCCCGGCCACCGCGCCGGAGGCGGTGCGGGTCTCGCTGCGGCAGGCGACCGGGCTGCTGGCCGTCAGCCGGACTGGCGGGGCGCCCGCGGAGGCCCGGCAGAGCGAGGCCGCCCGGCTGCTGTTGGAGCTCGGCGACCGGCGCACCCTGCACGGCTACGCCGACACCGTGCTCGGCCCATTGGACCTGGCCGACAACGGCGAGGAGTTGATCGCCACCCTCGCCGCCTGGCTGGAGACCGGTGGCGCCTGGGACGCCACCAGCCGTCGGCTCGGCGTCCACCGGCACACCGTGCGCAACCGCCTGGACAAGGCGATGGACCTCACCGGGCGCCGCCTCGACGACCCCGACGACCGCTTCGACCTGTGGCTGGCCACCCGCATCCGGCGCGGCGGCGCCCCCTCCCCCGGCGTGCGGTGACCGCCGTCGACGCCCCGGGGCGCCCCCTCCCACCGACCGTCCCGTAGGGGCTCCCCCACGGCACACCCCCTGGATCCCGGGAGGCGCTTCACTTCTCTTCGCGTCACCGTCTTTACTGCTGAGGTGACCTACGAGATCCGCACCTTCGCCCCAGGCGCCGAGCACGCCACCGCCACGCCGGCCCCCGCGTCCCGCGAGGGCCGCTTGGTGGCCGTCAGCGATCTGCACGTCCGGTACGACGAGAACCGCGAGATCGTCGAGCGATTGCGCCCGCAGTCCGACGACGACTGGCTGCTGGTCGCCGGGGACGTCGGGGAGTACGTCGAGGACATCCGCTGGGCCCTCTCCGTGCTGAGCAGTCGGTTCGCCAAGGTCGTGTGGGTGCCCGGCAACCACGAGCTGTGGACCCCGACCAAGGATCCGATCCAGCTGCGCGGCGTGGCCCGTTACGAGCATCTGGTGGAGATCTGCCGGGAGTTGGGGGTGCTCACCCCCGAGGACCCCTTCCCCGTCTGGGAGGGCGCCGGCGGCCCGGTCGTGATCGCGCCGCTCTTCCTGCTCTACGACTACTCCTTCCGCATGCCGGGCGCGGGCTCCAAGGAGGAGGCGCTCCAGATCGCCGAGAAGGCGGGCATCGTCTGCACCGACGAGTACTTCCTCCACCCCGACCCGTACCCGTCCCGCGAGGCGTGGTGCCGGGCCCGGGTCGAGGAGACGGAGGCCCGGCTCGCCGCGCTCCCGGAGGACCTGCCGCCGATCCTGATCAACCACTGGCCGCTGGTCCGCGAACCCACCCGTCCGCTGTGGTACCCGGAGTTCGCCCTGTGGTGCGGCACGGAGGCCACCGCCGACTGGTCGCGCCGGTTCCGGGCCGCCACCGTGGTCTACGGCCATCTGCACATCCCCCGGCTGATCGTGTGGGACGGAGTGCCGCACCAGGAGGTGTCGCTCGGTTACCCTCGCGAATGGCGGCGCCGCGCCGGCTCCCCCGGCCGCCCGGTCCAGATCCTGCCCGTTGCGACGACCGGAGTCCCCGCGTGATCGAGAAGCTGCTCCCGGCGCCCATAGCGACCGCCGAGTCCTTCGCCGACGACCCGGTCGAGGAGATGTTCCCGGAGGAGTTCGCGCTGGTGGCCCAGGCGGTGGACAAGCGGCAGCGGGAGTTCGGCACGGTCCGCAACTGCGCCCGCCGGGCCCTGGCCACGTTCGGCATCGCCCCGGCGCCGGTGCTGCCCGGGCCGGGCCGCGCCCCGCGCTGGCCCGACGGCATCGTCGGCACCATGACCCACTGCACCGGCTACCGCGGCGCCGCGGTGGCCCGGGCGACGGACCTGCGCTCCCTGGGCATGGACGCCGAACCGCACGCTCCCCTGGGCGACCCCGGCATCCTGCCCCTGGTGACGCTCCCCGAGGAACGCGCCCAGCTCGCCCAACTCGCCGCGCACCAGCCGGAGATCTGCTGGGAACGCCTGGTCTTCAGCGCCAAGGAGAGCGTCTACAAAGCCTGGTACCCGCTCACCGGCCGCTGGCTCGGCTTCGAGGAGGCCCGCCTCACCCTCGACCCGACCGACGCCACCTTCACCGCCCAACTCCTCGTCCCCGGCCCCCTGGTGGACGGCCACCGTCTCGACACCTTCACCGGCCGCTGGCTGATCGGCTCGGGATTGGTGATGACGGCGGTGACGGTCGCGCCGGTGCGCGCGTAGCGAGGCGGGACCCGCCAACCTGCCGCCCGCCGCCACTAGCACAACTTCCCCCCATTGACGCCGTGTTGACCACATGTCGGGCCAACGGCTCGCCGCCAGGGCCGGTCCGATGGGTCAGGGGCGGTCAGGCCCTAAAGTCCCTTTCGGATGGGTCGTGGACGGTGCGGGCGCTCCGCGGTGCGGGGCGCGGTGCGGGTGCGGGGAGGCGTGCGCATGAGGCCGGGGAAGGCGCTGTGGCGCTGGCGGCGGAATCCGCTCAGGCGGCCGTCGGACGTCCTGGAGGCGGCCGCCCTGCTCGTCGCCTCGGCGCTGGTGGTCGTCGGCGGGCCCGCGGTGGGGGTCGGCTCGGGGCTGGCGGCGCAGGACGCCTTCCGGCAGCAGCGTCGGGAGCGGTATCCCACCACCGCCTTCCTGGTGGACGACGCGCAAGGGCGGCCGACGGGCGTCTTCTCCAGCTACGGCGGCGACAACACCGTGCGCGTCGCCATCCGTTGGCGCGATGCGCAGCGCTCCGCCCACCGGGGCACCACCCAGGTCGAGGCCGGGCGCAGGGCGGGGTCGGGGATCACGGTGTGGCTGGACCGCGGCGGGCGGCTCGCCCATGAACCGCTCGACCCGGCCGGCGGCGCCGTCGCGGCCACGCTGGTCGGCGCGGTGGCGGCGGTCACCTGGTGCGGCGTGGTGGCCGGTGCCGTCTGGGGCCTGCGGGCGTGGCTACGACACCGGCGCGCCGGCCAGTGGGAACGGGCCTGGGCCGAGGGCGGCCCGCGGTGGGGGGACGGGCGGTTGTGAGGCAGAGCGGAGCGGCCGATCGGCTCGGCCGCCCCGGTCAGTCGCCGCTCAGCGGGCGAAGAAGTCGATCAGGGCCCTGGCCGTCTCCTCCGGTTGGTCCTCGGCGAGGAAGTGGCCGGCAGCGGGGACGGTGCGGCGTTCGGCGCCGGGGATGGCGGCGGCGAGTCGGTCGCCGGTGGTGGTGGGCAGCCACGCATCCTCGGCGCCCCACAGGACGAGGGTCGGCGCGGCGATCTCGCCGAGCCGGCCCACGGCCTCACGGGTGTCCTCGAAGCTGACGGCGCAGACCTGGTCGACCCAGCGCCGCTGGCCTTCGGGCCCCGCCCAGGGCGCGCGGTAGGCAGCGGCGGCCTCCTCGGACAACGGCCGGTGGACCGCGGTCCGGAGGCGGGAGGCGACGAGGTCGTCGAAGAGGTCCGTCGGCATCGTGCGGTACGCCTCGGCGTAGCGCTGCTGGTGCTCGGTGAAGGGGGTGTTCCACGGGCCGAGGACGGCGGCGTCGAGGAGCGCGAGGCGGGAGGCCGGCACCCCCTCCAGGAGGTGGGCCCGGACGACGGCGCCGCCGCCGATGTCGTGCCCGACGAGCGCGGGCGCCGAAAGGCCCCAGTGGTCGACGAGTTCGGCGAGGGTGCGGGCCTGTTGGGCGATGGAGGGGGCAGCCCCGGAGGCGATGCGGGAGGCGCCGAAGCCCAGCAAGTCCCAGACGTAGACGGTGTGGTGGCGGGCGAGGAGGGGGACGACGTTCCGCCAGAGGTAGGACGAGGCGGGGGTGCCGTGGACGAGGACGACGGGCGGGCCCGCTCCGAAGACGCCGGTGGCGACCTCGCCGGCAGCGACCGGTACGCGCTGACGGAGCTTCCACTGGGCGGGCTGAGTATGCGCACTCAAGCCGATCCCTCCAAAGGTAACGGGTATAGTCGGCGTTCTCCGATTACCCTAGCGTGGAGTAAGGCGTGAAGTTTTCCTTTTCCGATTACACGCTCGGGGCGGGCGTCGCAACCGAACTCGTCAACACCTCCGCCCTGGTCCGCAGGAGCACGGGCGAACTGCTCGTGGACCCGGCCGCGTTGGGCCGCTTCCTGGTCGAGCACGAGATTCCCGTGGCCCCCGCGACCCCCGGCCGCCGGCCGAACGAGGAGGACTTGGCGCAAGTGCTGGCGCTGCGCGGCGAGTTGCGCGCGCTGCTGGAAGCCGACAGCGAGGACCGGGTGGCCGAGGGCGCCAACGCGCTGGTCGGGCGGGCGGGCGCGGTCCCGTCTCTGGGACGGGACGCGGAGGGGCGCTGGCAGTGGTACGTCGCCACCGGCCAAGGGGCCTCACTGGCCGACGAGTTGGCCGCCCTGATCGGCACCGGGCTGCTGGGGGTGCTGCGGACGCTCGGCCACCGTCGCATCCGACACTGCGCCTCACCCGTGTGCGACGGCATGTTCGTGGACACCAGCAAGGCGGGGCGGCGCCGTTACTGCATGCCCGAGCTGTGCGGCAACCGCCTCAACGTCGCCAGGCACCGCGCCCGCCGACTCGCGGCCGACTCCCCCGGGTCGCAGCCGGGCCCTACCGGTCCTGAGCGCCCCTCGTAGCCTTAGGGCTCGCAGGCCACTTGGGGCTGTCGGGGGCGGTGGGGCGAAGGCCCCGGGCGGCCTCCGGGGAGGCCACGGCGTGCAGCAACGCCCGCCAGGAGCAGGCGAGTTGCGCCGTGTCCGTGGTGCCGGTGTGGGCGCAGGCCGCCTGGAGGGCGGCGGTCTCCGCGGCGGCGACGAGGCCGGCCGCCAGTGTGGTCACCGTCGCCGGGGTCACCTCCGCCCGCAGCGCACCGTCCTCGTCGGCGCGGGTGCTCGCCGCGTGCAACTCCGGCAGCCACGCCCCGTACCAGCCGTCCCGGGCCCCGTCCTCGCCGCCCAACCGGCTCGCCGCGCGCACCAGGTCGTCCTCGCCGAGCAGCCGCACCAGGAGGTGGGTGAGGTCGATCACCGCCTGGAGCGGGCCGGCCGCGCGCTCGACGCCGAGCGCGACGGCCTCGCGGGTGATCTGGCGGCCCAGTTCGCAGACCGCGTCGGCCAGTTGACGCTTCGCCGCGAAGTGGAAGGTGATCGACCCCATCGTCACCCCCGCGGTGTGTGCGATGTGGGTGAGGGTGGTGGCGGCGTAGCCCCGGCGGGCGAACTCCACCGCGCCCGCCTCCAGGACGCGTCGGCGCGTCCGTGCGGCTCGTTGCTGGATCACCGCGTGCCTTTCTTGCTCGACTGCCGGCCCGCCGGTGCCGGGGCGCCGCGAGCGGCGCACGGAGCGGGGTGCGGGGCGCGCCCCCGACGCTCCGGACGCCGCGCGACCGCCGGGTCGGTGCAGGTGCGTACGTTCGGTGGTGCCGTTCTCAGGTCCCTGTGAAGGGGTGCGGTCTCAGGGCGTGGCCGGGTCGGCCGGGGGTTCCGGCTCGCGCTGCGGTACCGGCGTCCGCCACTCCGGGTGGCCGGCGCGGCCCGTCACCGTCGCCCGGAAGACCGTCGCGATCGCGTCGAACACCGGGCGCTCCGCCGCGAACGGCCGGCCGTCCAACGAGGCGACCGGCAGCAACTCGCCGGCGGTGCCGGTGAGGAAGACCTCCTGCGCCGCGTGCACCTCGGCGACCTCCACCGGCCCCTCCGTCACCTCCAATCCCAGGTCGCGGGCGAGGGTCAGCACGGAGTCGCGGGTGATGCCGGCGAGCAGGTTGTCGTTGAGCCACGGGGTGCTCAGCCGCCCCTCGGTGACGAGGAAGACGTTGGCGGTGGTGGCCTCCGCCACCCGGCCGGTGTCGCAGTCGAGTTGGAGCGCGTCGTCGAAGCCGGCGGCCTGCGCCGCGGTCTTGGCCAGCCCCGAGGTGACGTAGGTGCCGACGGCCTTGGCGCGCCGCGGGAAGGACTGCGGCGAGGGGCGGCGCCACGGCGAGACGGTCAGCCGCACGCCCGGTATGTCGGGCGGCTCGGGCGGCGGCGCGGTCACCGGCCAGACCTCCACGCCCAGGGTGAACGGCACGGTGGCCAGGGCGATGCTCACCACCGGGTCGGCGGCGAAGAGCCCGGGGCGCACGTAGCCGTCGGCGCAGCCGCTGTCGGCCGTGGCACGCAGCGTCGACCGGCGTAACCGGGGCAGGTCGTAGTCGTGGCGAATGCCCAGCAGCCGGGCCGAGTTGAGCATCCGTTCCAGGTGGTCGTCGAGGCGGAAGATGGCGGGCCCCTCCGGCGTGGCGTAGCAGCGGATGCCCTCGAAGACGGCGGTGCCGTGCTGGACGCTGCTGCTGCCGAAGGGGATGCCGCGTCCGGGGTCGAGGGTCGGGACGTTGGGGCCGTCCCAGTGGGTGTGGACCGAGGTGGGCAGGTTCATCTCGGGTGCTCGCCTCCTTCACGGGGCCGCGCGTACGGCGCGGGCGGTGTGTCGTCGGTGGTCGTCGTCCACGGTCAGGGGGAGTGCGAAAGGGCGCGCACCGCAGGCGTGGTGCGGTACGCACTCGTGACACAGCGGAGCCCAACGGCGGTGCGGGGGCGGGAAGTTCGGGCCCCGCCGCTCACACGCCCGTCTTCAGGCACGCGCAGAACAAAAGATAGGGCTCTTTATGTAAGTTGGGTAGGGCGCGGCGAGCGGCAGCAGGGCGCCGGTGTCCGGTTCGGACGGGGTGCTCAGACCGCCGAGTAGCCGCCGTCCACGGGGACCACGCCGCCGGTGACGAAGGACGCCTGGTCGCTACAGAGCCAGGCGGCGGCGCGGGCGACCTCGACGGGGTCGGCCAGCCGCCGCTGGATGGCCCGGGCGACCACGTCCAACTCCCGGCGGCCGGCCGCCTCCAGGGCGGTGGCGAGCATGTCGGTGCGGGTGGCGCCCACGACGAGGGCGTTGACGCGGATGCCGTGGTCGCCGTACTCGGCGGCCGCGGTCTTCGTCAGCCCCAGGACGGCGTGCTTGGCGGCCACGTACGGGGCGATCGCACCGGTCGCGAACAGGCCGGCCGTACTGGAGGTGTTGACGATCGCGCCACCGGTGTCCTGGGTGAGCATCGTCCGGATCTGGGCGCGCAGGCAGTTCCACACCCCACGGACGTTGACGTCCATGATCCGGTCGAAGACCGCCTGCTCGGTCTCGTGCAGGCGGCAACCGAGCGTGCCCTGGCCGGCGTTGTTGAAGGCGGCGTCCAGGGTGCCGAATTCGGCCAGCGCCACCTCGACCGCGCGCTCCACGTCGGCCTGGTCGGTGACGTCGCCGGTGACCACGGCGGCCCGGCCGCCGGCCTCCTCGATCTCGCCGGCGAGCAGGCGCAGTCGCTCCTCGCGGCGGGCCATGAGGACCACGGAGGCGCCCTCCTCGACGAAGCAGCGGGCGGCGGCCGCGCCGATGCCGCTGGAGGCCCCGGTGATCATGACGGTCTTGTGGTGGAGCGTGCCGGGCCCGCGCTCCCGGACGCCGGGCTGCACCGCCGTCCGTCGCCTCGGAAGGAGGCACGTCCTCGGTCGCGCCCTCCCCGCGGTCGGTGTGCTCCTTGCCGCCTGTACCGGAATCGTCGGCGTCATGCCATACCCCCGTGTGTGGACAGCCACTGGTGCGCGTCTCAGAATCGCGATGTGCCCCTGTGGTGTACCCGCGTCCCACCAACCCGGTCAATACCCGTCATACGGAGCGTGACTGACCCATCCTCACAAGGCGATTTCGGCCACCCTGCCCCGCTCGACGTCGAGTTCGACCGCGGCCGCCGCCTCCGGCGCGGCCAGCGCCGGCAGCAGGCAGCGCCACATCTCCACCACGCGGTCGGGCAGATCGCGGTGCCCGGTCGCCATCTGGGCGTGCATCTGCGCGCCCGTGCAGGCGTTGACTATCAGGCGGGCGGTGGCCGCCGCGTCGCAGCCGGGGAGGAGTTCGCCGCGCTCCCGGGCCCGGCCCAGCTCCTGCTCGAATATCCGCGCCCACTGCTGGTGGGAGTTCTGCTCGGGGCCGATGAACTCCCCCTGCTCCATGACCAGTCGGGCGCCGGCCAGCAACACCGGGTCCTCCAGGAGCTGGTGGGCCCAGGTCAGGGTGATGTCGACGACGCGTTGGAGGCCGGCGGAGGGGCGCGGAGGCAGCACCCGGTCCGGCTGACCCACCACGATCTCGCGGGCCAGCGCCGCCTTGTTCTTGAAGTGGAAGTACATCGCCCCCATCGTCAGGCCCGCGCGGTCGGTGATCTTGGTGACACTGGCGCCCGCATACCCCTGCTCGGCGAAGACCTCAGCCGCCGCCCGCACGATGGCGGCCCGGGTCCGGAGGGCACGGTCCTGTCGCTGTCGTGGCATGGTGTTTTCCGGTCCGCTCTCGACAGAATAAATAACGTTCTCTATGTTACGGCAGGTGGCTGGTTCAACTCCATCCCCAGTCACACCAGTTGCCGCACACGACGATCACCAGCGTGAGGAGAAGTCGTATGCCCGCCCCCCTAGCCGCCGTCCCGGCGGTACCCGGGTCGGCCCCGGTACCGGGCCGCCTGGTCCGCAAGCACCTCAACGACGAGGTCCTGATCACCGACTGGCACCCGGTCTCCGGCACCACACACCGCGTCACCGCGCACTGGCCGCAGCGGCACGACTTCTACGCCCCGCACGTCGACCGCTACAGCCCCCTGCTGCTGATCGAGACCATCCGCCAGGCGCTCGCCATGCTCTCCAACACGGCCTTCGAGGTGCCGCTGGAGTACCGGTTGGGCTGGGACTACTGCTCCTCCACCATCACCCCGGCGATGCTCGGCATCCGGCCGGAGGACAGCGGGGCCGCCGTCGAGTTGACCATCACGCACACCGTGCCCACCAAGCGCCGCAGGGGCGGTCCGGTGCGCCTGGAGGCAGAGATCAGCGCGTTCCGCGAGGGGGAGCTGTTAGGCACGGCGCACCTTCGCTATACCTGCCATCCGCCGGCCCTCTACGACCGGTTGCGCGGTCGGCACGCCGACGCCAAGACCGCCACCTCGCTCGCCCCGCCGCCCGGCACACCGGTGCCGCCCGGGCAGGTGGGCCGCACCACCGAACGGGACGTGGTGCTCTGCCCGACGGACCAGCCGCGGCGCTGGCAACTACGGGTGGACACCGGCCACTCGGTGCTCTTCGACCACGCCCACGACCACCTGCCCGGCATGGTGCTGCTGGAGGCCGCCAGTCAGGCCGTGCAGTACCTCGCGGGGCCCGAGCGCACCAACCCGGTGACGCTGCGCACCCACTTCACGCGCTACACCGAACTGGACGCGCCCTGCTGGATCGAGGCGACGCCGCTGGAGCGGCCGGAGCCCGGCCTCGTCAGCAGCGACATCACCGGCACGCAGAACGGCCATGTCACCTTCACCACGCAGGTGGTGGCCCGACTGTCCACGTGACCCCGTGACGCACGCCCCGCTGCCCACGTGTCCTCGCCCCTGCGGGCGAGGACACGGGAAGCGTTCCGGTCTGCGTGCGCAACGACGTCGCATGACCGGCATGCGCATCTGGGCCAGCGGACGGCGTCGCCCATCGAGTGAACCCCGGCAGTGCGCCGCATACTCAACGGCCCAACAGCCCAACGGTCAGGGCGTCATGGGCGCGTCATCGGCCCCGCGCCCGCCCGCTGGCCGGCCCGCCACACGGCCGACACCAGGGGCACGCCCGGCCGGTAGGCCAGGTGCACGTGCGAGGGGGCGTCCAGGACGACGAGGTCGGCGCGGGCGCCGGGCGCGAGGCGGCCGATGTCGGTGCGGCGCAGCGCGCGGGCCCCGCCGGCGGTGGCCGACCAGAGGGCGTCGTCGGGCGTCATGCCCATCTCGCGCACGGCGATGGCGATGCAGAACGCCATGGAACTGGTGAAGGACGAGCCGGGGTTGCAGTCGGTGGACAGCGCCACGGTGGCGCCCGCGTCCAGCAGACGACGGGCGTCGGGGTAGGGCGCGCGGGTGGAGAACTCGCAGCCCGGCAGCAGGGTGGCGACGGTGTCGCCGTGCGCGAGGGCGTCGACGTCGGCGTCGGTGAGGTGCGTGCAGTGGTCGGCGGAGGCCGCCGCGAACTCGACGGCGAGCTGCACGCCGGGGCCGTAGGAGAGCTGGTTGGCGTGCACCCGGGGCAGCAGGCCGGCGCTTCGCCCGGCGGCGAGGATCGCCCGGGCCTGGTCGCCGTCGAAGGCGCCCTGCTCGCAGAAGACGTCGATCCAACGGGCATGCGGGGCACAGGCGTCGAGCATCGGCCCGGTGACCAACTCGACGTAGCCGGCCGGGTCGTCGGCGTATTCGGGCGCGACGATGTGCGCGCCCAGGAACGTGACCTCGTCGGTGTACTGGCCGGCGATCCGCAGGGCGCGGGCCTCCTGGTCGGGGGTGAGGCCATAGCCGGACTTGGTCTCCAGGGTGGTGGTGCCCTGACGGAGTGCCTCGGTCACGTGGCGGGCGAGGTTGGCGCCCAACTCCTCGTCGCTGGCCGCGCGGGTGGCGGCGACGGTGGTGCGGATGCCGCCGGCGGAGTAAGCCCGCCCGGACATCCGGGCGTTGAACTCCTCGGTGCGGTCGCCGGCGAAGACCAGGTGGTTGTGGGAGTCGACGAAGCCGGGGACGACGGCCCGGCCGCCGGCGTCATGGACGTGGTCGGCGGCCGGTGCGTGGCGGGCGGGCCCCACCCAGGCGATCTTCGTGCCCTCGATGAGGAGGGCGGCGTCGCGGAGTTGACCCAAGGGGCCGGCGCCGAGGGCGAGGTCGTTCGTCACGAGGTTGCCGATGTGGGTGACGAGGGTGGTCGTGGTGGGGTGCGCTGGTGCCATGCCACCATGAAGCCGCAGGTCCGGGCCGTCGGGCTACCGGGTGTGGCGGCCTACTGTCTGGCATCCGAGACGTACCGTCGCGGCTCCTGTGCCGGGCGCGTCGCGCTCCTTACGCTCGTCCCATGTCCACTGTGCCCGCCGCCGACCAGGTTCTTTCTATTTTGCGGTACCTTGCCCGCCAGGCCGGGCCGGTACCGGCCGCCGCGATCAGCCGCGACATCGGGCTGCCCCGGTCCACCACCTACCACCTCCTCGACACCCTGGCCCGGCAGGACTTCGTGGTCCACCTGCCGGAGGAGCGGCGCTACGGGCTGGGCGTCAGCGCCTTCGAACTCGCCTCCGGCTACAGCCGGCAGGCCCCCTTCGAGCGGCTGGCGCGGCTGCCGCTGGCCCAACTCGTCGACCGCACCGGCTACAACGCGCACCTCGCCGTGCTGCACGGCCGCGAGGTGCTCTACGTCATCGAGGAGCGCGCACCGGGCCGGGCGCCGCTGGTCAGCGACGTCGGGGTCCGGCTGCCGGCCCAACTCACCGCCAGCGGGCGGGCGGTGCTGGCGCGGCTGTCCCGGGCGCAGGTGCGCGCGCTCTTCCCCGACCCCTCGGCGTTCGTCACCCGCAACGAGACCGGGCCGGGCTCGCTGTCGGCGCTGCACGAGCTGCTGGTCGAGGTGCGGCGGCGCGGCCATGCGACGGAGGAGGGCGAGGTGACCCGCGGCTTCTCCTCGCTCGCCGCCGCCGTCCTCGACCACCGCGCCCACCCGATCGCGGGCGTCGCGGTGACCTTCCCGACCGCGGACGTCGGCACGGAGGAGCGGCACCGGCTCGCCGGTCAAGTGACCTGGACCGCAAGGGAGTTGACGCGTCGGGTGGGCGGGGTCGTCGATCCGGACGCGACGGCCGGCGGGCCGCCCGAGGCCGGTCGCCGTCAGGCCGGCGACCGGCGCCCTTGAGTTCCGTCGCGGCGGGGAGCGCCCTCGCCTCGACGGAACCGATGGGACAGCCCGTCCGATGGGACACGCCCTAGCGCAGCTCGCCGACCACCGCCTCGGCCGCGGCCAGCGCCTCGCCGCGCGCCACGTACTGGACGGACGCCTCGATCTCGGGCGCCAACCAGCGGTCCGTGCCCGGCCCTTGGACGGTCTTGCGCAGGCCGTCGCGCACGGCCGCGGTGGCCGGGGCCGGCGTCAGCGGCGCGCGCAGGTCGAGCGCCCGGGCGGCGGTGTAGAGCTCGATGGCGAGGACCCGGGTGAGCCCGTCGACGGCGCGGCGCAGCTTGCGCGCCGCGGCCCAGCCCATCGAGACGTGGTCCTCCTGCATGGCGCTGGAGGGGATGGAGTCGACGGAGGCGGGCGCGGCCAGCCGCTTGAGCTCGGAGACGATCGCCGCCTGGGTGTACTGCGCGATCATGTGGCCGGAGTCCACGCCGGGGTCGTCGGCGAGGAACGGGTTCAGGCCGTGGTTGCGGGCCGCGTCCAGGAAGCGGTCGGTGCGCCGCTCGGAGACCGAGGCCACATCGGCGACGGAGACCGCGAGGAAGTCCAACACGCAGGCGACCGGCGCCCCGTGGAAGTTGCCGTTGGACTCCACCCGGCCGTCCAGCGTGACCACGGGGTTGTCGACGGCCGCCGCCAGCTCGCGGCCCGCGACCGTCTCGGCGTGGCCCAGCGTGTCCCGCGCCGCGCCGTGCACCTGGGGCGAGCAGCGCAGCGAGTAGGCGTCCTGCACGCGGGGGCAGTCGGGGCCGCGGTGGCTGGCGACGATCCCCGAATCCTTCATCAGCGCACGCAGGTTGGCGGCGCTCTCGGCCTGGCCCGGGTGCGGGCGCAGGGCCTGGAGGTCGGCGGCGAAGACCGCGTCGGTGCCGAGCTGGCCCTCGACGCTCATGGCGGCCGCGAGGTCGGCGGTGCGCAGCAGCTTCCGCAGGTCGTGGGCGGCCAGGACGAGCATGCCGAGCATGCCGTCGGTCCCGTTGATGAGGGCCAGGCCCTCCTTCTCCTGGAGCACGACGGGAGTGATGCCGGCCTCGGCCAGCGCCTCGGCGGCCGGCTTGCGCGCGCCCTGGGCGTCCCGCACCTCGCCCTCGCCCATGACGGCCAGCGCGCAGTGCGCCAGCGGTGCGAGGTCGCCGGAACAACCGAGCGAG
Organism: Streptomyces sp. NPDC057743; assembly: GCF_042798755.1. NCBI lineage: Bacteria > Bacillati > Actinomycetota > Actinomycetes > Kitasatosporales > Streptomycetaceae > Streptomyces > Streptomyces sp. NPDC057743. Next base: position 38,387 of record NZ_JBHVJX010000041.1, read on the forward strand.
CCGTACTCGTGAACAACGGGCGTGATACCGGCGTTGAGCAGCGCGGCATAGGTCTGCGCGGTCTCGGTGCGGACGCCGGTGCGGCCGGTGGCGAGGGTGGAGAGCCGGAGCAGGAGGAGCGCGCGGACGACCTCGCGCTCCACCTCGTCGCCCGAGCCGGCGGCGTGCGAGCGGACCAGGCTGCGCTGGAGCTGGGCGCGCAGGGCGTGCGGGATGTGGCGGGTGGCGAGGGCGCCGAAGCCGGTGGAGACGCCGTAGTGCGGGACCACGTCGTCGGCGAGGCCCTCGATGACCTCGCGGCTGCGCGCGATCTCCTTCAGGGCGTCCTGGGAAAGCTCCACCGCGGCGTCGTGGCGGGCGACGGAGACGACGTCATCGGCGGCCAGCGGGCCGATGCCTACAACAACAGTGTCAGCAACAACAGTCATGAGCCCATGAAGCCGCATGTCAGAGCGGCTGTACGAGAGCCCTGGAACGACATGTGTCCGGGATTCCAGACAGGTCGTCCCGTCTGGAATCCCGGACACCGGCGGTGGCGGGGGGGCTATCCCCGGCCGGCCGGTACCGTCTCGGCGACCGCCTCCGGCGCCTGCGCGCCCGACGGTTCGGCGGCGAGCCGCGGCCGCACCCACAGCGCGTACACCCCGCCGAGCAGGGCGAGCCAGACCGCGCCGACGACGAGGGCGATGCGGGTGTCACCGGAGAAGGCGAGCAGCACCATCACGGCGACCATGAAGACGGTGGCGGCGATTTGGGCCACCGGCCACAACGGCACCGGGTAGCGCAGCGCGGCGGTCTCCTCGGGCGACATCTTCCGACGGGCGTTGAGCTGACTGAGCAGGATCATCAGCCACACCCAGACGGTGGCGAAGGTCGCTATCGAGGAGATGATCAGGAAGATCTTCTCGGGCATGAGGTAGTTCAGCACCACCCCGACCAGCAGGGCCACGATCATGATCACGACGGTCAGCCACGGCACGCCGTTGCGGGAGAGCCGTCGCATGGCGGCGGGTGCCTGGCCGCGCTGGGCCATCCCGTACATCATCCGGCCGGCGGCGAAGATGTCGCTGTTGATCGCGGACAGCGCGGCGACGATGACCACGACGTTGAGCAGGGTCGCCGCGGACTTGATGCCCAGGCTCGCGAAGATCTGCACGAACGGGCTGCCGGAAGTGCCGACCTCCTGCCAGGGGTTGAGCGACATCAGCACGGCGAGGGTGAGGACGTAGAAGAGCACCACCCGGATCGGGATGGAGTTCACGGCGCTCGGGATCGTCTTCTCCGGGTTCTCCGCCTCGCCGGCGGTGACGCCGATGACCTCGGTGCCGCCGAAGGCGAACATCACCACGGCGAAGGAGAGGATGAAGCCGTGGACGCCGTGCGGGAAGAAGCCGCCGTTGCTCCAGAGGTTGGCGACGCTGACGTGATGGCCACCACCGTGGCTGAGCCCGAAGAACAGGATCGCGGCGCCGCCGATGATCATCGCCACGATGGCGACGATCTTCACCAGGGAGAGCCAGAATTCGAGCTCGCCGAACGCCTTGACGCTGAAGAGGTTGATCGCGCCGATGATGAGGATGGCGGCCAACAGCCATGTCCAGCGCGGCACATCGGGGAACCAGAAGCCCATGTAGACGCCGAGGGCGGTGATGTCCGCGAGGCAGACGATGACCATCTCGAAGGCATAGGTCCAGCCGGTGGTGAAGCCCGCGAGCGGGCCGAGGTGTCTGGTCGCGTACTCGCCGAACGAGCCGGCGCAGGGCGAGCGGACGGCCATCTCACCGAGCGAGCGCAGGACCAGGAATACGGCCGCGCCCCCGATCAGATAGGCGAGGAGAACGGCCGGTCCGGCCGCCCTGATGGATTCTGACGAACCGTAGAAGAGGCCGGTGCCGATCGCGGAGCCCAATGCGATGAAGCGGATGTGCCGCGGACGGAGCCCTCTGCTCAGCGTCGCCTTTTCAGTGGCCAACTGCGTCCTCCCTTGGGACCAGTGGTGGTGTGGGTGCCGGGTGTTCACGGAGATGCCGGCGAGCCGGGTGGTGGAGCGAGGACCCCGGAGTGGGGGTTGCCGTGCACCGCGAAAGCACCCTGTATATTCCTGTATAGACAGGCATTGTCAAGAGGTGAACCGGTGAACGAACGGAGATCGACGTCGAGCACGTCCCCCGCAGTCGGTCGCGCCCTGGACATCCTGGTGCACCTCGCGGGCCGCTCCGGACCGGTGAAGACCGCAGCCCTCGCCCGTGACCTCGGCATCCCCCGCTCGTCGGCGTACCACATCCTCACGGTCCTGGCCGAGCGCGGCTTCGTCACCTACCTCCCGAAGGAGCAGGCGTACGGCCTGGGCGTCGCCGCCTTCGAGATCGGCTCCGCGTATCTGCGGCACGAACCCCTGGAACGGCTGGCGCGACCCATCCTGCGCAGCCTCGCCGGAAACCTCGGCCAGACCGTACACCTCGGCATCCTGCACGGCGCCGAGTCGGTCTACCTCCTCAAGGAGCGCCCGCGCGGCGGACGGTCCGGCGACGTCGAAGCCGCTCTCGTGACCGACATCGGCGTCCGACTGCCGGCACATCTCACCGCCAACGGGCGCGCCATCCTCGCACACTCCACCGAGGCGCAAGTACGGGCCCTCTTCCCCAGGCCCGGCGACCTCATCACGCGCACCGGCAGGGGCCCGCGATCCCTGTCCGAACTGCTGGCCCTGCTCGCCCGGGACCGGGAGCGCGGCTGGTCCGAGGAGTCCGAGCTGGTCTCCAAGGGCTTCCGCTCCCTGGGCGTCGCCGCCTTCGACCACCACGGGCGGCCGGTCGCCGCGCTCAGCAGCACCTGGCACACCCACCGCAGCACCCACGAGCCGGACGCCGTGCGGGACGCCCTGTGGGACGGCGCGGCCCGGCTGACCTCGGCCGTCTCCGGCCATGCGCCGGTCCCCATGGCCACCGGTCAGCCCGGCGGATTCCCCGCCTCGAAGGCGCCCTCCAGGCGGTAGCGCGATCCGGGGTGCAGCAGCCGCGCCACGCTTACCGGCGCGCCCCGCGACCACGTCCGACGGTGGATCAACAGGCACGGCTCCGCCCCGTCGACGCCCAGCAGCGCGGACTCCTCCGGTGACGGCAGCACCGCCTCCACGACGTGCTCGCCCCGGTCCAGCGGCGCGACCTCGGAGAGGAAGGTGAACGGGGTGCGCACGGTGAAGTCCTGCGCCAAGTACCCGGGCGCGAAGGCCGGGTTGACGTAGCGGTCCTCGATCTGGATCACCGCGCCGTTCTCGCTGTGCACGATGCGGGAGCGGAAGACCGGCCGCCCCTCGACGACCCCGATCTCCGCGGCCGTCCGGGCCCCGGCCGGCTCCTCCCCCAGCGCCAGCACCCTGGCCTCGTAGCGGTGGCCGCGGCGCCGCACCTCCTCGGCGATGTTGTGCACCTCGACCAGGCACGAACTGCCCTTGGCCACCGCCACGAAGCTGCCCACGCCCATCACGCGGCGGATCAGCCCCTCCGCCGCCAGCTCGCGCAGCGCGCGGTTGACCGTCATCCGGGACAGCCCGAGCGACGCCACGAACTGGCTCTCCGACGGCAGCGCGTCGCCCTCCCGCCAACGGCCGCCGGCGATCTGCTCGGACACCAGGTCCTTCACCCGCCGATACGCCGGCACGGCGCCGGAGGCGCGCTCCTGGAAGAGCCGTGCGAGATCCGTGATCTGAGTGGTCAAGACGTCCCCCCTCCCACCGGCTCGGACCGGTGCTGCGGTTGCGCCCTGGCGATTCTATGTGAGCGCCAACTCCGTTCTCGGATCCGAGAATCGCGGGCTCGGCTCCTGGCACCGGCGGTCTGGACCGCCTGTCATGGGACGCACGCCGCACCGCCGGCCCGCACCGGCGGGACGCCGTGCGCCGGGCCGCCGCCCGGCGCACGGCGCGGCATCCACCCACCCCCATCCAGGAGGCACCATGACCAGCGTCTCTGAGCAGGCCCGGACCGTTCGGGCCCCCCGCGGCACCGAGTTGACCTGCCGCGGCTGGCAGCAGGAAGGCGCCCTGCGGATGCTCATGAACAACCTCGACCCCGAGGTCGCCGAGCACCCGGAGGAACTGGTCGTCTACGGCGGCACCGGCAAGGCCGCCCGCAACTGGCCCGCCTTCGACGCCATCGTCCGCACCCTGCGGACACTGGAGAACGACGAGACGCTGCTGGTGCAGTCCGGCAAGCCGGTCGGCGTGATGCGGACCAACGAGTGGGCGCCGCGGGTGCTGATCGCCAACTCCAACCTGGTGGGCGACTGGGCCAGTTGGGAGGAGTTCCGCTCCCTGGAGGCCCGCGGCCTGATCATGTACGGCCAGATGACGGCCGGTTCGTGGATCTACATCGGCAGCCAGGGCATCCTCCAGGGCACCTACGAGACCTTCGGCGCGGTGGCCCGCAAGAAGTTCGACGGCACCCTGGCCGGCACCATCACGCTGACCGCGGGACTCGGTGGCATGGGTGGCGCCCAGCCGCTCGCCGTCACCATGAACGACGGCGTGGCGATCTGCGTCGACTGCGACCCGACCCGTATCGAGCGCCGGATCGCCCACCGCTACCTCGACGTCGCCGCCGACGACCTCGACCACGCGCTACAACTCGCCGTCGAGGCCCGCGACGCGCGCCGCCCGCTGTCCATCGGCGTGACCGGCAACGCCGCCGAGGTCTTCCCCGAACTGCTGCGCCGCGGCGCACCGATCGACATCGTCACCGACCAGACCTCGGCCCACGACCCGCTCGCCTACCTCCCGATCGGCGTCCGTGTCGAGGAGTGGCACGAGCTGGCCGCCAAGGACCCGGAGGGCTTCACCGAGCGGTCCCGCGCTGCCATGGCCCAGCACGTCGAGGCCATGGTCGGCTTCCTGGACGCCGGCGCCGAGGTCTTCGACTACGGCAACTCCATCCGCGACGAGGCCCGCAAGGCCGGTTACGGGCGGGCCTTCGACTTTCCCGGCTTCGTCCCGGCGCACATCCGGCCGCTGTTCGAGGAGGGCCTCGGCCCGTTCCGCTGGGCGGCCCTGTCCGGTGACCCGAAGGACATCGAGGCCACCGACAAGGCGATCATGGAGCTGTTCCCGGAGAACGAGCACCTGCACCGCTGGCTGAAGATGGCCGGCGAGCGCGTGGAGTTCGAGGGGCTGCCCGCGCGCATCTGCTGGCTCGGCTACGGCGAACGGCACCGCGCCGGCCTGAAGTTCAACGAGATGGTCGCAAGCGGCGAGCTCTCCGCCCCGGTCGCCATCGGCCGCGACCACCTCGACTCCGGCTCCGTCGCCTCGCCCTACCGCGAGACCGAGGCGATGAAGGACGGCTCCGACGCCATCGCCGACTGGCCGCTGCTCAACGCCCTGGTCAACACCTCCTCCGGCGCCTCCTGGGTCTCCCTGCACCACGGCGGCGGCGTCGGCATGGGCCGCTCGATCCACGCCGGCCAGGTGTGCATCGCCGACGGCACCGAACTCGCCACCCAGAAGCTGGCGCGGGTGCTGACCAACGACCCCGGCATGGGCGTCATCCGACACGTCGACGCCGGCTACGAGCACGCCGCCGACGTCGCCCGCGAGCGCGGCGTGCGGGTGCCGATGAACGAGTCGCAGTGAACGCGGTCGAGCGATGAACCGAACCGACCGCAACCGAGGAAAGGGCACGCAGCGATGACGGTCCCCGTGGACGCACCGTCCAAGCCGTGGACGGGCCGGGACGACGGGCCCGGCGAGGACACCCTGCGTTGGCACCACGCCGTCGCCCGCGACGCCGAACGGGCCGACTGGGACGCCGCGTTCGTCGGCTTCCGCAGCGACGAGGGCGTGCGGCGCAACCAGGGGCGGCAGGGCGCGGCCGGCGGCCCGGCGGCCCTGCGCACCGCCCTGGCCTCCATGGCGCTGCCCGCACCGCTGCGGGCGCTCGACGCCGGTGACATCGCCGTAGCCGACGGCGATCTGGAGGCCGGCCAGCGGCGCCTCGGCGCGGCCGTCACCGCGCTCCTTGACCGGCGGCGGCCCGTGGTGGTGCTCGGCGGCGGCCACGAGGTCGCCTACGGCAGCTACCTCGGGCTGGCCGACAGCCGCGCCCTGCGCGACGGGGCCCGGCTCGGGGTGCTCAACCTCGACGCCCACTTCGACCTGCGCGACGACGAACGACCCAGCTCCGGCACGCCGTTCCTCCAGATGGCGCGGGCGGAGGAACGACAGGGCCGGCGGCTGAACTACGCGGTCCTCGGCGTGAGCCAACCCAGCAACACCCAACGACTGTTCCACACCGCCGACAAGCTGGGCGTCCGCCACCTCCCGGACACCGAGTGCGGCCCGCTGCACCGCGGCGGCGTCGACCTCTTCGTCGACGCGTTCCTGACGAGCTGCGACGTGGTCCACCTCAGCATCGACCTCGATGTGCTGCCCGCCGCGGCGGCCCCCGGCGTCAGCGCCCCGGCCGCCTACGGCGTCCCGATGGAGATCGTCGAGCACGTCTGCGCCCGGGTCGCGGCGAGCGGAAAACTGGCCGTCGTCGACGTCGCCGAGCTCAACCCGGACCTCGACATCGACAACCGCACCGCCCGCGCCGGCGCCCGCCTCGTCCACCGCATCCTCACCACCCCCCACGTGGGACCCCCGGGACACGACGCCTGACCCGCCCCCTCACGGGGACGACGGGGACAACGGGAGCGGGCACGGCCGTGGTGGCCGTGCCCGCTCCCGTTACGCCTCGAACTCACCCGCTCCGCACGCCGGTTGGCGGCGGAGCGGGCAGCTCAGCCGCCTCAGCCCTCGTCCGGCACCAGCCGCAGCGAGATCGAGTTGATGCAGTACCGCTGGTCCGTCGGCGTCGGATAGCCCTCGCCCTCGAAGACATGGCCGAGGTGCGAACCGCACCGGGCGCAGCGCACCTCGGTGCGGACCATGCCATGGCTGCGGTCCTCCAACAGCTCGACGGCGGCACCGTCCTTGGGGTCGTAGAACGACGGCCAGCCGCAGTGGCTCTCGAACTTGGTGTCCGAGCGGAAGAGTTCGGCGCCGCAGGCGCGGCAGGAGTAGACGCCGGTGGTCTTGGTGTCGGTGTACTCGCCGACGAAGGCGGGCTCGGTGCCGCCCTGGCGGAGGACCTGGTACTCGGCCGGGGTCAGCTCGGCGCGCCACTGCTCGTCGGGCTTGTCGATCTCGTACGTCATGGAGGGGCTCCTCAGCTCATGCGCCCAGGCGGGACAGGATGGCGGGGCCAAGGTCGGTCACATCGCCCGCGCCCATGGTGAGAACAAGGTCGCCGGGGCGGCTCATTCCGGCGATCAGCTCCGGGATCGCGCCCTTGTCGGCCTCGGGGGTGACCTGGGCGCCGGCTTCCCGGGCGGCGTCGGTGATCAGGGCGCTGGTGACGCCCGGGATCGGGTCCTCGCGGGCCGGGTAGATGTCCAGGACGACGGAGGCGTCGGCGAGGGCGAGGGCCTGGCCCATCTCGGTGCCGAGCTCCTGGGTGCGGGAGTACAGGTGCGGCTGGAAGACCACCAGGATGCGACCGCCGGACTCCTCGGTGGCGCTGCGGATCGCCTCCAGGTCGGCGGACATCTCGGTGGGGTGGTGCGCGTAGGAGTCGATGACCTGGACGCCGGCGGCCTCGCCCTTGAGCTGGAGGCGGCGCTTGACGCCGGTGTACTTGCCGAGGGCGTCGGCGAGTTGGTGCGGCGGGAGGTCCAGGGCGACGCCGGCGGCCAGGGCGGCTACCGCGTTGCTCGCGTAGTGCCGGCCGGGGACGGAGACGGTGAAGGTGAGGATCTTGCCGCTGGTGAGGGTGACCGTGACGTCGCTGGCCAGGCCGTGCGGGGTGATCTGGAGGATGCGGACGTCGGCGTCCTTGGCCTCGCCGTAGGTGACGATCTCGATGTCGTCGCGGCCGAGCCGGCCGGTCAGCTCACGGGCGCCGGGGTGGTCGGCGGAGATGACCAGGGTGCCGCCGGGGCGAATGCGGTCCACGAAGGTCGCGAAGGACTCGTAGATCTCGTCCATCGAGGCGTAGTTGGCGTGGTGGTCCAGCTCGACGTTGAGGACGATGGCGACCTCGGGGGCGTACTTGTGGAAGCTGCGGTCGCTCTCGTCGGCCTCGGCGACGAAGATCTGGCCGGTGCCGTGCTCGGCGTTGGAACCGGGGGCGTCCAGGTCGCCGCCGATGGCGTAGGACGGCTTGAGGCCCAGGGCGCCGAGGGAGACGGCGAGCATGGACGTGGTGGTGGTCTTGCCGTGGGTGCCGGCGACGGCGATGGGGCGCAGGCCGTCCATGAGGGCGGCGAGGGCGTCGGAGCGGTGCACGACGGGGAGGCCGCGCTCGCGGGCGGCGGCCAGCTCGGGGTTGTCGTCGCGGATCGCGGAGGAGACCACGACGCTGGTGGCGTCGGCCGCCAGGTGCTCGGCGGCGTGGCCGATGTGGACCGTGGCGCCGAGGGTGCGCAGGGCCTGGGCCGTCGCGGAGTCCTTGGCGTCGCTGCCGGCCACCGCGGCACCGCGCTGCGCGAGGATCTTGGCGATGCCCGACATACCGGCGCCGCCGATGCCGATGAAGTGCGGCCGTTCCATCGAGGCTGGGATGGCGGGTGCCATGGAGGGGTCTCCCTGATCGTCGAGCGGGCATGCGGTCCTGCGTGTGCTTGCCGACGATTCTCGCACCCGGCACTGACAGCGCCGGCCCGCGACCCCGCGGCGGGGCGCACCACGGGACGCCGGCCCGGTGCGGAGGTCAGCGGCGGATCAGGCCCTGGGCGGTGGCGGCGGCCACCGCGGCCGTGCGGGAGTCGACCCCCAATTTGGCGTAGATGTGGACGAGATGGGACTTGACGGTCGCCTGGCTGAGGAAGAGCCGCTTGCTGATCGCCGCGTTGGACAGGCCGTCCGCGACGAGCTGGAGGACCTCGGTCTCACGGCGGGAGAGGGCGGCGGCGGGCGTCCGCATCCGGTCCATCAGACGGTGCGCGACGGTGGGGGCGAGCGCGGACTTCCCGGCCGCCGCGGTGCGCACCGCGGCCGCCAGCTCGTCCGGCGGGGCGTCCTTGAGGAGGTAGCCGGTGGCGCCGGCCTCGATGGCGGCGAGGATGTCGGCGTCGCTGTCGTAGGTGGTCAGGATCAGCACGCGGGGCGCCCCGGGGCGGGCGGTGATCTCCGCCGTGGCCCGGGACCCCAGCATCCGGCCGCCGAACTGGAGGTCCATGAGGACCACGTCGACGTCCAGGCTGGCCGCCAGCGCCACCGCCTCCTCGGAGGTCGGGACGTCGGCGGCGATCTCGAAGTCCGGCTCGGTCTCCAGGACGGCGCGGAGCCCGGCCCGTACGACGGGGTGGTCGTCGGCGAGCAGCAGCCGGACGGGGGCGGCGGGTGTGGTCACGGGGCGGCCCCCTGGGCGGTCTCGGGGGCAGCGGACGGGTCGGGGCAGGGCAGGGTGACGGCGAGGGCGGTGCCCTCCCCGGGGGCGGACTCCACGGCGAGGGTCCCCTGGAGGGCGCGGGCCCGGGCGCGCATCGCGGCCAGCCCGAAGCCGGAGCCGCCGGCGGCCGCGGAGCCGGGCGGCGGCACCTCGGCGGGCACGAACCCGCCGCCGTCGTCGACGACGTCCAGGGCGACCTCGGTGTCCATGTAGCTGAGGGTCAGCTCGACGCGGTCGGCGGCGGCGTGCTGGACGGTGTTGGCGAGCGCGGACTGGGCGATCCGCAGCAGGGCCACCTCGTGCGGGGTGGGCAGCGGCGTGGGCGCGCCGGAGACCTGGCAGTGCACGGCCAGCCCGGAGGTGCGGGCGGTGGCGGCGCACAGCCGCTCCAGCGCGGCCGGCAACGAGCCGGCTTCCAGGTCGGGCGGGCTCAGGGCGCGGACGAAGCGGCGCGCCTCGGCGAGGTTGTCGACGGCGGCGGTACGGGCCTGCCGGATGTGCCCGAGGGCGGTCTCCGGCCGCCCCGGTACGGCGCGTTCGGCGGCCCTCAGGAGCAGTTGGATGCTGGAGAGCCCCTGGGCGAGGGTGTCGTGGATCTCGCGGGCCAGCCGCTCCCGTTCGGCGAGGACGCCGGCGGCCCGCTCCGCGGCGGCCAGTTCACTGCGGGCCGCGGTGAGCTCCTCGATGAGGCGGCGACGCTGCTCGCTCTCCCGGTAGAGGGCCTGGTAGCCGAAGACGACGGCGACGGCGACCGCGGCACCCAGGACGGGGCCGATGACCGTGCCGACGCCGAGGGTGTGGGTGTGCCAGGCGAAGCCGGCGATGGCGGCGGCCGTACTGGCGGCGACGGTGGGCAGCGCCCAACGGGCCGGCAGCAGGTGCAGTTCGACGAAGAACAGCGGGAAGGCCAGCCAGACGCCGTCCTGGGTGAGCGCCAACAGCACCAGCCACACCGCGACCACGGTGGTGAGCCAGAGGACGACGGCGGCAAAGGTGCGGGCCCGGAGCAGCGCGGGCCCCAGGACGTAGAGCGCCAGCAGGACCACCGCGGTGGCGAGCACGGCCGGGGCGTCGGGGGCTCCGTCGGCCAGGGCGCGTACGGCGGCGAGCGCGAGCAGCGCGGCCACCATCAGGTGGAGGCACAGGCGCAGCGCGCGCACAACGGGGGTGAGGGAGAGGTCGGTCCTGGCTTGTTCGATCACGGCCCCTTCAGGCTACGGGCCGGCGACGACCCCGGCATCAATCGAAAGGTGGAGCCCGCACCGCACCCTTCGGCTCCGGTGAACCACTCCCGGGCGCGATGCCGCACACCCCCGTGGCGGGCGACGGTGGGAGCAGCCGCCGGGCAGTGGGCCCGGCATCGATCCGAGGATGGCCGCGCCGGTGTTCGTCGCCTTCAGAGACCTGAGATTCGCCAAGGGGCGGTTCGCCCTGATGGGGACCGTCGTCACGCTGATCACGGTGTTGGTGGGACTGCTGTCCGGGCTGACGGCGGGGCTCGGCCGGGAGAACACCTCGGCGATCACCGGGCTGCCCGCCGACCACCTGGTCTTCGCCGCCCCCGCCGGCGACGGCAAGCCCTCGTTCACCGACTCCCGGCTGCCGGAGCGGACGGTGCGCCAGTGGTCCCAGGTGCCCGGGGTGCGCAGCGCCGACCCGTTGGGGATCTCCCCCGCGAAGGTCGAGGGGGCCGGCGGGAAGACGGCGGCGGTCTCGGTGTTCGGGGTGCGGCCCGGTTCCCGACTGGCGCCGTCCTCCGGGCCGGCCGGTGACGGCACGGTGGTGCTGTCGCAGAAGGCCGCCGACAAGCTCGGCGCGCGGGCCGGTGACCGGCTCACGCTGGGCGGCCGGGAGGTGACGGTGGCGGCGGTCTCGGGCGCGGCGATGTTCAGCCACACGCCGGTGGTGTGGGCCACGCTCGGCGACTGGCAGCGGCTGTCCGGGAGCCCCGGCGGCGCGGCCTCCGGGGGCGCCACCGTCGTCGCCCTGTCCACCACCGGGACGGACGGTCTGGCCACCGGGGACCGCCGGCTCGGCACCCGCACCGTGACGGCCGCCGACGCCCTGACCGCGATCGGCTCCTACAGCGCCGAGAACGGCTCCCTGCAACTGATGCGCGGCTTCCTGTTCGCCATCTCCGCGCTGGTCATCGGGGCGTTCTTCACGGTCTGGACGATCCAGCGCAGCGGCGACGTCGCGGTCCTCAAGGCGCTCGGCGCCTCCACCCGCTATCTGCTGCGGGACGCGCTAGGCCAGGCCGTCGTCCTGCTGGTGGCCGGCACCGGCCTGGGGACCGCGGTGGCCGCCGGGGTGGGCGCCGCGGTGGGCGGCACCGTGCCGTTCGTGCTCGACGCCACCACCGTGCTGATCCCGGCCCTGATCATGATCGCGCTCGGTGCCGTGGGCGCCGCGCTGTCCATCCGCCGCCTCACCTCCGTCGACCCGCTGACCGCCCTGGGAAGTGCCCGATGAGCCTCGAACTGACCGATGTCACCCTCACCTACCCCGACGGCGACACCCGGCTGACCGCGCTGGACGCGGTGTCACTGACCGTGCCGGCCGGCACCGTGACGGCGGTGGTCGGCCCGTCCGGCTCCGGCAAGTCCAGCCTGCTGGCGGTCGCCGCGACGCTGATCCGGCCGGACCGCGGGCGGGTGGTGCTCGACGGCACGGACACCACGGGGCTGCGCCGCGCCGAGCTGACCGCGCTGCGCCGGACCACCGTCGGCACGGTCTTCCAGCAGCCGAACCTGCTGCCGTCGCTGACGGCCGCCGAGCAGCTCCAGGTGATGGCCCACCTGGCGGGCCGCTCGCCCCGCGCGGCCCGGGACCGGGCCCGCGAACTGCTGGCGGCGGTGGGCCTGTCGGGCCAGGCGGACCGGCGGCCGCACCAGTTGTCCGGCGGTCAGCGGCAGCGGGTGAACATCGCCCGGGCGCTGATGAACGAGCCCGCGGTGCTGCTGGTGGACGAGCCGACCAGCGCGCTGGACCACGAGCGGGGCGCCGCGGTGCTGGACCTGCTGACCGAGCTGGCCCACCAGCGCGGCACCGCCACGGTGTTGGTCACCCACGACCGTTCCCATCTGGCCGCGGTGGACGCGGTGGCGGAAGTCCTGGACGGCCGGCTGACGTTGGGGGCCGGCGCGGCGGTATGAGCCCTACGGGACGGGCGGGCGCCGCCCGTCCCGTACGCCGGCGCCGGCCCGGCCACGACATCGGGCAAGCCCTAGGGCGCTTCTGACGGATCTCCGCGGCGTCGCGGCGCCTGGCACGCACGCTCGCGGCGTTGCCGAAATGCCCCCATAGCTCCGCTATGAAGCCATCCCGGCGCCTTGCGATCGCACGCACCAGACGCCGCTCCTTCCTCCACGGAGATCCGTCAGAAGCGCCCTAGTCGTCGCGGTGGGAGAAGGTGGGGAACAGGTTGGACCTGGCGGCCTTGCGGCCCTGGTGCGGGCCGCGCGCTCCGGGCCCGGAGTCGTCGGCCTCCCGGGCGGTCGGGTCCGCGCCGCGCTCCTCGCCCCGGGTCCGGTCCTCGTTCCGGCCGCGCTCCCGTTCCGCGTCCGGTTCCCGCTGGTCCGCCATGACGGCCCCTTTCTCGATGCGCCGGTCTCGGCTGTGCTGGATTCGGCCCGCTGCGGGCCGCTTCCTGACCAGGAACGCACCGATTCGGGACAGCGGTGAGCTACAGATAACCCGTTCGGGTGTGGAATCGGCGCAACGTTGACGCGCCGGCCGAAGCGGCGCCGGCTCAGCCGCCGTTGGGCTCCTGCGACTGCTCGTCGACGGCGTGCGAGAACAGCTTCAGAACGGGGACACCGACCTTGTGGCGGGCTCGGGAGGCCCAGTCCCGGTGGAAGAACTCCTCGACGAAGTGCGGGGTGGTCAGCACGATCACCTCGTCCGCGCCGGTCTCGTCGACGACCGACTTCAGCAGGTCCAGCGGGTGGTCCTCGACCACCTGCCCGACCGCCTCGGCGCCGGCGGCGCGCAGCGCCTGGAGGGTGTGCGAAAGCCCCTGCTCGGCGGGGAGCACGGCGCTGGTTCCGCCCGGCTCCTCGCCCTCCCGCACGGCGTCCTCGAACTCCCCGAGCGCGACGTCGTCGATGGCCCGCAACAGGACGTCCTGCTTGCCGCGCGGCTGCATGAGGACCACGAAGGAGACCCGGTCGTCGCCGTGCAGGGTGGTGACGAACTCCACGTCCGCGGGCGTCAGAGGCTTCTCGATCATCAATACGCTCGTGAACACGACGGACGCCCTTCTTCTCTTCCGGGCACCGTATGTCACGGCGCCCACAGAAACCATCCTGCCCCGTCGCCACACGGGGCCTGTCGGCTTTTAGTGTGCCCAACGGAAGCTAAGCGGAACAGATAATTCCGCTGAAATCAGAACCGGCGGTAACGGGTGAACAGGAACCCGGACTCCTCCAGCACCGACACCAGCGCGAACCGCTCGGGAACCGCCACGGCGGGCCCGTCCATGATCCGCTGCGCGTCGCCCACCGCCACCACCGGGGACAGCGACAGGCACATCTCGTCCAGCGCCCCGGCCGCCGCGAACTGCCCCAGCAGCCGCGGCCCGCCCTCGGTGAGCAGCCGGGTGTGTCCCCGCTCGGCCAGCGCCCCCGCCACGCGTACCGGGTCGACGCCCAGCCCCTCGCCCGCGAAGAGCACCTCGACACCGGCGGCGCGGGCCGCGCGCACCCGCTCCTCGGGGGCGTCGGCGCCGGTCAGCACCAGGGTGGGCACCAGCGGCTCGGTGAACAGCGGCAGCGTGAAGTCCAGCCCCAGGCCCGCGCTGACCACCGCGATGGCGGGGGCCGGCCGCTGCCCCGCGGCGGCTCGTTGGGCGGCGAACGCGGCCCGGGCGCGGGCCGGCCGGTAGCCCTCCCGCCGGACCGTCTCGGCGCCGACCACCACCGCGTCCGACAGCGCCCGCAGCACCCCGAAGATCCGCATGTCGGCGTCCCCGGAGAGCGGCTGCGAACGCCCGTCGTGGTGTGCCGCGCCGTCCAGGGAGGAGACCATGTTGGCGCGCAGCCAACCGGGGCGGTCGGACCGCACCGGTTCGTCCGCCGCCGGGTACGCGTAGGCCGCGGCGAGCTCGTCCAGGGTCCACTCGCGGTCGGTGGTCCAGTCGGAGCCGGCGGCGTCCGGGGCGGTCGGGAGGGGGAGGGGGAACAGGCGTCGCATGGGCGCAGTGTGACATGCCTCGCTCACCGGGCCGGGTGGTGCCGCGGAGCCACTAGGCTGGAGAGCTGTGTCACCTTCGCAGCCCTCGTCCTCCCCCGCGCCCTCCCCGATAGCCACGCCCCCGGCCAACGGGGACGATGCCGCGGCCCCCACCGCACTGACCTCCCGCACGCCGCACGTGCCGGCCGAGCGCCTGGTCGCCGAGATGGTGCCGCCGCCGCGCTTCCAGGGCGCCCGCTTCGACACGTACATCCCCCAACCGGGACAGCCGAGCCAGGCCGAGGCCGTGCAGGTCCTGCGGACGTTCGCCTCGGGCCTCGGTGTCGGGGCCGAGGCCGACGGCGGCAAGCGCCGCTGGTTCTCCAGGAGTTCGAAGAAGCCCGCCGCCCCCAACGGGCCGCGCGGTGTCTACCTGGACGGCGGCTACGGCGTCGGCAAGACCCACCTGCTCGCCTCCCTCTGGCACGCCACCCCGGCGGCCCCCGAGCTGAAGGCGTTCGGCACCTTCGTCGAGCTGACCAACCTGGTCGGCGCGCTCGGCTTCCAGCAGACCGTGCGCACGCTGAGCGGCCACCGGCTGCTGTGCATCGACGAGTTCGAGCTGGACGACCCCGGGGACACGGTGCTGGTCTCCACCCTCCTGGGCAAGCTGGTCGAGGCCGGCGTCGGACTGGCCGCCACCTCCAACACGCTGCCCGGCAAGCTGGGCGAGGGCCGGTTCGCCGCCGCCGACTTCCTGCGCGAAATCCAGGGCCTGAGCGCCCACTTCCGCGCCCTGCGCATCGACGGCGAGGACTACCGCCACCGCGGCCTGCCCGAGGCGCCCGCGCCGTTCGACGACGAGACCGTGGTCCGCGTCGCGCACCGCACCCCCGGTGCCTCGCTCGACGACTTCCCGTCCCTCCTGGCCCACCTGTCGACGGTGCACCCCAGTCGGTACGGCGCGATGTGCGACGGCATCCGGGCGGTCTGCCTCACCGACGTCCAGGCGGTGCCGGACCAGTCCACCGCGCTGCGCCTGGTGGTGCTCGCCGACCGGCTCTACGACCGCGAGGTGCCGGTACTGGCCGCCGGCAAGCCCTTCGACGGGCTGTTCAGCGACGAGATGCTGCGCGGCGGCTACCGCAAGAAGTACTTCCGCGCCATCTCGCGGCTGACCGCGCTGGCCCGGGACGCCAAGGCGTTGGTGGCGTAGCCGGCCCGAGCCGAAGTCGGGGGCCGCGCAGCCCCGTTGGTCAGCCCGAGCAGGCCGTGCGCTGGGCCTCCTGCCAGGCGCAGACCGGGCAGTGGACGATGCCGGGCGTCGACGCCGGGTACTCGGTGGGCCGGCCGCACTCGACGCAGTCGGCGGGCGGCGGGCGGCGGGCCCGTGGTGGGGCCGGCGGTGGCCGGGCTCCCGTCGAACGGTGCGGGCGGCGGCGTCGGGTCGGTGGACGGCATGGGGCGAGCCTACGCCGGCGGCGCGGTGGCCGGGACGGGCCGGGCTGCGGCGCCGGACGTACCGGCCGGTGCGTCGCCGCATGCCCCCGCGGTCCGTTGGCCGTCCGTCGTCCCGTTGGTCAACCGCGGCGGCCCGTGAGGGCGCAGGCCAGGGCCGTGGCCCCGGAGGCGAGCAGTGCCGCGGCGGCCAGTGGTAGCCAGGGGGCGGTGATCGTGCCGCGTTCAGAGCCGGTGATCATGCCGGTGAGCGCGGCGTTGGCGGGCGAGGCACCCAGGACGAGGACCAGCAGCGCGGCGATCAGCCCGGTCGGGACGCCCCAGCCGGGGCGGCGCAACACCGGCCAGGAGCACAGCGCGCCGAGCGCGGTGCCCAACAACAGGCAGACCAGCGCGGTCAGCAGCCCGGCGCCGGTCGCGGGCAGGACCGGGACGGCGACCCGGTGGTCGGTCGAGTGCGGGTCGGAGAGCAGGGCGACGAAGCCGGTGCCGGCGAGCGCCAGCAGCAGCGCGGCGCCGGCCGCGGTCAGCAGGGCCGCGCAGTGCGCACGGGCGGGCCCGGCGGCGGCCGCGGTACAACTGCGGGCGGCCGGCGGCTCGTTGGTCGCACAGATCCGGGTCAGCCACACGGTGACCGGCAGCAGCCCGCCGGCGGCGTAGCCGTACGCGTCCAGGATCGGGCCGCCGGTCTGGACGCCGATGGCGAGGAACGCCGCGTAGACCAGGAGCGGCGGCAGCCAACGGTACGAGCCGGCGAGCAGCGCCGCCTGGTAGCGGACCAGGGCGGTCAACGGGGCAGTCATGGGCGGGAGTTCTCTCCGGGAGCGGGGGTCGTCGCACCGGGCGGCCCGGCGGCGGTGACGGCGCGGATGTGCCAGGGCGGGCGCGCGGCGAGCAGGGCGCGCAGCAGGGCGTCGGAATGGGCGGCCGGCACCGTCAGCCGGACGGTGCCGTCGGGCCCCGGGGCGATGACGGGCGCCCCGGGGAGGGCCGACGGGACCGCGCACCCCGGTGGGCCCTCGGCCTCGACGACGGTGCGCGGGCCGGGGTGGTGCGCGTCCGGCTGCTCCAGCCGGTCGTCCGGGCCCGGTTGCCGCAGCAGTCCGTCCGCGACCCGGTAGCGGGCGTCCGCGGCCCCGGCCAGTCGGCGCGGGTCGTGGTCGACGAAGACGACGGTGCCGCCGGCGGCGACCCGTTCGGCGACCGCGCGGTCGAGGAGGTCGCGGGCGGCCGGGTCCAGACCGGTCCACGCCTCGTCCAGGACGAGGAGTTCGGGCTCGGCGAGCAGCGCCTGGGCGACCGCGACCTTCTGGCTCGTCCCCTTGGACAGCTCGGCCAGCGGCGTGCGGGCGTGCCCGGCCGCCCCGAAGCGTTCCAGCCACTCGGCCGCGCGGCGGGCCGCCTCCGACGTCCGCAGGCCGTGGACCCGGCCGAGGTGGGTGAGGTAGCCGACGGCGGTGAACGGGAGGGCGGGCGGGAAGCGTTCGGGAACGTAGGCGGTGCGCGGGCGCCCGGTGATCCGCCCGGTGGTGGGCCGGTCGATCCCGGCGAACAGCCGCAACAGGGTGGACTTCCCACTGCCGTTGGCCCCCTCGACGCGCAGCAGCGCGCCCGGTGGCACGTCGAGCCGCACCTCGCGCAGCACCCAGGGCCCGCGCAGCCCGTAGCGCCGCCCGACCCCGTCCAGCCGCATCCGCTGCGCCGTCTGCCGCGGCATCGACCGCCCCTCCCCCTGGCCCGCTTCCCCGTTGGCCCGTTGGCCCGTTGGCCCGTTGGCCCGTTGGCCCGTTGGCGCTGACGGTAGCCGGGGGTGGGGTGTGGGGTGGCGCCGGGGGCGGGTGCGGCGACCGCGGGCGGCCGCGGGGCACTGTCAGTGGCGGCTGGCAGACTGATCGATGTGACCAGTACCGAGACCGCCGGCCGCCCCGGCGAGCACAGCCAGCCCGACCGGACCGACCAGACGCCCACCGGCCGGACGCCGGCCGACGAGACGCGGACCGACGACGCGCAGCCCGGCGCCCGCGAGGAGCGCGCGCAGGCGGCGCCGGCGCCTGAGTACGTGCTGCCGCTCGTGGTGCGCCTGGAGCGAGACGCTCCGCCGGCGCGCACCGACGCGCTGGAGACCGCGGCGCGGGCGGTGCTCACGCTGCTCTCCGACGAGCGGGCCGCCGGGGCGGGCGAGTGGGCCCAGGCGGTGCGGGACTGGCAGGACTCCCGGATACGCAAGGTGGTGCGGCGAGCACGCGGCGCGGAGTGGCGGCGGGCCGCGGCCCTGCCGGGGATCACGGTCGCCGGCCGGGAGGCCGAGGTGCGGGTCTACCCGCCGGTGCCGCTGGACGGCTGGCCCAAGGACCTGGCCCGCCTCCAGGTCTCCGGCACCGAGCTGGACGACCCCCAGGCGCCCGGGGAGCCGCCGGCCGGCACCCCGGTGCTGTGGCTCAACCCCGAGCTGGAGATGTCGGCGGGCAAGGCGATGGCACAGGCCGGGCACGGTGCGCAGCTGGCGTGGTGGGCGCTGTCCACGGCGCAGCGGGACGCCTGGCGCACGGCCGACTTCCCGTTGGCGGTGCGGACCGCCGAGCCGTCGGCATGGGCCTCGTTGACCGACAGCGGACTGCCGGTGGTGCGGGACGCCGGCTTCACCGAGATCGCCCCGGGCTCGTGCACGGTCGTCGCCGACCACCCGGCGCTGCGCAACGCCCCACTGCCGTCCGCCAGTTGATCACCGACCGGCCACCGACCCTTCGCCGGCTGATCGCCGACTGACGGACGGCAGACACTGGTGGACAGCCGGCACTGAGGGCTGACGACTGGCGGTCGACGCTGACGGCTGCGGCTGCGGCTGACGGTCGATGGCTGGCGTCGACCGCGGCGAGCCCGCTCTCCGCCGCCGCCCCCGCCACCGGCCACCGGCCCCTGCCCGCTCCCGCCGCCGGACCCGTCCGAGGCGGGACGTACCGTGTGCCCATGCTGACCTCCGTCATCGGCTTCACCGTGGTGGCCGCCCTGCTGACAGTCTCCCCCGGCCCGGATTTCGCGGTGGTCCTGCGGACCGCGCTCGGTTCCGGGCGGCGCGCCGCGCTGTGCAGCGCGCTCGGGATAGCCACCGGCTGCTTCGTGTGGGGGCTGGCCGGGGCGGTCGGGCTGACCGCGATGCTGGCCGCCTCGCAGGCGGCGTACGACGCGCTGCGGGTGGCCGGTGCGCTGTATCTGGTGTGGCTCGGGGTGCAGGCGTTGCGCAGCGCCCGGCGCCGGCGCGGCCCGGGCGAGGCGGAGCCCGGCGCCGGGGAGGCTCCGGCGGACGAGGGCGCGCCCGCCGTCCCGGCCAGCCCCTGGCGGGCGTTCCGCACCGGACTGCTGACGAACGTCCTCAACCCCAAGGTGGGCGTGGTCTACCTCTCCCTGCTGCCGCAGTTCATCCCGCACGGCGCCCCGGTGGTCGGCACGACGCTGCTGCTGGTCGGCGTGCACGCGGTGCTGGGCCTGCTGTGGCTGGGCGGCGTCACGCTGGCGGTGCACCGGGCGCGCGGGGTCCTGCAACGGCCGCGGGTGCGGCGGCGGTTGGACCAGGCCACCGGCGGGGTACTGGTGGCGCTGGGCGCGGCGGTCGGCTTCGAGGTCGCCCGCTGAGCCACGACGCCGAGCCGCGTCGCCGAGCCACGACCGGACGGACAGCCGGCCACCACCCGCCCCACCCCGCCCTCCTGCCGCACCCCACTCCGCTCCACGGCGCCCGATGACACGACACCCGAAGCTCAACTCACCCTCTGAACCACCCGCCGGGACGCTTGGACCGCCCGCACGTGGTGAGAAGTACCGCAAGACCAGAGAAGCACCCCGGGACCAGGGGGAGCGGATGACCACGGGGCGTGAATGACCAGCGGATGACCATGAGGCGCGGACCACGCAAACACCACAGCCCACACCAACACCGCGGACAACAGGGGGAAGCCATGACGCACTTGGGCACGGGTATCGGCTGGCGGCCGGAGATCGCCGCGGAGATCGCCGCGCTGCCCGGGATCGACTGGGTGGAGGTGGTCGCCGAGAACGTCTGCCCCGACCATCTCCCGGACGCCCTACGGGAGTTGCGAGAGCGCGGGACGCCGGTGATCCCGCACGGCGTCTCGCTCGGCCTCGGCGGCGCGGACCGCCCGGATGCCGGGCGACTGACGGCGCTCGCCGAACGGGCCACCGCGCTGTCCGCCCCGTTGGTCACCGAGCACATCGCGTTCGTACGGGCCGGCGGCCCGCTGACCGCGTCGCCCGTAGTGGAGGCCGGCCATCTGCTGCCCGTGCCGCGCACCCGCGACGCGCTCGACGTGCTGTGCGAGAACGTCCGGATCGCCCAGGACGCGCTCCCGGTGCCGCTGGCCCTGGAGAACATCGCCGCGCTGTTCTCCTGGCCCGACGAGGAGTTGACCGAGGGGCAGTTCCTGTCGGAACTGGTCGAGCGCACCGGCGTCCGGCTCCTCATCGACGTCGCCAACCTCCACACCAACCACGTCAACCGCGGCGAGGACCCGGCCGCGGCCCTGGACGCGCTGCCCGTCGAGGCGATCGCCTACGTCCACGTCGCGGGCGGCGTCGAGCGGGACGGGGTGTGGCACGACAGCCACGCGCACCCGGTGAGCCGGCCGGTACTGGACGTGCTGGCGGAGCTGTGCGCCCGGACCGATCCGCCCGGTGTGCTGTTGGAGCGGGACGACGACTTTCCCGAGGGCGGCGAGCTGGCCGCCGAACTCGACGCGATCCGCGCCGTGGTGGAGGGAGCGCGCCATGTCCGGGCGGCTTGAGCCGGTGACGGACGGCCAGGGCCCGGCCGGGGACACCACCGCGGCCCGCGAGCGGCTGGCGCTGGCGCAGACCGCGCTGCTGTCGGCGCTGGTGGCCGGGACGCCCGCGCCGGAGGGCTTCGACGGGGCCCGACTACGGGTGCAGAGCCGGGCGTTGGCCGCCAAACGGGCCGCGGTCGTGAGCAAGGTGGCGCCCGAACTCCCGGAGCTCCTCGGGGACGCCTACCGGCCGGCCTTCCTCGACTACGCCCAACAACGCCCCATGCACGGCGGCTACCGCCAAGATGCCCTGGACTTCGCGGCGTTCCTCCTGGAACACAACCGCCCCGCCGACCCGTTGGCGCGACAGCGGCTGATGCACTGGTGGCGCGATCGGGTCGGTCCCCGCCCGCCGGTCCGCTGCGCTTGGCTTGCTTCCCACGTTGTTGGCTTTTCCGCCGCGCGGGTTGCTGTTTTGCGCCTTGCGGCGCGGCGGTACCGCTGCCGGTCCGCTGCGCGGGGCGGTGCCGCTGCGCGGGGCTAGGCCGACTTGTCTTGTCCGCTGCGCGGGGCGGTGCCGCTGCGCGGGGGCCAGGCCAACTTGTCTTGTCCGCTGCGCGGGGCTTTTGGGGTGCGGTGACGGTCCTCCGGGGTGGGGGTGCCAGACTGCTTCGCTTTACGTCTGGCACCCCCACCCCTCC
>NZ_JBHVJX010000042.1:0-55556 GCF_042798755.1 Streptomyces sp. NPDC057743
CCACAACGAACCCAGGGGCCCCGCCCCAAAACCCCAACTCCCCGCCGAAGGCGGGGAAGAGA
Organism: Streptomyces sp. NPDC057743; assembly: GCF_042798755.1. Taxonomy (NCBI): domain Bacteria; kingdom Bacillati; phylum Actinomycetota; class Actinomycetes; order Kitasatosporales; family Streptomycetaceae; genus Streptomyces; species Streptomyces sp. NPDC057743. Next base: position 63 of record NZ_JBHVJX010000042.1, read on the forward strand.
ACCCCCACGGCGGGAGAGCCAACAACGTGGGAAAAAACCGGCGTCAGCCGGCCAGCATCAGGCCGATCCCCACCACCATCACCCCCGCCGCCGCAACCCTCGGCAGGCCGAACCGCTCCTTGAAGAAGAGCGTTCCGATCACGGCGCCGACGATGATCGACGACTCGCGCAGTGCCGCGATGGGCGCCAGCGGCGCGCGGGTCTGGGCCCACAGCACGAGTCCGTAGGCGAAGACCGACAGCAGGCCGCCGAGCAGGCCGCGCAGGGCGAACGGCCGTAGTTCGGCGCCGAGTCGGCCGCGTCGGGTGGCCAGTGCGTAGGCGGGGATGGCCAGTCCTTCGAGGATCATCAGCCAGGCGATGTAGCCGAGCGGGCTGCCGGAGGCGCGGACGCCCAGGCCGTCGACGGTGGTGTAGGAGGCGATGGACAGGCCGGTGGCCAGCGCGGCGGTGATCGCCGGCCAGTGGGGGCGGGAGCCGGCGCCGCGGATGCCCCAAACGGCCAGTCCCACCAGGCCCGTTGAGGTCAGCGCGACGCCGGCCAGGGCCCAGCCGCCGGGTATCTCGTGGACGAAGACCGCGGCGAGGACGGTGACGACGAGCGGCGCGGTGCCCCGGGCGATCGGATACATCTGGCCGAAGTCGCCCATCCGGAACGACTGCATCAGCAGCGCTTGGTAGACGACGTGCAGCACCGAGGAGGCGAGCAGGTAGGGCCAGGCGCCGGCCGCCGGGAGCGGGGTGAAGCAGGCCAGCAGCGCGCCGCAGAGCGTGCCCCCGCCGCCGACGAGGGTGAAGGCCAGGAGTTGGTCGCGTATGCCGTGGGCCAGGGCGTTCCAGCTGGCGTGGGTGAGGGCGGCCAGCAGGACGGCCGCGACGACGAGCGGCGTCACGCGGTCTGCTCGCGGACGTCGACGACCTTGCCGCCGGCGTGGGCGATCAGCGTCTTCGGGTCGAGCGGGAAGACGGTGTGCGGGGTGCCGGCGGCGGCCCAGACGGTGTCGTGGGCGAGCAGGCCGCGGTCGGCGAGGACCGGCGTACGGGTGCGGTGGCCGAACGGCGGGACGCCGCCGATGGCGTAGCCGGTGGTCTCCCGGACGAGGGCGGCGTCGGCCCGCTTGACCTTCGTGGCGCCCAGTTCGGCCCGTACGCGCTCCACGTCCACCCGGGAGGCGCCGTCCATCAGGACCAGCACGGGCTCGCCGTCGGCCGCGAAGACCAGGGACTTGACGATCTGGGCGAGGTCGCAGCCGATGGCCGCGGCGGCTTCGGCGGCGGTCCGGGTGGCCTCGGGGAACGCGCGGACCTCGACGGTCAGGCCGAGGGCGGCCAGCGCCTCGGCGAAGCGCGGGTGGGCGTCGCTGACGGTGGCGGTCTCGGTGGTCTCGGTACCGGTTGCGGAATCGCTCATGGCCCGCACGGTAACGAAGGGTGTACGGGCCATGCGACCGCATTCCGGCAGCTGGGCGCCCCGGCAACGGGGCGCCCACGGGCGTCAGTTGGCGGCGAGCAGGGCGCGGACCAGCGGGCCCGCGTTGGTGCCGCCGTGGCCGCTGGCCGGGACGACCGCGGCGGCCGCCACGTCGTTGCGGTAGGCGGCGAACCAGGCGTTGGGCTTGTCCTGGTTGTCGACCTCGGCGGAACCGGTCTTGGCGCCGATGTCACCGCTGAGACCCTGCATCGCCTCGGCGCCCGTCCCGGACGTCGCGGTCAGCTTCATCAGCGACTTGAGGTTGGTGGCGGTGTCCGGCTTCATGGTGCGCGCCGCCTTGGCGAACGTCCGGTTGTCCAGCGACTGGGCGACGACGAACGGCTGGCGGAAGGTGCCGGACTGGGCGGTGGCGGCGACCGAGGCCATGTTCAGCGGGTTCATCCGGACGCCGCCCTGGCCGATCAGCGAGGCGGCCATCTGCGCGTCGTGCTGCACCGGGACGGTGCCGTCGAAGGTCGGGATGCCGGTGGCCCAGTTCAGCCCGATGCCGAAGACGTCCCGGGCCTCCTTGGTCAGGTCGTCGTCGCTGAGGTCCTTGGCGTGGCCGATGAAGGCGTTGTTGCAGGAGGCGGCGAAGCTCTGCGCGAAGGTGCCGTCCGGGATCTCGGACTTGTTGAGGTTCTGGAACTTCCAGCCGCCGACCGTGACGAACTTCGGGCAGGGGTCCTTCTTGTCCGGCGCCGTCAGCCCCTTGTCCATCAGCATCGCCGCGGTGACGATCTTCATCGTCGAGCCGGGCGCCAACGACCCCTGGGCGGCGACGTTGAAGCCGTTCGCGGGGGAGTTGGCGAACGCCAGGATCTCGCCGGTGCTGGGCTTCACCGCCGCGACGGACGCCGACTTCTTGCCCTTGACGGCGTTCTCGGCGGCGGCCTGGAGCTTGGCGTCCAGCGTGGTCTTCAGCGTGCCCGGGGTGCCCTGGGAGAGCACCTTGAGGGTCTTGTCGGGCTGCTGCTGGTTGCTGTCGGCGGCCTTGGCGCGGTGGATGTAGAGCTCCACGCCGGGCTTGCCGTTGGTCTTCGTGCCGTACTTGGTGCGCAGGCTGTCCAGCGCCGCGGTCAGCGTCGGGTGGTCCTTGGCGGTCAGCTCGGTGCCGTTGCGGTCCACCGCCTTGATCGGCGGCGCCTCGGCCTCGCCGGTGCGCAGCTCGTCGCCCTTGGCCAGGCCCGGGTAGAGCGCGGACGGCTGCCAGGCGACCTGCGGCTTACCGGTGGCCTTGTCGCGCTTGAGGGTCACCGCGCTGCCGTACGAGAAGGGGGTCTGCACGGACTTGTAGGAGATCTGCGCGCCGACCGTGTACGGCACCTTGTCGCCGGTCGGGGTGCCCGGCTTCAGCGTCACCTTGGTGAACTTCGCCTGCTGGGCGAAGGAGGCGAGCGCGGTGCGGGCGGCGTCCGGGGCGTCGGTCAGTGCGGCGGCCTTCGCGGCGTCGCCGGACTGCCAGGCCGTCAGGAACGCCTGCGCCGTGGTGTTGACTTCCTTGGCGGTCAGCGGGCCGGTCGGCACCGAGGCGCCGTCGCCCGATTTGGCATCGGCGGACCGAACGGCCTGCGGCGACGACCCGTCCGAGCCGCCGAACAGCGTGAAGCCGCCGACCACTCCCACCACCAGGGCCACCGACCCGCCGATCAGCCCGTACTTCACCTCGCGGCGCATGCCAACGATCCCCTCCCAGGAGCTTGAGGTCCTTAGGTACGCACCCAAGAACGCCCCTCGCACTCTAAGGGACACGGGCAAGCGGTGAGTCTCGATCAGGGCACGGTCCGGTGACGCACCGTCGAACCGTCGTGACGGTTTCGTCACAACCGGCGGCCGCGCCCGCTCAGACCCAGCTGTCGAACCACATCCGGTCGTGCCAGGCGCTCTTAGGGATCGGCAGGCCCGTATAGAGCGGATAGAAGTAGATGAAGTTCCAGACGATCAGCAGCACCAGGACGCCGGCGCCGACCGCGCCGAGGGTGCGGCGCCGCTCGTCGGCGCGCGGCGGCCCGATGAGCGCGCCGATCATCATCGCCAGCGCCAGGCACAGGAACGGCACGAAGACCACGGCGTAGAAGAGGAAGATGGTCCGTTCCTGGTAGAGGAACCACGGCAGATAGCCGGCCGCGACGCCGCAGCCGATCGCCCCGGCCCGCCAGTCCCGCTTAAACAGCCACCGCCACAGCACGTACAGCAGCGCGAAGCAGGCCGCCCACCACAGCAGCGGGGTGCCCAGCGCCAGCACCTCGCGGGCGCAGCCCTCGGCGGCGGTGCAGCCGTCCTGTCCGGCCTTGGGGTCCTCGTAGAAGTACGAGACCGGGCGGCCCAGGACCAGCCAGCTCCACGGGTTGGACTGGTAGGTGTGCGGCGTGGTCAGTCCGGTGTGGAAGGCGTAGACCTCGGTCTGGTAGTGCCACAGGCCGCGCAGCCAGTCCGGGAGCCAGGTGAAGGAGCCGTGCTGGCCCTCGGGGGAGGTGGCCCAGTCCCGGTAGTAGCCGCCCTTGGTGACGATCCAGCCGGTCCAGGACGCGAGGTAGGTGGCGAGGGCGACGACGACGGTGGAGACGAACGCGGGCAGCGCGTCGCACCGCAGCACCGCCCTAAACGGGTGCCGTGCGCCGGCCGTGCGCCGCGCCCCCATGTCCCACAGCACCGACATCAGCGCGAACGCGGCCAGGAAGTACAGGCCGTTCCACTTCGTCGCCGCGGACAGGCCCAGGCACAGCCCGGCCGCGATCCGCCAGGGCCGCCAGCCCAGCCGCAGCCGGCCGCCGACCTCGCCGTCCGGACGGGCCAGCCCCTCGGGCCCGTCGGGCAGCGCCGCCGCCAGCCTGGCCCGGGTGCGGTCCCGGTCCACCAGCAGGCAGCCGAAACCGGCCAGCACCCAGAACATCACGAGCAGGTCGAGCAGCGCGGTGCGGCTCATCACGAAGTGCAGCCCGTCCACCGCCAGCAGGGCGCCGGCCAGGCACCCCAGCGCCGTCGAGCGCAGCAGCCGCCGCCCGATCCGGCAGACCAGCAGTACCGACAGCGTGCCGAGCAGCGCGGTCATGAACCGCCAGCCGAAGGGGTTCATCCCGAACGCCCACTCGCCCAGCGCGATCAGCCACTTGCCCATCGGGGGGTGGACGACGTACGAGTGCTCCGGCGAGAGCAGGATCTGCGGGGGGTGGGCCAGCAGGGCGTCGTTGGCGTTCTTCGCCCAGGTGCCCTCGTAGCCGTACTGCAGCAGCGACCAGGCGTCCTTGGGGTAGTACGTCTCGTCGAATATCACCTTCCGCGGGCTGCCGAGGTTCCAGAACCTCAGCACGCCCGCGAACGCGGTCACCAGCAGCGGCCCGATCCAGCCCGACCAGCGGGCCAGCCGGGACGTGAGGTGGGGGCCGGCGCCGAGCAGCGCCCACACCCGCCCGTCCGGCTCGGGGAACGGCGCCACCAGCCGCGTCCGGATATCGGCCGACGGGCGGCCGGCGTATCCGAACCGGCGCAGGCGCCGCTGCCACACCGGGGGCCGGTCGGTCGGCTCCGAGGCGTGCGGGGCGGCCGCGTGCGTCGCGGTGGTGTCACTCGTCACCCGGCCCATCGTAGGGAAGCGGTACCGGAGGCGGGTGGCCCGCGCCGCGGGCCGGTGCCGCGCGTCACCGGCACGGGCCCGGGCACCGGCGCCGGGCTGGGAGGATGGGGAGGTGACTGGAACGCTCGTACTCGCAGGGACGCCCATCGGCGACGTCGCGGACGCCCCGCCGCGGCTCGCCGCCGAACTGGCCGCCGCCGACGTGATCGCCGCCGAGGACACCCGTCGGCTGCGCCGGCTCACCCAGGCCCTGGACGTGGTCCCGGCCGGCCGGATCGTGTCGTACTTCGAGGGCAACGAGGCGGCCCGCACGCCGGAGTTGGCCGACGCGCTGGCCGGCGGGGCGCGGGTGTTGTTGGTCACCGACGCCGGCATGCCGTCGGTCTCCGACCCCGGCTACCGGCTGGTCGCCGCCGCCGTCGAGCGGGGCGTGAAGGTCACCGCGGTGCCCGGCCCGAGCGCGGTGCTCACCGCGCTCGCGGTGTCCGGGCTGCCGGTGGACCGGTTCTGCTTCGAGGGCTTCCTGCCGCGCAAGGCGGGGGAGCGACTCTCCCGGCTCCGCGAGGTCGAGGGCGAGCGCCGCACCCTGGTCTACTTCGAGGCCCCGCACCGCCTGGACGACACCCTCGCCGCGATGACCGAGGTCTTCGGCGCCGACCGCCGCGCCGCGGTCTGCCGCGAGCTGACCAAGACCTACGAGGAGGTCAAGCGCGGCGGGTTGGGCGAGCTGGCGACCTGGGCCGCCGAGGGCGTCCGCGGGGAGATCACCGTCGTCGTCGAGGGCGCGCCCGAGAGCGGGCCGGGGGAGCTGGACGCCGAGGAGCTGGTGCGCCGGGTGCGGATCCGGGAGGAGGCCGGGGAGCGCCGCAAGGAGGCGATCGCGGCGGTGGCGGCGGACGCCGGGCTGCCCAAGCGGGAGGTCTTCGACGCCGTGGTGGCGGCCAAGAACGCCGCGAAGGGCACCACCAAGGGCGCGACCAAGGACGCGGCAAAGAATTCCGGGTCCGGGCTGCCCTCCTGAGCGTGCGCACGCTCGGGAGAGCATAAAAGCCCAGCTCACGGGCCTAATGCGACCGCCGGGAAGGTAAATGGTCGGCATCGAAGGTAAAGCGATCATCCCGGATCTGGTGCGTTTGTCCTACGAGCTGCCAAATCTGGGCCAATAGGTGCCAGGTCGGCTGCGCTCCCGTCGCGAAAGGCGTTTTCTGGGAACCGGGACGTTCGGTCCCCGGAGAGCTTGTCCAGCGGACAAGAGGAGCGCACATGAGCGACATCACCAAGACCACCGGCAGCGCTTCCGGCGCGGCATCCGCAAGTCCCCTCCCGCCCCAACCCCGACGGCCCGAGCCCGCCGCCCACGAGGCGTACGCCTTCTGCTGCATGAGCTGCGGCCACGGCTGGGAGCAGGCGTACGAGATCGAGCACCAGGTGGACCCCAAGGGCGTCACGCACGCCGTCTACTACGCGGACGGCGAGCGCGTCCCGTCCCCCCTGACCCATCCCACCTGCCTCAACTGCGGCGGCCACGTCGTCCGCATCATGCGCTCCGGGCAGGTCTCGATGGTGTCCGACGCGATCGCGCACCTGCACGAGCGTCCGCATCACCGGAAGACCACCCACCACGAGGAGGAGGCCGGTCCCCGCTCGGACGACGGCCGCACCGGCAGCACCGCCGACCCCGAGCGGCACCGCTGGCACCTCTCCGACCTGCTGCACCCCTTCCAGCACCACCACAAGTGAGGCGCCGGCCGCGGTCCTCGTAGGATCGCGGCCATGGCCCCGCAGGACAAAGACACCCCGCCGCCGCTGCCGGAACCGCTCCGGGTGCCGGTCGCGGACTCGCACACCCACCTGGACATGCAGGAGACGACGGTCGAGGAGGCCCTCGCCAAGGCGGCGTCCGTCGGCGTCACCACCCTCGTCCAGGTCGGCTGCGACGTGCACGGCTCCCGCTGGGCCGCGGACACCGCCGCCGCCCACGAGCGGGTGCACGCCGCCGTCGCCCTACACCCCAACGAGGCCCCGCGCATCGTGCTCGGCGACCCCGACGGCTGGTCCCGGCAGGGGGCGCGGGACGCCGGGGGCGATGCCGCCCTCGACGACGCGCTCGGCGAGATCGACGCGCTCGCCGCCCGCCCCGAGGTCCGCGGCGTCGGCGAGACCGGCCTGGACTACTTCCGCACCGGCCCCGAGGGCGCCGCGGCCCAACAGCGTTCGTTCCGCGCCCACATCGAGATCGCCAAGCGGCACGGCAAGGCCCTGGTCATCCACGACCGCGAGGCCCACGACGACGTGCTGCGCATCCTGCGCGAGGAGGGCGCGCCCGACCGGGTCGTCTTCCACTGCTACTCCGGCGACGCCGCGATGGCCAAGACCTGCGCCGAGGCCGGCTACTTCATGTCCTTCGCCGGCAACGTCACCTTCAAGAACGCGGGGCCGCTGCGCGGCGCCCTCGCCGTGGCCCCGCCCGAGCTCGTCCTCGTCGAGACCGACGCGCCCTTCCTCACGCCCGCGCCGTACCGCGGACGGGCCAACGCGCCCTACCTCATCCCGCACACCCTGCGCGCCATGGCCGAGGTCAAGGGCATGACCGAGGACGCGCTGGCCTTGGCAATCGCCGAGAACACCGCCCGCGCGTTCGACTACTGACCCCCGCGGCCCGACTCGCGCCACCCCCGCGCGAGTTGGGCCCGTCGCCCGCGCTCCGCTACATTCCGCGCTTGACCGGTTACCGGACGACACCCGTGGCAGGTGGAGCGTTGAGTCCTTCGCAGAGCGGACACCGCACCAGACGCGGCGGCCACCGCCGACGCCCCGCCGTCGACGCGCCCGAACACCTCCGCCGGCTGGTGCCCCGCGCCCTGGTCGTCGCCTTCCTCGCCGGCGGCACCACCGCGTTCGTCGCCCACGACAAGGCCGTCAAGCTCAGCGTCGACGGCCACCCCCGCACCCTGCACACCTTCGCCGACGACGTCGACGGGCTCCTCGCCGACCAGGACCTGGCCGTCGGCCCGCACGACATCGTCGCCCCCACCACCGACACCGACCTCGCCAGCGGCGAGGAGGTCGTCCTCCGGCACGGCCGGCCCGTCCACCTCACCCTCGACGGGCACCAACGCCGGGTGTGGACCACCGCCGCCACCGTCGAAGAGGCGCTGCACCAACTCGGCGTCCGCGCCGAGGGCGCCTACCTCTCCGCCTCCCGCTCCCAACCCATCGGCCGGCACGGCCTGGAGCTGGCGGTCCGCACCGAACGCACCGTGGTCTTCCGCGCCGACGGCCGCGAGCACCGGGTCCGTACCACCGCCGCCACCGTCCGCGAGGCCCTCGCCGAGGCCGGCCTGGCACTGCGCGACCAGGACACCACCTCGGTGCCGCCGGACAGCTTCCCGCGCGAGGGCCAGACCGTCTCCGTGCTGCGGATCACCGGCACCACCGAGGTCCGCGAGGAGCCCGTCCCGTTCCGCACCGTCAAGCGGCCCGACCCGCACCTGACCCGCGGCACCGAGGAGGTCGTCCGCCCCGGCGCGCCCGGGCTGCGGCGGGTCACCTACCGGCTGGAGACCGTCAACGGGGTCCGCCGCAAGCCCCGGAAGATGGCGGTCGAGACGGTCACCGCGCCCCGCCCGCGGATCATCCGGGTCGGCACCGCCGCCCTGCCCACCTCGGTGCGCGGCGCCGACGGCCTCGCCTGGGGCGCGCTCGCCCGGTGCGAGGCCGGCGGCCGGCCGGACGCGGTCGACGCCACCGGCACCTACGGCGGCCTCTACCAGTTCGACGTCGCCACCTGGCACCGGCTCGGCGGCACCGGCCGCCCCCAGGACGCCCCCGCCCAGGAGCAGACCTACCGGGCCAAGAAGCTCTACGTCACCAGGGGCGCGAGCCCCTGGCCGGTCTGCGGCCGTAAGCTGCACGGGTGAGCGAGCGCAAGACCACCGACGAATCCGGCCCCCTGCTGGGCCCCGCCGATGTCCGGGAACTGGCCGCAGCGCTGGGCGTACGCCCGACCAAGCAGCGCGGCCAGAACTTCGTCATCGACGCCAACACCGTCCGCCGGATCGTGAAGACCGCCGACGTCCGCCCCGACGACGTGGTCGTCGAGGTCGGTCCGGGCCTCGGGTCGCTGACCCTGGCCCTGCTGGAGGTCGCCGACCGGGTCACCGCCGTCGAGATCGACGACGTGCTCGCCGCGGCCCTGCCCGCCACCGTCGAGGCCCGGCTGCCCGAGCGCGCCGACCGCTTCGCGCTGGTCCACCAGGACGCCCTGCACGTCACCGAGTTGCCCGGCCCGGCGCCCACCGCGCTGGTCGCCAACCTCCCCTACAACGTCGCGGTCCCCGTCCTGCTGCACATGCTGGAGCGGTTCCCGACCATCGAACGCACCCTGGTCATGGTCCAGGCCGAGGTCGCCGACCGGCTCGCCGCCGGCCCCGGCAACAAGGTCTACGGCGTCCCCTCGGTCAAGGCCAACTGGTACGCCGAGGTCAAGCGGGCCGGCGCCATCGGCCGCAACGTCTTCTGGCCCGCCCCCAACGTCGAGTCCGGCCTGGTCTCGCTCGTCCGCCGGGCCGAGCCGCTGCCCTCCCGCGTCTCCCGCCAGGAGGTCTTCGCCGTCGTCGACGCCGCGTTCGCCCAGCGCCGCAAGACGCTGCGGGCCGCCCTCGCCGGCTGGGCGGGCTCGGCGCAGGCCGCCGAGGCCGCGCTGGTCGCCGCCGGCGTCTCCCCACAGGCCCGCGGCGAGTCCCTGACCATCGAGTCCTTCATCGCCATCGCCGAGCACAAGGTCCCGGCCGCGGACCAGGAGGCCCCCCGATGACCCGCAGCGTCACCGTCCGCGTCCCCGCCAAGGTCAACGTCCAGCTCGCGGTCGGCGGCCGCCGCCCCGACGGCTTCCACGACCTGGCCAACGTCTTCCTCGCCGTCGGCCTCTACGACGAGGTCACGGCCACCCCCGCCGACGCCCTCACCCTCACCTGCACCGGCCCCGACGCCGACCAGGTCCCGCTCGACGACTCCAACCTCGCCGCCCGCGCCGCCCGCGCGCTGGCCGCCCGCCACGGTCTCGACCCGCACGTCCACCTCCACATCGCCAAGGACATCCCGGTCGCCGGCGGCATGGCCGGCGGCAGCGCGGACGCCGCCGGCGCCCTGCTGGCCTGCGACGCCCTCTGGGGAACGGCCACCCCGCACTCCGAACTCCTCTCCCTCTGCGCCGAGTTGGGCAGCGACGTGCCGTTCAGCCTGGTCGGCGGCGCGGCGCTGGGCCGGGGCCGTGGCGAGCTGTTGGAGCCCCTCCCCGTCGGCGGCACCTTCCACTGGGTCTTCGCGGTCGCCGACGGCGGCCTGTCCACCCCCGCCGTCTACAAGGAGTGCGACCGCCTGCGGGACACCGCGGGCCTCGGCGCGACCACCGCCGACGTCCCCGACCCGGAGCCGTCCCCGGCACTCCTGGACGCCCTGCGCGCCGGCGACGCCACCGCGCTGGCCGGGGCGCTCGCCAACGACCTTCAGGCGGCGGCCCTTTCGCTCCGCCCGGCGCTGGCGGCCACCCTCGCCGCCGGCACCCACGCCGGCGCGCTGGCGGCCCTGGTCTCCGGCTCCGGCCCGACCACGGCCTTCCTGGCGCCCGACGCCGAGGCCGCCGAGCGGATCGCCGCCGCCCTGCGCGCCTCGGGCACCTGCCGCACGGCCCGCGCCACGTCCGGCCCCGCCCCCGGCGCGACGGTCCTCACCAACGGCTAGACCCACCACGGCCGTTCGGTGGCTCTTCGGTGGCTTGCGGCTCTTCGGTGGCTTTTCGGTGGCCGATCCGTGTCCGTACCGTGTCCGCCGCCCGGCAACCGTTCGACACGCCGTTCGAGTCTGATCGTGCATGACGGATTCACGAGCGGGCATCGGACGGCGACGCGCGACCACGGTGGGGGCGGCCGCCCTGGCGGTCGTGCTCGGCGGGGCGGTGGCCTCCTGCGGTCCGGAGGGGGCCCAGGGGGAGGAGCGGCCCGGGCGGGCGAAGCTGACGTTCAAGGACACCCCGCACACGCAGTACCTCCGGTGGTACTCCGAAGCGGACCGCACCGAACTCGGCCCCCAGAACGAGCTGTTCTATGTCGATCTGGCGGCGACCCGGCTCTCCCCGGGCACGAGCCCGCTGAGCGCCCGGAACATCAAGGTGACCGTCGACCTGTCGGCCGTGAAGACGGCGACGTACCACACCATGAGCGCGGAGAACGGATGCAAAGCCTCCGGTCACCTCGTCACCTGCACCCCGAAGAACATCGGAACGGGTGACTCCGCGAACCTGCTGCTGTTCCAGATGACGTCGCGGGCGAGCGCGGTGAAGGGCCAGGCCGAGCCCGTGAAGATCACCGTGTCCAGCGCCAACGCCCCCACCATCCACCACACCACACAACTGGTCCACGGCGCACCGCGCTTGACCGCGCCCACGGAAACGGAGCGGACCGGTGTGCAGCCCGGCTCCGCGCTGGAGCTGCGGCCGGCCTTCGGCAACCAGGGGCAACTCGACGTCGACGATGACCTCAACGTCGTGGTGCGGGTGAACGGGCAGGCGACGCTGCGCGAGCGGTACCGCAACTGCCGCTACGACAAGGCCGAGGCGCCGACCAGGGCGGTGTGCACGTTCCCCGGCCCGCTGCGGGCGGGGGCGGCCTACGAGACCGCCGAGCCGATCACCGCGGCGATCGCCGACACCGGGCGCCAGGGACACTTCACCTACGCCGTGTACCGGGCTCAGGACACCCCGGCCTCCGCACTGCTGCCCGCCTCGGCCCCGCGGGGAACCGCCGCGCCGCTCGCCCTCCGCCCCGTCGACGGCGCCGAGTTCACCGGATACAGCGCCGACCAGGCCGTCAGCGGCACCATCTTCCGCACCACCCGGACCGACGACGCCCAGGTCAACGGCTTCACCCTCAGGGGCAAGGTCGGCAAGGAGACCTCGCTCGACCTGATGGATGTGGACGGCTACTACGAGGGCGACACGGTGCTGACCCTGCCGGAGGGCATCAGCGTGGCGGGGAGCCGCGAGGGCGACGTGAGCGAAGACCTCTACTGCTCCTACCTCGACAGGAAGAACCGGAAGGTGCTCTGCCCCAGCCCCCGAACCACCCAACCGACGCTGCGCTTCCGCATCGACAAGCGGGTCGAGGGCGCGCGGGGCACGATCTCCGTGCAACCCGACCCGGTGCATGCGGACCCGGACCCGTCCAACAACAGCGCCCCGATCAGGGTGGAATACGTCGACTGACGGCTCCGGCGTCGGAGCGGCAGTCGCCGCACAGTCCCGGCTGCGGTGAGCGGAAGGCGCGTTCGCAGCCGTCGCAGGTCTGGAGGGGGGCGGGGCGTGCGGGCGTCGGGGGCGCGGCCGGGAGGGGTGGGGGAAGTAAGGCCGTGAGGCGGTGGGCGAGGAGGGCCGCTGGACTTCGGAGGTCGGACGGTAGATCGGCCGCGAGGGTGCGGCGTACGGCGTCGGGTGGCGCCTCCCGTTCGAGCCAGGTGGCCACGGCGGGGGTGAGGCGCGCCACGTCCGCCTCGGAGAGCAGCAGGCGCGGATCGTCGCGCCGCAGCTCCGTGAGGATGCGGTGGGCCAGGCGCGCCCCGTCCGGGCTGGGGCGACGCGGTGCGGGAAGCGGCGTACGTGCCGGTTTCGGTGCTGGTTTGGGTTTCGACGTCGGCTTCGCCTCGTGTTCCCGTTCCGGCCTCGGAGCCCGTTGGGCGGGACGGGCCGTGGGACAGGGACCCGCCCCCGGCTGGTTGTACGAGACCGTGCGCGTCACCACCTGCCCGCTCGGCAGCCGCTCCCGCGTGCGCTTCAGGTACCCGGCCGTCTCCAACTCCCGCAGCGCGGAGGCGATCCGCGCCTCGCTCTCGGGGAAGCGGGCGGTCAGGCACTTGATGCCGATGCGTGCCCCGGCGGGCAGTGACTGGATGTGCAGGGCGAGCCCGATCGCGACGAGCGACAGCCCACGGTGCTGGGCGAGGTGGTTCCCGACCACCGTGAAGTGGCTGGTGTGACGGGAGTTGACGTGAATGACACCGGACGAGGGAGTTGGTGCGGGAACGCGGGACATGGGACGGGCGGGCGCGCTAGGGTTCTTGAGAGCCATCGGGAAGGTTGTGTCTTCCTTGTTGGTTAGGCCCTCGTTCGGGATGGCCGTCCCGGCCGGGGGCCGAAGTATGTGTGCGGTGGTGCACTTGTCGCGGCGAGCATATGCCGCTCAACCCTCCTGAAATCCAGCCGAGTTGGCTCAAGTCACCCGTGTGGGTGGCGGGAGCGGTGGGGAGGTCGGAGGGGTTGGGGGAGGTGCTTTCCCCGGTCTTTGAGTCTTTACGTCGCGCCGGGCCGCGACGTGGCCCACCGGGTCGCGGGAACGCACGACCCGGTGGCACCCGAGCGAGCCACCCACATGTGCGCATTGCGAAGAATCGCCCACGCGGCGGCCCCGCCCGCGCGTAGCGTGCCGGGGAATCGCGTTGTACCAGGCAACCAGCAAGCAGCGGTGGTGAGTTATGTCCCCTCGCAAAGACACCGATCCTTCGGCCAGTGTCCCGTGCTTCTACGGCGCCGAGTTGCGCTATCTACGTGAGCAGGCCGGGCTGACGTTGGAGCAGTTGGCGGAGGGTAGCTTCCGCGGCATCCCGTTGATCAGCCGCATCGAGCGCGGCGAGTGCGGCATGCCGATGGACCTGGCCATCCACATCGACAAGAGGCTCGACACCAACGGATTCTTCGAGCGCCGCTGCGAGGCGGTGGCGAAGGCCCGGCGGGCGGGTCACGCGGAGTACTTCGCGGACGTGTTGGAGATGGAGCAACGGGCGGAGGCGATCGATGACTGGGCGCCGATGCTCGTTCCTGGCCTGCTCCAGACACCCGCGTACACGCGGGCGGTCGTACGAGCAGCGCATCCTCGGGAGGCGGACGCAGAGGTCGAGGGGAAGGTGACGGCCCGGATGACCCGAGCGGCGATCTTCGAGGCGGAGAGGCCCCCGAAATTCTGGGCGATCCTCAACGAGTCAGTGATCCGCTGTCAGGCACTCCGGGCGAACAGATGGCGGAACTGCTGGAGCACATCGCAAAGGTGGTCAGGGACACGCACTCGATTGTGCAGATCGTTCCGGAAGTCGACGGCCTCCATCCGTTCATGATGGGCATGACCAGGATCATGACGTTCTCAGACGCGCCTCCGGTCGCTTACACCGAGGGCTTGCACAGCGGCCAACTCATCGACTATCCGCCGCTCGTGAAGCAGTACCGCGAGTCGTACGATCTGCTCAGGGCCGCCGCACTGTCGCCCGCGGCGTCTCTGTCCGAGATCGAGACAGCGGCAGGGGTCTTCCGAAATGGCAAGCACGGCAAGCGACTTGAGTAACGCTACGTGGCGTAAGAGCAGCTACAGCAACGGCTCTGGTGGCGAGTGCGTCGAGGTGGCCGACAACCTCCCCGGCATCGTCCCCGTCCGGGACAGCAAGGATTCGCAGGGGCCCGCGCTGGTCTTCTCCGCTGCCGGGTGGTCGTCGTTCGTGTCGGCCCTCAAGGGCGACGCCTAGAGCTCGTCGATGACGGTCAGGTCGATGTCGATGGGGTAGGGCACGGTGAGCTTGACGCGGTCGTGGTAGATGCCGGTCAGCGCGTATGTGCCGGTGGCTTGGCCGAGCTCGTGGACCTGGACGACCGGGTGGTCGTCCGAGCCCGCCATCTCGACCAGCCAGAAGTGGGGGATGCCGGCCGCGGCGTACCTGCCCGGCTTCAAGTTGCGGTCGCGGGCTTCGGAGTCCGGTGAGACGACCTCGACGGCGAGCAGGACGTCGGCTGCCGTGAAGTGGTCCTGGTCCAGGCCGGTGTCGGCTTCGGCGCGCACGACGGAGATGTCGGGCTCGGGGCCGTTGTGCCTGTCGAGGATGACGGTCATGTCGCGGACGACCTTGGCCTCGGCGGGGCGGCTCGCACGCAGGCCATGCTCCAGGAGGCTGACCGTGCAGGAGTGGAAGAGGTTCTGCGGGGCCGCGAAGACCAGGCTTCCGTCGATCATTTCCGTGTGCGGCGGGAGGTGCGGCAGCGTGAACAGGTCGTCCACCGTGTACCCACCCACCGGGGGCCTCGGCCAGTGTCGTTCCATGGGCGGGATTCTTCGGCCTGTCGGCTCACGGGAGCGGCCGTATCGGGGTCGCGTCATCACAAGGGGTGACGGACAAGGTGCCCTCGCGCCCGCCTCCTCCTGCCCCCAGGGCACCCCTCCCGCGCCGACTACCCTTGGAGCCCGACCGAGCCCCGTCAGGGGGACGCACAGACCAGGAGTGAGATGGCCGCCAACCTCGTCAATCTGGAAGCCGTCGACAAGGTGTACGGGACGCGTGCGCTGCTCGACGGCGTCTCCCTCGGCGTCAACGAGGGGGACCGGATCGGCGTCGTGGGTCGTAACGGCGACGGCAAGACGACGCTGATCCGGATCCTCGCCAAGTTGGAGGACGCCGATGTCGGGCGGGTCACGCATGCCGGGGATCTTCGGCTGGGCGTGCTGACCCAGCACGATTCGCTGGACCCGGCCGCGACCATCCGGCACGAGGTGATCGGGGACCTCGCCGATCACGAGTGGGCCGGCAACGCCAAGATCCGGGACGTGCTGACCGGGCTGTTCGGGGATCTGCATCTCCCCGGCTTCACCGACGGCCTGGACACCGTCATCGGGCCGCTGTCCGGTGGCGAGCGGCGGCGGATCGCGCTGGCCAAGCTGCTGATCGCCGAGCAGGACCTGATCGTGCTGGACGAGCCGACCAACCACCTTGATGTGGAGGGCATTTCGTGGCTGGCGCGGCATCTGGCCGGCCGGCGGTCCGCGCTGGTGGTCGTCACCCACGACCGGTGGTTCCTGGACCAGGTGGCGACCCGGATGTGGGACGTGCAGCGCGGCACCGTCCACGAGTACGAGGGCGGGTACAGCGACTACGTCTTCGCCCGGGCGGAGCGGGAGCGGATCGCCGCCTCCGAGGAGGCCAAGCGGCAGAACCTGATGCGGAAGGAACTGGCCTGGTTGCGGCGCGGTGCGCCGGCGCGGACCAGCAAGCCGCGGTTCCGGATCGAGGCGGCCAACGAACTGATCGCGGATGTGCCGCCGCCGCGGGACAGCAGTGAGCTGATGAAGTTCGCCACCACGCGGCTGGGCAAGACGGTCTTCGAGTTGGAGAACGTCACCGTTCAGGCCGGGCCGAAGGTGTTGCTGAAGCATCTGACGTGGCAGTTGGGGCCGGGGGACCGGATCGGTCTGGTGGGCGTCAACGGCGCGGGGAAGACCTCGCTGCTGCGGACGTTGGAGGCGGCCGCCCGTAGCGGGGGCGAGCAGCAGCCGGCGGCCGGCAAGGTCGTGGTCGGCAAGACCGTGAAGCTGGCCTACCTCTCGCAGGAGGTCGCCGAGCTCAATCCGGCGCTGCGGGTGCTGGAGGCCGTCCAGCAGGTCCGGGACCGGGTGGACCTCGGCAAGGGCCGGGAGATGACGGCGGGTCAGCTGTGCGAGAAGTTCGGGTTCACCAAGGAGAAGCAGTGGACGCCGGTGGGGGACCTCTCCGGCGGTGAGCGGCGGCGGTTGCAGATCCTGCGGCTGTTGATGGACGAGCCGAACGTGCTGTTCCTCGATGAGCCGACGAACGATCTCGATATTGAGACGTTGACGCAGCTGGAGGATCTGCTCGACGGGTGGCCGGGGTCGATGATCGTCATCAGCCACGACCGGTACTTCGTGGAGCGGACCACGGACCGGGTCTTCGCGCTGCTGGGCGACGCGGCGCTGCGGATGCTGCCGCGCGGCCTGGACGAGTACCTGGAGCGCCGTCAGAAGGTGATCGAGGCGGCGACGCCGGCGCCCGCGCAGCCGGCCGCCGCGGCGCCGAAGAAGCCGGCCGCGGTCAATCGCGCGGCGCAGAAGGAGCTCCAGCGGATCGAGCGACAACTGGACAAGATCGGGGAGAAGGAGGCGGCGCTGCACGCGCAGATGGCCGAGCACGCCACCGACTTCGAGAAGATCGCCGGGATGGATGCCGAACTGCGTAAACTGGGCGCGCAGCGCGAGGAGTTGGAGCTGCGCTGGCTGGAGCTGGCGGAGGACGCGTAGGGCTGGTCGTGCGCCCTCGCCGCCCCGCGCGCGGCTCGTGCGCGGGGGCGGCAATCGGCCCCAAATGGCGTGGATTCCCGCGTTCCGGTGGTGTTCTCCAGCCTAGGGGGAGCGGATCGGCAGCCGAGCGTGTAGCTTCCCGGGAACACACAGCCGGGCAGCGACGTGGAGGGGGCTGGTTCGATGGGCGTGCGGCTCATGGTGGTCGACGATCACCGCCTGCTCGCCGAGGCGCTCGCCTCGGCCCTGAAGCTGCGCGGGCACCGCGTCCTGGCGGCCGCCGCGCCCAGCGCCGGGGCCGCGGAGCTGGTGGTGAGCCGGGCGCCGGAGGTCTGTCTGCTGGGCACCGCCGGGCCCGCCGAGCCGGGCGCGTTCGAGCCGGTCGTCCGGATCAAGAAGGAGCGGCCGCAGGTCGCGGTGGTGGTGCTCGGGCCGGTGCCCAGCCCGCGCGGGATCGCCGCCGCCTTCGCCGCCGGCGCCTCCGGCTACGTCCGCAACGACGAGCGCATCGAGGGCGTCGAACGGGCCATGATCAAGGCCCGGGCGGGCGAGGCGGCGGTCGCCCCGCAACTGCTCCAGCAGGCGTTCGAGGAGCTGCTGCACCCCGCCGCGCAGCCGGACGACGAGGGGGCGCGGCTGCTGTCGCTGCTGACCCCGCGCGAGGTCGAGGTGCTGATCCGGGTCGCCGAGGGCGAGGACACCCGGGTGATCGCGGCGGGCATGGACATCGCGCCGAGCACCGCCCGCACCCATGTGCAGCGGGTGTTGATGAAGTTGGAGGTCGGCTCCCGGTTGGAGGCGGCCGCGCTGGCCGCCCGCACCGGGCTGCTGGAGCGGGTCCAGCGGGCTCAGCCGCCCGCGCCGCGCCCGGCCTCCTGACCGTCCCTCGGGTCCTGTGGGGTCGCGTCGTCCATCGCGGCCGGCGGGGCGAGGGGCCGCAGCCGCAGCCAGACCAGGAAGGCCGCCCCGAGCACGAACATGCCCAGGCCCGTCCAGAGGTTGACGTTGATGCCCTGGGCCTTCTTCAGGTCCGCGTCGGAGGCGGTGAGCCCGGCGACGGTGACCAGCACGCCGTAGACGACGAACAGGCCGCCGATGATGCGCCGGACGTCGAAGAGCCGGGCGGCGGTGGCCGACCTGCGCTCCAACTCGCTCACTTCGTGCTGTAGTTCAGACATGGTGGGTCTCCGGGGCTTCGTTCAGAGCGAGTAGGGCAGGTAGCACAGCGCGGCGAGGGCGACGGCGCCCCAGCCGAGCAGCGCGGGCTTGCGGTACCAGGCGTCGTCGCCCTTGGCGGGCGGTTCTTCCAGGCCCGGCGCGGTCGTTCCCCAGACCAGTCCGGCCAGTTCGGCCGCCGGCTTGGGCTCGGTGAAGAGCGTGACGGCGACCATCACCACCGCGCCGGCGACGAAGCCGACGATCGCGGAGACGAAGTTGGCGCCCTGGTCGGTGGGGATGGCGATGATGCCCTGCTTGTAGATCCAGAAGTAGTTGACCATCGCGGCGGTGGTGCCGGCGAGCAGGCCCCAGACGCCGGACTTCATCGACGCCCGCTTCCAGCACATCCCGATGATGAAGACCACGAACATCGGCACGTTGAAGAAGGAGAACAGGGTCTGGAGGTAGCCCATGATGTTGGAGAACGACGAGGCGATGAAGGCGGTGCCGATCGAGGCCAGCACGCCGATCGCGGTGATCAGCCGGCCGAAGCGCAGGTAGTAGTCGTCGGGCCGGCCCGGCTTCACGTACTTGGCCCAGATGTCGTAGGTGAAGACGGTGTTGAAGGACGAGACGTTGGCCGCCATGCCGGCCATGAAGGCGGCCAGCAGGCCGGTGACGGCGATGCCCAGCACGCCGTTGGGCAGCAACTCCTGCATCAGGTAGGGGATCGCGTCGTTGTACTGCAGGCCGCCCGGGGCGCCGATCTTCGGCACGAGGACGGCGGCGACCAGCCCCGGGATCATCACCAGGAAGACGATGAACATCTTCGGGAACGCGGCGATGAGCGGGGTGCGTTGGGCGGCGGAGAGGTTCTTGGCGGACAGTGCGCGCTGCACCTCGGCGAAGTTGGTGGTCCAGTAGCCGAAGGAGAGCACGAAGCCGAGACCGAGGACGATGGTCAGCCAGTTGGCGCCCAGCGGGTTGGCCTGGCCTATGCCCGTACCGCCCCAGGCCGTAAGGAAGTTGTGGCCGTGCGAGGCGGTGAGCGAGTGGGTCAGGCCGCCCCAGCCGCCGACCCGCTTGAGGCCGAGGACGGCCAGCGGGATGAGCGCGGCGAGGATCACGAAGAACTGGAGGACCTCGTTGTAGATCGCCGAGGAGAGCCCGCCGATGGTGATGTAGGCGAGGACGAAGAGCCCGGCGACGACGATGGCCACCCACTGCGGCCAGCCGAGCAGCGCCTCGACGACGATCGACAGCGCGTAGAGGTTGACGCCCGCGATCAGCACGGCGGCGAAGGCGAAGAGGACCGAGCTCAGCAGGTGCGCGGACTTGTCGAAGCGCTGGAGCAGGAACTCCGGTACCGAGCGGACCTTGGAGCGGTAGTAGAAGGGCATCATGACCAGGCCGAGGAAGACCATGGCCGGGATGGCGCCGATCCAGTACCAGTGGACGACGGCGACGCCGTACTGGGCGCCGGTCGCCGCCATCCCGAGGATCTCGGTGGCGCCGAGGTTGGCGGCGACGAAGGCGAGGCCGGTGACCCAGGCGGGCAGCGACCGTCCGGAGAGGAAGAAGTCCAGGCTCGTCTTCACGCTGCGTCGGGCGGCGAACCCGATGCCGAGGACGACGACGAAGTAGAGGGCCAGGATCGTGTAGTCGAGCCCGTTGGTCGGGAGGCGTAGCCCTTCGGCCAGAGTGATCATGGGGGACTCATTTCGGGAGCACAGCGTTGTGCGCGGGGGTGTGCGCGAAGCGAACGCACAAAAAAGTACGCACAGGCGACCGAAAACTGAATAGTTTTGTTTGATTCAGTTGTTTGATCATGGCTGAACGGTGTTGATTCTGCGGCGATTTGCCGGTTGAGTCCGCTATGCCTGGCCGAGAAGTCGCCCCCGATCCCGCGTTGACGATGCTGTTGGGTTGTGCTTCATTGTGTTTGTTTCTGTTTGGGTGGTGTGGTCGCCATGATGAGGAGCTCCCGGTGAAGAAGACGACGACCCGGCTCGCGGACGGCCGGGAGCTGATCTACTACGACGCCTCCGGCGCCACCGACCGCACCGCCG
This sequence comes from Streptomyces sp. NPDC057743, assembly GCF_042798755.1. Lineage (NCBI taxonomy): Bacteria > Bacillati > Actinomycetota > Actinomycetes > Kitasatosporales > Streptomycetaceae > Streptomyces > Streptomyces sp. NPDC057743. The sequence continues at coordinate 20,450 of NZ_JBHVJX010000042.1, forward strand.
TCGACCCCCGCCCGCTCGACCCGGTCGCCACCGCCTCCGAGATCCGCGCGGACCCGCTCCTCGGCGACGCCGTCGCCATCGCCTCGCACCGCCAGGGCCGCACCTACCACCCGCCGGTCGACGCCTGCCCGCTGTGTCCCTCCCGCGCCGGCCGGCCCACCGAGATCCCCGCCGACTCCTACGACGTCGTCGTCTTCGAGAACCGCTTTCCCTCCCTCGCCGGCGACCACGGCCGCTGCGAGGTGGTCTGCTTCACCCCCGACCACGACGCCTCGTTCGCCGACCTCACCGAGGAACAGGCCGCCCTGGTCCTCACCGCCTGGACCGACCGCACCGCCGCCCTGTCCCAACTCCCGGGCGTGGCACAGGTCTTCTGCTTCGAGAACCGCGGCGCCGAGATCGGCGTCACCCTCGGCCACCCGCACGGCCAGATCTACGCCTACCCCTTCACCACCCCGCGCACCGCCCGGATGCTCGACTCCCTGGCCGCCCACCGCGCGGCCACCGGTCGCAACCTCTTCGACGACGTCCTCGCCCGCGAACGCGCCGACGGCCGCCGCCTCGTCCTCGACGGCGCACACTGGGTGGCCTTCGTCCCCTACGCCGCCCACTGGCCCTACGAGGTGCACCTCTACCCCAAGCGCCGGGTCCCCGACCTGCTCGCCCTCGACGAGGCGGCGCGCACAGAATTCCCACAGATCTACCTGGAAGTCTTGCGCCGGTTCGACCGGATCTTCGGCCCGCAAGCGGACCCGACGCCCTACATCTCCGCCTGGCACCAGGCGCCCGTGCACGCCGCGGACCGCGACCAATTCGCCCTCCACCTAGAGCTCTTCACCATCCGCAGGACTCCCGGCAAGCTGAAGTTCCTCGCGGGTTCCGAGTCCGGCATGAACGTGTTCATCAACGACGTGCCGCCGGAAGCCGCGGCCGAACGACTGCGAGAGGTGGCGACCACGCCATGAGCAAGTACCTGGTGACCGGCGGGGCGGGCTACGTGGGAAGCGTGGTGACCCAGCACCTGCTGGAGGCCGGCCACGAGGTCACGGTCCTCGACAACCTCTCCACCGGCTTTGGCGACGCCGTCCCCGCCGGCGCCGCGTTCATCGAGGGCGACCTCCACGACGCCGCCCGCTACGTGGACGACTCCTACCGCGCCGTCCTGCACTTCGCCGCGTTCTCCCAGGTCGGTGAGTCCGTCGCCAAGCCCGAGAAGTACTGGCGGAACAACGTCGGCGGCAGCATGGCCCTGCTGGCCGCGATGCGCGACGCCGGCGTGCGCACCCTGGTCTTCTCCTCCACCGCCGCCACCTACGGCGAACCGGTCGGCACCCCGATCACCGAGACCGACCCCACCGCCCCCACCTCCCCCTACGGCGCCAGCAAGCTGGCCGTCGACCACATGATCAGCGGCGAGGCCACCGCCCACGGACTGGCCGCCGTCTCGCTGCGCTACTTCAACGTCGCCGGCGCGTACGGCAGTTGCGGTGAGCGCCACGACCCGGAGTCGCACCTCATCCCGCTCGTCCTCCAGGTCGCCCAGGGCCGCCGCGAGGCGATCTCCGTCTACGGCGAGGACTACCCCACCCCCGACGGCACCTGCGTGCGCGACTACATCCACGTCGCCGACCTCGCCGAGGCCCACCTCCTCGCCCTCGGAGCGGCCCGCCCCGGCGAACACCTCATCTGCAACCTCGGCAACGGCAACGGCTTCTCCGTCCGCGAGGTCATCGAGGCCGCCCGCAAGGTCACCGGCCACCCGATCCCCGAGGTCACCGCCCCCCGCCGCCCCGGCGACCCCGCCATCCTGGTCGCCTCCGCGCACACCGCCACCACCCACCTCGGCTGGCACCCCACCCGCCCCGACCTGCACCAGATCGTCGCGGACGCCTGGGAGTTCGCCAACCGCGCCAGCGGGCCCGCTATTTCCAGCGACTCCAGCGCGTCCGCCCTCTCCAGCCCGTCTGCCAATTCCCACGCGTCCGCTATTTCCAGCCCGTCCGGCGTTTGAGGACGAGCCCGCCAGGGCGATCCCTGGCGGCACCCCCACGCACCCGCACTGGCCCCACAACCACCGCACGAAGGACCCCGCGTGAACGACACGTCGCCCGGCGCAGCCCCATCCGCGGCGGCCTTCCGCCAGGAATACGGCGCGGCCCCCGCCGGGGTATGGGCCGCCCCCGGCCGCGTCAACCTCATCGGCGAACACACCGACTACAACGCCGGCTTCGTGATGCCCCTGGCCCTCCCGCACACCACCCTCGCCGCCGCCGCACCCCGCACCGACGGCCTGCTCCGCCTGACCTCCGACGGCGCCGCCGGCGGCACCGTCGAGCTGCGCCTGGACACCCTCCACCGCACCCCGGACGCCGGCTGGGCCGCCTACCCCGCCGGCGTCGCCTGGGCGTTGCGCGAGGCGGGCCACCGGATCGGTGGCGCGGACCTGTACTTCACCAGCACCGTCCCGCTCGGCGCCGGACTCTCCTCCTCCGCCGCCCTCGAAGTCGCCACCGCCCTGGCCCTGAACGACCTTTACGGCCTGGGCCTGCCCCGCCCCGAACTGGCCCGGCTGGCCCAGCGCGCCGAGAACGCCTTCGTCGGCGTGCCCTGCGGAATCATGGACCAGACCGCCGCGGCCTGCTGCACCGCCGGCCACGCCCTCTTCCTCGACACCCGCGACCTCACCCACCGCCACGTCCCGTTCGATTTGGCGGCCGCGGGGCTGCGCCTCCTGGTCGTCGACACCCGCGTCCGGCACCAACTCGGCGACGGCGCATACGCCGAGCGACGCGCCGGATGCGAACGGGGCGCGCGGGCGCTCGGAGTGCGCGCCCTGCGCGACATCCCCGTCGCGCTTCTGCCCGAGGCCCTGGAAAAGCTGGCCGACGACCCGGTCGTGCGGGCCCTGGTCCGACACATCGTCACCGAGAACGACCGCGTCGAGCAGGTCGTCGCCCACCTCGACGCCGGCCGCCCCCGCGCCATCGGCCCCGTCCTCACCGCCGGACACGCCTCGCTCCGCGACGACTTCAGGATCTCCTGCCCCGAGCTCGACCTCGCCGTCGAGGTCGCCTGTGCGGCCGGCGCGCTGGGCGCCCGGATGACCGGCGGCGGCTTCGGCGGCTCCGCGCTGGTCCTGGTCGAGGAGGCCGCCGCGGAGCCGGTCACCGAGGCGCTGCGCACCGCGTTCGCGGCCGCCGGCCACACCCCGCCGCGGGTCTTCCCGGCCGTCCCCGGCGCCGGCGCCCGCCGGCTGACGCCCTGAGCCCACCGGCCGGGCCGTGCGCCCCCGTTGCTCCCGTCACTTTCGTCAATCGCCTTCCGCTTCCGCACCCCGTCCGTACGCTGGCTTAGGCGTCGGCGGGGGGTCGGCGCGGATCAGGGGGCGGGACCGTGCGGGACCGCGTCCGGGGTGGGCGGCCCGGGCCGCGGCGCGCGCCGCACGGCCGGAGGCGATCTTCAATCCGGGCGCCGTGCCCGCTATGGTCCGTTCACCGAGACAGGGGGTCTTGCGTGCAACGAATCCGGGTCCTGGTGGTGGACGACCACCGCATCTTCGCCGAATCCCTGGCGGCCGCGCTGGCCGCGGAAGTGGATGTGGACGTCGCCGCCGCGGGCAGTGCCCCGGCGGCGCTCCGCACCCTCGAAAGGGCCGCCGCGGACGGCCGCCGCTTCGACGTCCTGCTCGCCGACGCCGACCTCGCCGCGCCGCTGATGGCCGTGCCGCCCCAGGGACCGGCCCGCGACGGGGTGCCCCGCGAGGGCCCGCCCCGCGGCCACCCGCTCGACGGCATCGCGCTCGTCTCCGTCCTGCGCAACAGCCATCCGTACCTGCGCACCGTGGTCCTCGCCGACCGGGACGACCCGCGCCGGGCCGCCGCGGCGCTGCTCGCCGGCGCCTCCGGCTGGGTCGCCAAGGACTCCTCGCTCTCCCGGCTGCTCGCGGTCATCCGCGGGGTGCTGCGCGAGGAGACGCATCTGCCGCCGGCGCTGCTCACCGGCGTCCTGCGGGAGCTGACCGCGGCCCGCAAACACCGCAGCGAGAGCGAGCGGTTGGTGGAGTCGCTGACCCCGCGCGAACGCGAGGTGCTGCGCTGCATGGTCGCGGGCCTGGGCCGCAAGGCCGTCGCCGAACGGCTCTTCCTCTCCCCGCACACCGTCCGCACCCACATGCAGAACGTGCTCGGCAAGCTGGGCGTGCACTCCACCCTCGCCGCGGTCGCCCTGGCCCGCCGCGCCGGCGTCGGCCCCGCCGACCTCGAACCGGCCACGGCGGGGCCGCTCACCATGCCCTAGGGCAGCCCCCCGGGCGGGTCACGCCACCGTGCCGTCCCCGTCCCCGTCCGGTCCCGGCCCGGTCAGCACCGCCACTCCCCGGGCGGCCAGCGTCACCCGCGTCACCGCCGCCGCCCGGGGCTCCCTCGCGTCCACCAGCGGCTGAGGCAGCGCCACCTGAACCGCCCGGCTCCCGTGGTTGAGCAGGAACAGGTACCGGCCGCCGGCGCCCTCCCGCACCGCCGCCTGCACCCCCGCCGGCAGCCCGGGCAGCACCGGCGCCACCCCGGCGGCCGCCCGCACCCCGTCCAACAGGGCCCGCAGCAGCGCCGGTTCCAGCCGGGTGCCCACGTACCACGCCTCGCCCCGGCCGTACGCGTGCCGGGTCACCGCCGGCCCGCCGGCCAACTCGCCGTCGACGAACCGCGCCACCGCCTCGGCGCCCTCCACCACGATCTCCTCGGACCACAGGTCCGCCCGCCCGGCCAGCGCCCCGTCGCCGACCGCCACCGACCGCCCCTCGGCCAGCGGCCAGAACTCCGCCACCCGCAGCCCCAACACCTCCCGCAGCACCGCCGGATACGCCCCCGGGTGCACCCGGTCGCAGGCGTCGACGATGCCCGAGAAGAACGACACCACCAGGTGCCCGCCGCCGTGCACATACGCCGTCAGCCGCGCCGCGTCCCGGGCGGTCAGCAGGTAGAGGTTGGGCACCACCACCATCGGGTAGTCGGCGAGCTCGGCCTGCGGCGGCACCACGTCGCACGCCACCCCCGCCTCGAAGAGCGGCCGGTAGTGGTCCAGCGCGATCCGCGAGTGGGTAAGCGCCGTGGACGGCCGGGAGTCCAGCTCCAGCGCCCACCAGCTCTGCCAGTCCGCCAGCAGCGCCACCGACGCCCGCGACCGGGTCCCCTCGATCCCCGGCACCGCTGCCAACTCCCGCCCCAGCTCGCACACTTCCCGGAAGATCCGGGTGTCTCTCCCGCCGTGCGGCACCATCGCCGAGTGGAACTTCTCCGCCCCGCCGCGCGATTGCCGCCACTGGAAGAACAGCACCGCGTCCGCGCCCTGCGCCACCGCCTGCCAGCTCCACAGCCGCATCGCGCCGGGCGGCTTCGGCCCGTTCCTCGGCCGCCAGTTGACCGCCCCCGGCGCCTGCTCCAACAGCAGCCACGGCTGCCCGCCCCGCGCCGAACGCATCAGGTCGAAGACATAGGCCGCCCGGACGTGCTCGTCCGCCGCGTGCGGGTCCTGGTAGAAGTCCAGCGCCATCACGTCCATCGACGGCGCCCAGCCGAACGCGTCCACCGGCTTGTGCTGCGGCATCAGGTTCGTCGTCACCGGCACCCCCGGCGTCACCCGGGTGAGCACCTCCCGCTCGGCCAGATAGCACTCCCGCAGCGCCTGATCGCAAAACCGCAGATAGTCCAGCTGCTGCGCCGGGTTGGGGAAGGTCGGCGCGGCCCGCGGCGGCAGCACCTCGGCGAAGTCCCCGTAGCCCTGCGACCAAAACGCCGTCGACCAGGCGTCGTTGAGCGCCGCCACGCTCCCGTAGCGCTCCCGCAGCCACCGCCGGAAGTCCTTGGCGGACACGTCGCAGTAGCACTGCCGGGTGTGGCACCCGTACTCGTTGCCCACGTGCCACATCTCCAGCGCCGGATGGCCCGCGTACCGGGCCGCCAACTCCTCCACCAGCCGCACCGCGTACGCCCGGTAGACGGGGCTGGAGGGGCAGTAGTGCTGCCGCGCGCCCGGCCAGCGCCGCCGCCCCTCGGCGTCCTGCGGCAACACCTCCGGGTGCGCGTGGCTCAGCCACGGCGGCGGCGACGCGGTCATGGTCGCCAGGCACACCCCGATCCCGGCGCCGGCCAGCCCGTCCAGCACCCGGTCGAACCACCCGAAGTCCCATTCCCCCGGCCGCGGTTCGACCTTCGCCCAGGAGAAGATGCCGGCCGTGACCATGGTGACGCCGGCCGCCTTCATCAGCGCCAGGTCCTCGGCCCACACCTCCTCGGGCCACTGCTCGGGGTTGTAGTCGCCGCCGAATCGGATGCCCATCGGACCCCCTGGTCGCCTGTGGGATTCCGGCGCCGCGCACCGCCACGGGCGCCGCCCCCAAGGGTCTGCCTCACGAGGAGTTCTTGTACACGCTCCACCCGCCGTCGACCACCAAACCCGCCCCGGTGACGAACGACGCCTCACCGGACAGCAGGAACGCGATGGCCGCCGCGACCTCCTCGGGCCGCCCCAGCCGCCCGGCCGCCGTCTCCGCCGCGCTGGCCCGCCGCCGCTCCTCGTCGATGCCGTCCCACGCGGCGGTCTCCACCGGCCCCGGCAGCACGCAGTTGACCCGCACCGCGGGCCCGTACTCCGCCGCCAACTGCCGCCCGAGCCCGGTCAGTCCGGCCTTCGACGCCGCATACGCCGGCCGTCCCGGCAACCCCACCAGCGCGTGCACCGACGACGTGAGCACCACCGCGCCCCCGCGCGCCCGCAAGTCCTCCAATGCGGCCCGCACGCCCAGGAACGCCCCGGTCAGGTTCACCGCCAACTGCCGGTCCCACTCGGCCGGTGAGGTCTGGTCGGCCGGCGCCACGTGCGGCAGATACGCGTTGGAGACCAGCCCGTCCACCGGCCCGTACCGGGTGCGCGCCGCCTCGACCGCCCGCCGCCAGTCGTCCTCGACGGCCACGTCGCAGTGCGCGTACGAGGCCCGGCCGCCGGCCGCCCGGATGCGTCTCGCGGTGCGCTCCCCGCGGGCGTCGTCGATGTCCAGCAGCAGCACCGCGGCGCCCTCGACCGCCAACCGGTGCGCGGTCGCCGCCCCGATGCCGCCGGCGGCGCCGGTGACCAGCACCGTCCGCCGAACGAACCGTCGCCCCACGGTCTCCTGGTGGCTCATCCCGCGATCAAAGCCCACCCCACGGCTACCGGGCAAGAGGACCCGGGGTGTCGACCCCGGTCCTAAACCGGCACGTTGTCAAACGGTCCGGTCAACCGACGCAGAAGACCGGCCAATTCCTGACGCTGCTGCCGTGACAGTTCGGCCAAGATGGCGCGCTCCTGCGTGAGCAGCCCGGCCAGCGACTCGTCGGCCTTGTCGCGCCCCTTGGCCGTGAGCCTGACCAGCACTCCTCGCCGGTCGCTGGGGTCCGGAAGCCGCTCGACCAGTTCCTTCTTGGCGAGCCGGTCGATGCGGTTGGTCATCGTGCCGGAGGTGACCAGCGTCTGGGTCAAGAGGGCACCGGGGGAGAGTTGGTACGGGGCGCCGGCGCGTCGCAGCGCGGTCAGCACATCGAATTCCCAGGGCTCCAGCCCGACCTCGGCGAACGCGAGACGGCGGGCCCGGTCGAGGTGTCTGGCCAGCCTGGAGACGCGGCTGAGCACCTCAAGCGGCTCCACGTCGAGGTCCGGGCGCTCGCGGCGCCATGCTGCGACCAGTCGATCGACCTCGTCCTCCATGGCGATCAGTGTAAAGGGTCTGTCGATGTTAAGTCTCTTGACATCAAGCATCTCTACGTGAAGATATATTTCCGTGGACTCTTGGGCATCGTGGGCCCGAGCGCCAGAGATGGCCAGAACTCGACCGCCCACCGATAGGAACGCTCCACAACTAAAACCGTGCCCGGCCCTGCACCAGCAAAGGGGTTATCGAACATGCACGACGCACCGACGTGGGACCCACAGCAGTACCTCCACCACTCCGGACATCGCACCCGCCCGTTCCACGACCTGATCGCCCGGATACCGCAACTCCCGCGCCCCGGCCGCCCCGCCCGCATCGCCGACCTCGGCTGCGGCCCCGGCAACGTCACCGTCCAACTCGCCGACCGCTGGCCCGACGCCCACATCACCGGCTTCGACAACTCTCCGGACATGCTCAAGGAGGCCGAGAGCTACGCGGGCCCGACCCCCGGCGGCGGTCACCTCGACTTCGCCACCGCCGACGCCACCCACTGGACCCCGGAGGAGCCCTACGACCTGATCGTCTCCAACGCGGCCCTGCAATGGGTCCCCAACCACCCCGATTCCTTCGCCCGTTGGATCGACGCGCTCACCCCCGGCGGCACCTTCGCCTTCCAGGTCCCGGGCAACTTCACCTCGCCCAGCCACGCCCTCCTCGGCGAACTGTGCGACTCCCCCCAGTGGCGCGACCGCCTCACCAGCCACGGCCGCCGCTTCGTCCACATCCTCGACCCCGCCGACTACCTCATCCGCCTCACCGACCTGGGCTGCACCGCCGACGTCTGGGAGACCACCTACGTCCAACTCCTCCAGGGCGACGACCCGGTCCTCGACTGGGTCAAGGGCACGGCCCTGCGCCCCGTCCTCACCGTCCTGGAGAACGACCCGGAGGCCCGTGAGGCCTTCCTCACCCAATACCGCGACGCACTCCGCGCCGCCTACCCCACCGGCCCGCACGGCACCGTCTTCCCGTTCCGCCGCATCTTCGCGGTGGCCCGGAAACCCGCCGGCCGATAGCTCCGCATGAGCACCGGCCTCGACCACATCCAGCTCGCCGCCGGCCTGGGGAGGCAGGAGAAGGCTGCTGGTTCGAGGCCGGCGCGGATCCGCGCGGCGCGCCACGACCCCATTCCGCCGACCCCTGACGACGAGGGCTGCTCGCCGTAGCGGCGGAAAACTCAACGACCACCTGGCAACGCCCTCCTGGGACGCGACCGCGTAGCCGGCATCAGCATCAGCCGAGCCGAGACGGCGGGAAAGCCGCCCACGGCGCCGGGTCGGAGGGGATGTCCCGGAGCCCGCCCGCAGGATCTGGAGCAAAGCCCCGGGTAATCCTCATCTACACACCAGAGGCGCCCGCACCGAGGACGGGCTCCGGGGCAGCCCCTCCGACCCCACCCACCGAAGAGTGGGCGCGAAAACCCCAGCCACCACGAAACCGGCCAGCCAACAACGCGGGCCGACCACAAACAACACCCCGCCGCCACGGCGCGCAACCCCCAACCCACAGGGCCCGGCGGAAGACCCAACCCACCAACACCCCAACGTGGGAACCCCCCAGCGGCCAAGCGTCAACTCTTCCGATGCCCTATCAACCGAGGCCGAGCCTCCAGGTTCCCCAACCCATGCCACGCCAGGTTCACCAAGTGCGCCGCCACCTCCGCCTTCTTCGGCTTACGGGTGTCGACCCACCACTGCCCCGTCAACGCCACCATCCCCACCAGCGCCTGCGCATACAGCGGCGCCAGCTTCGGATCGAAGCCCCGGGCCTTGAACTCCAGGCCCAGGATGTCCTCGACCTGCGTGGCGATGTCGCTGATCAGCGACGCGAACGTGCCCGTCGACTGCGCGACCGGCGAATCCCGCACCAGGATCCGGAAGCCGTCCGTGAAGGTCTCGATGTAGTCGAGCAGCGCGAACGCCGCCTGCTCCAGCAGCTCCCGCGGATGACCGGCGGTCAGCGCGCCGGTCACCATGTCCAGCAGCTGCCGCATCTCGCGGTCCACGACCACCGCGTACAGCCCCTCCTTGCCGCCGAAGTGCTCGTAGACCACCGGCTTGGAGACCCCGGCCTTCGCCGCGATCTCCTCCACCGACGTGCCCTCGTAGCCGCGCTCGGCGAACAGCGTGCGGCCGATGTCCAGCAACTGCTCACGGCGCTCCGCACCGGTCATCCGCACCCGGCGGGCCCGCCGGGTACCCGAGGACGAGGACGCGGTGCCCCCCGAGGACTTTCTCTTACTGCCGTTGCTCGCGCTGCTGTCGATCGCCACCCGTCAATCATGCCCCCAGCGGGGCCTGCTCCTCGCCCCGGGCGCCGTCCTTGCGCCGGGCGTCGATCCGGGCCGCGCTCGGCCATCGCACGTCATACGCCCACCCCGCCCGCTCGAACCAGCGGATCAGCCGGGCACTGGAATCCAGCTGGCCCTTCATGACCCCGTGCCGGGCACTGGTCGGGTCGGCGTGGTGCAGGTTGTGCCAGGACTCACCGCACGACAGCACCGCCAGCCACCACACGTTGCCGGAGCGGTCACGGGACTTGAACGGCCGCTTGCCGACCGCGTGACAAATGGAGTTGATCGACCACGTCACGTGGTGCAGCAGCGCCACCCGCACCAGCGAGCCCCAGAAGAACGCCGTCACGGCGCCCTGCCACGACCAGGTCACCAGCCCGCCCACCAGCGGCGGCGTCAGCAGCGACACCACCGTCCACAGCACGAACTGGCGGGAGACCCGACGGATCGCCGGGTCCTTGATCAGATCCGGCGCGTACTTCTGCTGCGGCGTCTGCTCCTCGTCGAACATCCAGCCGATGTGTGCCCACCACAGGCCCTTCAGCAGGGCCGGCACTGTCTCGCCGTAGCGCCACGGCGAATGCGGATCGCCCTCCGCGTCGGAGAACTTGTGGTGCTTGCGGTGATCGGCGACCCAGCGGACCAGCGGCCCCTCCACCGCCAGCGACCCCATGATCGCCAGCGCGATCCGCAGCGGACGCTTCGCCTTGAACGCGCCGTGCGTGAAGTACCGGTGGTAGCCGATGGTGATGCCGTGGCAACCGATGAAGTACATCGCCACCAGCAGACCGAGGTCCCACCAGCTCACGCCCCAGCCCCAGGCCAGCGGCACCGCCGCGACCAGGGCCAGGAACGGCACGATGATGAACAACAGCAGGGAGATCTGTTCCAGGGATCTGCGCTGCTCACCGCCGAGCGTCGCGGACGGCACGGCGGAGGCGGCAGAGGAACCGGCGGGCGCGTCAAGCGGCATCGGCGACTCTTCCACGGCTTTGGGACCAGCGGTCATGTGGTGTCCCTCGTCGGGGGCTCGGGGGCACGGCTACGGCCCTACGGGACCGTAACCTACGGTCTCGTAAGTATGGCAGCGACACCACCCCGGGCAAGGCCGTGACAGGCCCCGCCCCGCCGGCCGCGCCCGATGCCCACCCTGCGGACGGTGTGATCCCAGGCCAGGGGTAGATGCCTATCCTGGGGACGTCGGACAGCGCGGTCCGCACCCCGCACAGACGTGCTCAATGACTGCACCATCCCCGCAAGGAGCCGCATCCGTGAGCAGTGCCGACCACACCCCCGCCGAGTCCGCCGCCGCCAAGGCCACCCCCACCACCGGCGGCAACGGCGCCCTGCGCGCCGACATCCGCCGCCTCGGCGACCTCCTCGGCGAGACCCTCGTCCGGCAGGAAGGCCAGGACCTCCTCGACCTCGTCGAACAGGTCCGCGCCCTGACCCGCACCGACGGCGAGGCCGCCGCCCGGCTCCTCGGCGAGACCGACCTGGCCACCGCCGCCAAGCTCGTCCGCGCCTTCTCCACCTACTTCCACCTCGCCAACGTCACCGAGCAGGTCCACCGCGGCCGCGAACTGCGCGCCAAGCGCGCCGCCGAGGGCAGCATCCTGGCCCGCACCGCCGACATGCTCAAGGACGCCGACCCCGAGCACCTGCGCGCCACCGCCCGCAACCTCGGCGTCCGCCCCGTCTTCACCGCCCACCCCACCGAGGCCGCCCGCCGCTCCGTCCTCACCAAGCTCCGCAAGATCGCCGAGCTGCTGGACCACCGCGACGCCGCCGACCGCCGCCGCACCGACCTCCGCCTCGCCGAGAACATCGACCTCATCTGGCAGACCGACGAACTCCGCGTCGCCCGGCCCGAACCCACCGACGAGGCCCGCAACGCCATCTACTACCTCGACGAACTCGGCCGTGGCGCGGTCGGCGACGTCCTGGAGGACCTCGCCGCCGAACTGGAGCGCGCCGGCACCGAACTCCCCGCCGGCACCCGCCCGTTGACCTTCGGCACCTGGATCGGCGGCGACCGCGACGGCAACCCCAACGTCACCCCCCAGGTCACCTGGGACGTCCTGATCCTCCAGCACGAACACGGCATCACCGACGCCCTGGAACACGTCGACGAGCTCCGCGGCGCCCTCTCCAACTCCATCCGCAACTGCGGCGCCACCGACGAACTCCTCGCCTCCCTCCAGCGGGACCTCGACCTCCTCCCCGAGATCAGCCCCCGCTACAAGCGCCTCAACAGCGAAGAGCCCTACCGCCTCAAGGCCACCTGCATCCGCCAGAAGCTCCTCAACACCCGCGACCGCCTCGCCGCCGACACCCCCCACGTCCCCGGCCACGACTACCTCGGCACCAGCGAGCTCCTCGACGACCTCACCCTCATCCAGACCTCGCTGCGCGCCCACCGCGGCGGCCTGATCGCCGACGGCCGACTGGAGCGCACCCTGCGCACCATCGGCGCCTTCGGCCTCCAACTCGCCACCATGGACGTCCGCGAGCACGCCGACGCCCACCACCACGCCCTCGGCCAGCTCTTCGACCGCCTCGGCGAGGAATCCTGGCGCTACGTCGACATGCCCCGCGACTACCGCCGCAAGCTGCTCGCCAAGGAACTCCGCTCCCGCCGCCCCCTCGCCCCCAGCCCCGCACCCCTGGACGAGGCCGGCGCCAAGACCCTCGGCGTCTTCCGCACCATCCGCAAGGCCAAGCAGACCTTCGGCCCCGAGGTCATCGAGTCCTACATCATCTCCATGTGCCAGGGCTCCGACGACGTCTTCGCCGCCGCGGTCCTCGCCCGCGAGGCCGGCCTCATCGACCTGCACGCCGGCTGGGCCAAGGTCGGCATCGTCCCCCTCCTGGAGACCACCGACGAGCTGAAGATCGCCGACCAGCTCCTCGACGACATGCTCTCCGACCCCTCCTACCGCCGCCTCGTCGCCCTCCGCGGCGACGTCCAGGAGGTCATGCTCGGCTACTCCGACTCCTCCAAGTTCGGCGGCATCACCACCAGCCAGTGGGAGATCCACCGCGCCCAGCGGCTGCTCCGCGACGTCGCCCACCGCCACGGCGTCCGCCTGCGCCTCTTCCACGGCCGCGGCGGCACCGTCGGCCGCGGCGGTGGCCCCTCCCACGACGCGATCCTCGCCCAGCCCTACGGCACCCTCGAAGGCGAGATCAAGGTCACCGAACAGGGCGAGGTCATCTCCGACAAGTACCTCGTCCCGTCACTGGCCCGCGAAAACCTGGAACTGACGGTCGCCGCCACCCTCCAGGCATCCGCCCTGCACACCGCCCCCCGCCAGTCCGACGAGGCCCTCGCCCGCTGGGACGCCGCCATGGAGACCGTCTCCGACGCCGCCCACCACGCCTACCGTCGCCTCGTCGAGGACCCCGACCTCCCCGCCTACTTCTTCGCCTCCACCCCCGTCGACCAGCTCGCCGACCTCCACCTCGGCTCCCGCCCCTCCCGCCGCCCCGACTCCGGCGCCGGACTCGACGGCCTCCGCGCCATCCCCTGGGTCTTCGGCTGGACCCAGTCCCGCCAGATCGTCCCCGGCTGGTACGGCGTCGGCACCGGCCTCAAGGCCGCCCGCGAAGCCGGCCTCGGCAGCGTCCTGGACGAAATGCACGAACACTGGCACTTCTTCCGCAACTTCCTCTCCAACGTCGAAATGACGCTGGCCAAGACCGACCTGCGGATCGCCCAGCACTACGTCGACACCCTCGTCCCCGACGACCTCAAGCACGTCTTCGACACCATCAAGACCGAACACGAACTCACCGTCGCCGAGGTCCTCCGCGTCACCGGCGAGGACGAACTCCTCGACGCAAGCCCCGTGTTGAAGCAGACCTTCCACGTCCGCGACGCCTACCTCGACCCCATCTCCTACCTCCAGGTCTCCCTCCTCAAGCGACAGCGCGACGCCGCCACCGCCGGCCAGGAACCCGACCCCCTCCTCGCCCGCGCCCTCCTCCTCACCGTCAACGGCGTCGCCGCCGGCCTCCGCAACACCGGCTGACCGGCACCCCACACACGACGACGGGCCCGCCCGGAGCAACCACTCCGGACGGGCCCGCCGCCATCCCCCGCACCCCGCCTACGAGTTGTACGTCGACTGCGCCCGCTCCAACCCCTCGATGACCAGGGCCTCCACGGCATCCGCCGCCCGGTCCACGAAGTAGTCCAACTCCTTGCGCTCCGCCGACGAGAAGTCCTTCAGCACGAAATCCGCCACCGGCATCCGCCCCGGCGGCCGCCCGATCCCGAACCGCACCCGGTGGTACTCCGCCCCCGACGACTTCGTGATCGACTTCAGCCCGTTGTGCCCGTTGTCGCCGCCCCCCAGCTTCAACCGCAACGCACCGAAATCGATGTCCAACTCGTCATGCACCGCCACGATGTTGGCCACCGGCACCTTGTAGAAGTCCCGCAACGCCGTCGTCGGCCCACCCGACAGATTCATGAACGACGACGGCTTCGCCACCACCACCCGACGGCTCAACGGACCCGGCGGACCGATCCGCCCCTCCACCACCTGGGCCCGCGCCTTGTGCGACTTGAACCGGCCACCCATCCGCTCCGCCAGCAGATCGGCCACCATGAAGCCCACGTTGTGGCGGTTGCCCGCATACTCCGGGCCCGGGTTGCCCAGCCCCACGATGAGCCAAGGGCTCGCCGCATCCGTCATGTCCACGTCTCCTCAAAAACGCCCCAACCGCCGCCCGGCGCCGGACGGCGCCGCGACAGCGGTTGGGAAGAAAACTACCGCGGAGCGACTCAGCCCTCCGCGCCCTCGCCCTCAGCCTCGGCCGGAGCCTCCGCCTGCGCCGCGATGACCTGCAGCACCGCGGTGTCCTCCTCGACCGCCAGCGACACACCGGCCGGCAGCTCGATGTCCTTGGCCAGCACCGTGTGACCGGCGTCCAGACCCGCGATGGAGACGGTGACCGACTCCGGGATGTGCGTCGCCTCGGCCTCGACCGGCAGCGTGTTCAGCAGGTGCTCCAGCAGGTTGCCACCCGGCGCCAGCTCACCCTCGGTCTGGATCGGCAGCTCGACGGAGACCTTCTCGCCCTTCTTCACCGCGAGGAAGTCCACGTGCACCAGGAAGCGACGGATCGCCTCACGCTGCACCGCCTTCGGAATCACCAGCTCGCTCTTGCCGTCCACATCCAGGCGGATCAGCGCGTTCGGCGTCTTCAGCGCCATCATCAGCGCGTGGCTGTCGACCGCCACGTGCTTCGGCTCCGCGCCGTGCCCGTAGATGACACCCGGAACCTTCTCCTCGCGACGCAGACGCCGCGCCGCGCCCTTGCCGAACTCGTCCCGGGACTCAGCGGCGAGCTTGATCTCAGCCATGTCAGCACTCCTCGTATCCGAAAAAAACCTCTGCGGGGCGTCACCCGGCCCACGACAGACCAGCTACGAAGAGCGCGTCGATAACGGAGTACCACCGCAAAAGGGCGGCCTCCCTCGCCGAGCAACCCCAAGAGTCTACCCGGCCAGAAAGGCCGCCCCAAAGTCGATCTAGCCGGCCACCGCCGACCACCGACCCAACGCGACGAAACTCACTGCTCGTCGAAGAGGCTCGTCACCGAACCGTCCTCGAACACCTCACGGATCGCCCGCGCGACCGTCGGCGCCATCGACAGCACCGTGATCTTGTCCAGCTCCAACTCCGAAGGCGTCGGCAGCGTGTTCGTGAACACGAACTCGCTCACCTTCGAGTTCTTCAGCCGATCCGCCGCCGGACCCGACAGCACACCGTGCGTCGCCGTCACGATCACGTCCGCCGCACCATTGGCGAACAGCGCCTCGGCCGCCGCGCAGATCGTGCCACCGGTGTCGATCATGTCGTCGACCAGGACACACACCCGGCCCTTCACATCACCGACGACCTCGTGAACCGTGACCTGATTCGCCACGTCCTTGTCCCGGCGCTTGTGCACGATCGCCAGCGGCGCACCCAGCCGGTCACACCAGCGGTCCGCCACCCGCACCCGACCCGCGTCCGGCGAAACCACCGTCAGCTTGTCCCGGTCCACCTTCGCGCCCACGTAGTCCGCCAGCACCGGCAGCGCGAACAGATGGTCCACCGGGCCGTCGAAGAAGCCCATGATCTGGTCCGTGTGCAGATCCACCGTGACGATGCGGTCCGCGCCCGCCGTCTTCATCAGATCCGCGATCAGCCGCGCCGAAATCGGCTCACGACCACGGTGCTTCTTGTCCTGCCGGGCATACCCGTAGAACGGCACGACCACGGTGATGCTCCGGGCCGAGGCCCGCTTCAGCGCATCGATCATGATCAGCTGCTCCATGATCCACTTGTTGATCGGAGCCGTGTGGCTCTGGATCAAAAAGCAGTCCGCACCGCGCGCCGACTCCTGGTAACGGACATAGATCTCACCGTTGGCGAAATCGAAAGCCTTCGTCGGGACCAGGCCCACACCCAGCTGGTGCGCGACCTCCTCAGCAAGCTCGGGGTGGGCGCGGCCGGAGAAGAGCATCAGCTTCTTCTCGCCGGTCGTCTTGATCCCGGTCACAGCACATCTCCTTGCATCACGGTTTGCGTGCGCTCATCACGGTACGCCCCGCACGGCATACCCGTCGGCACAGTCACCGCTCACCCTCGGACGCCACGTCAGAACCCTGACCCGACTCCGAATCGCGAGCGGACGAAGCGGCCTGCGCGGCGGCGCTTCCGGGCCGCTTACGCGCGACCCAACCCTCGATGTTCCGCTGCTGGCCGCGCGCGACCGCCAACGAACCCGGGGGCACATCCTTGGTAATGACCGAACCGGCCGCGGTGTACGCGCCGTCCCCGATCGTCACGGGCGCCACGAACATGTTGTCCGAGCCCGTCTTGCAGTGCGACCCCACCGTCGTGTGGTGCTTCGCCTCACCGTCGTAGTTCACAAACACGCTCGCCGCACCGATGTTGGTGTGCTCACCGATCGTCGCATCCCCGACATACGACAGATGCGGCACCTTCGTGCCCTCGCCGATCTGCGCGTTCTTCATCTCGACGAACGTCCCGGCCTTCGCCTTCACGCTCAGCCGCGTCCCCGGACGCAGGTACGCGTACGGACCCACCGAAGCCTTAGGCCCCACCTCGGCACCCTCCGCCACCGTGAACGCCACCGACGCCCCCGCACCCACGACCGTGTCCTTCAGCCGCGACTGCGGACCCACCTCGGAGCCCGACCCCAGATGCGTCGAACCCAACAACTGCGTCCCCGGCTGCACCGTCGCGTCCTGCTCGAACGTCACCGACACGTCCACCCACGTCGACGCCGGATCCACCACCGTCACACCGGCGAGCATCGCCCGCTCCAGCAGCCGTGCGTTCAACAGCCGCCGCGCCTCGGCCAACTGCACCCGGTTGTTGATCCCCAGGATCTCCCGGTGGTCCGCCGCCACCGCGGCCCCCACCCGGTGCCCGGCCGACCGCAGAATCCCCAGCACGTCCGTGAGGTACTCCTCACCCTGACTGTTGTCCGTGCGCACCTTGCCCAGCGCCTCCACCAACAGCCGCGCATCGAACGCGAACACCCCGGAGTTGATCTCCCGGATCTCCCGCTGCGCCTCGCTGGCGTCCTTGTGCTCGACGATCTCGGTGACCGCGCCGGACGCCCCGTCCCGCACGATCCGCCCGTAGCCCGTCGCGTCCGGCACCTCGGCCGACAGCACCGTCACGGCGTTCTTGTCCGCCGCGTGCGTCTCGCTCAGCTTGGCCAGCGTCTCGCCGGTCAGCAGCGGGGTGTCACCGCACACCACGACGACCGTGCCGTCGAGCGTGACGCCGTCGCCGCTCAGCTCCTCCAGCGCCGTGCGCACGGCGTGGCCGGTGCCGTTCTGCTCGTACTGCACGGCGGTGCGGGCGGCGGGATCGATCGCGGCGAGGTGCTCGCGCACCTGCTCGCGGGCGTGGCCGACGACCACGACGAGGTGCTCGGGGTCCAGCTCACGGGAGGCGGCCACGACATGGCCGACGAGGGATCGGCCGCAGATCGCGTGCAGGACCTTGGGGGTCGTCGACTTCATGCGGGTTCCCTCACCCGCTGCGAGAACGACGACGGCGGCCGGGCGGTTGGCGCTCACGGGATGCCCTTCGGCTTCTTGGCTTCTTCGGGTGGTGGACATCCGAAGGATACCGGGGCGTATTGCGGGGGAAACGAGCGCGGGTCCTGACCGATAGATCAGGACCCGAACCTTGCTTGCTCCCCTGCCAGGACTCGAACCTGGAACAAATCATCCAAAGTGACCCGTGTTGCCAATTACACCACAGGGGAATATAAAGCGGACCAAACCGGACATCCCGTCAGGGCGTCCGCTTGGCACCCAACACTATGCCGTACCACCAGCCTTCAATGCGACGGTATAGGTCAGCGCTTTGCAGCACGCGGATCACCAGGCAGCCGTAGTAGCCCTCTCCCGTGTTCCTGCGGACGGTCTTCGGATTGTGCTTCTTGATCGTGGTTTTCTGGAGCGCGGAGACGTCGACCCCTACGAGATCGGCCCAGTGGCGCTCGGCGGCGGGCACGTCCGCAGTGACATGAATCATCACGCGGTAACGCAGACGTTCCGGTTCGACGCCGAGCATCCGCAGCCAGGCCAGGAAGACCTCGATCACGCCCGGATCGCTGTTGACGAAGACGACGTGCTCCCGCCGGGCATGCGGTTTGTCCTTCATGCCCTCGGCCCAGTACAGCGCTGCGCCGATGAAGAGCAGTTCCCGGTCCGACAGGGCGCCGACCTCGGCCTCTGCCGCGTCCTTGGTGCGCCGGCGTTCCTCGTCGCGCACCGCCAACTCGTGGTCCCAGCGCTTCCGGCCGGCGATCCGGGCCTGTTCCGACGGTGATCGTCGGGGAGGCTTCGGCAGATCCCGCACCCAGAGTGAGATCGAGCTCTTCGAGCAGCCCAGTTCGAGTTGGATCTGGTCGTAGGTCAGGCCCTGCGTGCGGAGCTCGCGGGCCTTGGCGCGCAGGTCGTTCTTGGCGTTGGGGCGCTTGGTCCACTCCGGGACCGGTACGCCTTCCAGGAGGCGGTTGAGGAGGTCGTTGTTGTGGACGTGCAGTCGGTCGCGGATCTGGCGGCGGCTGAGGCCGGCGCGGCGGAGGGCGACGGCGCGGGGGCGTAAGGCTTCGTAGTCGTGGTGCGAGGGGGAGTGGGTGTGCGTCATGGGGACAGGCTGGCGGGGTGCCGGTACCCAGCGAGGCGAAAATGCGAGCGATTCAACAGTTCGAGCGATAGCTGGCCGTAGTGGTGGGTAACGGGCCGGTCAGTGTGCTGGGGCGGGGCCCTGGGAAGCGGGGTCGGCGCCCGTACGCTGGTCGGTATGACCGCAACGGGGGCAAGTGAGAGCGTGGCCGCGCGAGGGACGCCGGGGGGCGGTCCTTGGTGGTGGGCGCGGCGTCGTAGCGCGGTGCTGGACGTGGTGCTGGCGGTGCTGTCGACGGCGGAGTGCGTGGCGGAGGGGGTGCCGTTCGCGCACACGGCGGGGGTGCCGGTGGCGGTGGGGGTGCTGCTGGGGCTGGTGGCCGGGCCGGTGCTGTTGGTGCGTCGGCGGTGGCCGGTCGTGGTGGTGCTGGTGTCGATCGCTGTGATGCCCGCGGAGATGGGTGTGCTGCTGGGGGTGGTGGGGCTCTACACGTTGGCGGCGTCGGATGTGCCGCGGCGGATCATCGGGCTGTTGGCCGGGATGACGGTCGCGGGCACGGTGCTGACGACGTTCCTCAGCATGCGGCAGGACGTGGCGACGGAGCCGTCCTTCCATCCGCCGGTGTGGTTCGTGGTGTTGATGGCGTTGACGGTGGGGCTGGTGTTGTCGGCGCCGCCGGTGTTGTGGGGGTTGTACGTCGGTGCTCGGCGGCGGTTGGTGGAGAGCCTGCGGGAGCGGGCGGACGGTCTGGAGCGGGAGCTGTCGCTGCTGGCGGAGCGGGCCGAGGAGCGGGCGGAGTGGGCCCGTAACGAGGAGCGGACGCGGATCGCGCGGGAGATGCACGACGTGGTGGCGCACCGGGTGAGTTTGATGGTGGTGCATGCGGCGGCGTTGCAGGCGGTGGCGCTGAAGGATCCGGAGAAGGCGTCGCGGAACGCCGCTTTGGTGGGGGACATGGGGCGGCAGGCGTTGACGGAGTTGCGGGAGATGTTGGGGGTGTTGCGGACTGCGGAGGGGTCGGCGGTGCTGGGGTCGGGGGGGTCGGACGACCCCGAGCGGTTGGCCGCGGTGGCGTCGCGGGTGTCGCAGCAGGCGGCCGGGGGCGCGGCGGCGGAGTCGGCGGCGGACGGTGGGTCGGCGGCCGGTGGTGAGCCGGAGGGGGATGGTCCGTGGTTGTCGGAGTTGGGGGAGTTGGTGGAGCAGTCCCGGGCGGCGGGGATGGCGGTGGAGTTCGCGGTGCAGGGGGACGGCGATGGTGCGGAGGAGACGGCCGTGGCGGGGGCCGGTGGGCCCCGGTATGCGGCGCGGGTGGAGCAGACCGTGTATCGGGTGGTGCAGGAGGCGTTGACGAACGTGCACAAGCACGCGCCGGGTGCGCGGGCGCGGGTGCGGTTGGCGCATCGGGCCGGCGAGGTGGCGGTGCAGGTGGAGAACGGGCCGTCGGAGCGGGGGGCGACGGACGCGGGTCTGCCGAGCGGCGGGAACGGCCTGGTGGGGATGCGGGAGCGGGTGTCGGCGCTGGGTGGCGTGTTTGTGTCCGGGCCGACGGAGGCGGGGGGCTTCAGGGTGTCGGCGGTGGTGCCGCTGGAGGCGTCGGCGGCGGCGTAGGCGGTCCGCGGGCTCGGGCCGTGTCGCCCGTTCTGCCCGTCAGCCGGCCGTTGGCCCGTTGATCAAGGTGGCGTGGGTCAGGCGTCGTTGGCGACCGTGAGGCGGCTCGGGCGGGTGCCGAGGATGAGGGTGCCGAGGGCCTGGTCGAGGTCGGGGCCGAGGTACCAGTCGCCGGTGTGGTCGAGGCTATAGACGCGGCCCTCGGTGTCGATGGCGAGGGCGGCCTGGGGGTGGGTGGTGCCGCGGGTGGCCTTGGTGTCGGGGAGGTGTTCCTGGCCGAGCGGGGCGACGTGGGTGTCGAGGGCGCGGCCGAGGTCGCCGAGGGTGCGGGCGAGGTGGAGTCCGAGGAGCGGGTCGATGACGAACGGGGTGGGGGCGATGTGGCGGCCGGGGCCGGGGCCGGTGATGCGCAGGCCGCCGAATTCGGCCCAGGCTTCGACGGCGGCGGGGAAGACGGTGTGGCGGTGGCCGGCGGGGGAGGTGTGGGCGCGGAGGGTGTCGGCCCAGCTTTCGGCCTGGTGTATGTCCCAGCGGCCGGGTTGCCAGCCGGCGTCTTGGAGGGCGATGTCGACGGCGGCGGGGAAGCGGGTGGAGCCGGTGCTGTCGGCGGCGGGGGTGTGGGCGGGCGGCATGGTGGTGGTCAGCTCCCTTGGGACGTCGTGGCCCCGATGGGCATGACGCCGAAGTGGGCGAGGAGTGCGTCGCAGGAGCGGCAGGGGGGTGCGTAGCTGCCGTGTTGGGGGTCGCCGTCCTCGCGGATGTGGCGTGCGGTGATCTTGGAGTGTTTCAGGGAGCGGCGGGCCTCGCCGTTGGTGAGGGGTTTGCGGGAGGCGCGTTTGCCGCGGTTGCTCTCGACGGCGGTGAGGTGGCGGGAGAGCAGGACGGCTTCGGGGCAGCGGCCGGTGAAGCGGTCGCGCTGGGCGGTGGTGAGGGTGTCCAGGAAGTCCTGGACGAGGGGGTGGAGGGTGGGGGGCTGTTCGGCCTTGCTGGCGGTGCAGGTGAGGGTTTGTCCGCGTACCGACAGGGCGGCGCCGATGGTGGGGAGGATGCCGTCGCGGCGGTGGTGCAGGGTGGGGGCGCGGTCGGTGTCGGCGGTGCCGCTCCAGCCGATGCGCGGGTCGCCGCTGGTGCGAGGGTCGCCGACGGCGGTCGTGTGGTGTGCGGTGGTGGTCATGGTGGTGCTTCCCTCCCTGCAATCCCCCCGGTTTGCGGAGGTCAGATTGCCAAATGTGCTGGGCGTTGCGGTAGTCGGGCGCGCTGTCGGGGATGTCACTGGGATGTGACGGTTCGTCGGGTGGCCGGTAACGGTCCTGGTGGGCGGGTGCGGTGGGGGGTGTGGAGGGTGGCGGGCGGGGTGGGTGAGGTGAGGGTGTCATGGGGCTGACGGACGGTGCCGTTGGAATACGAGTTGGGGTGCGGGCCAGGGGTGCAAACGGGAGGCGTCGCGGCGCCAAGGTGCAAAGGGGGGCGCCCGGGGCGGGGAGCGGGCGCGGGCGGGAGGCGTCGCGGGGGGAGGGGCGGGGGTGGCGAAAAGGGGAGATGTCACCTAAGCATCGGCGGCGTCGTGGGGCGGTGGTCGGGTGGCGGGAGGGGGTGTTGCGGCACCGCATAGGCTGTGCCCCAAAGCCAGCTTCAGCCAGGGGGCAACCGCGATGACGACAGGTCGGCAAGGGCTGGGGGCGCACCCCGGCCTCCAGGCCCCAGGACGTCCCGTGCCACCGAACTCGGCCTATGCCGGGCAGGTCGTGCATTTCCCGGATCCGGTGCGGGCCGCGCGGTATCCGGCGGGCGTGCGGATGGACGGGAACGGCTTCCCGGACTTCTCGCCGTACGCGCGCGCGGCGGCGGAGATCGCCGAGCCGCCGGAGGGCTTCGGCGTCGACGAGCTGCGGTTGACGGACTTCGTGTCGGCGAACGCGGCGCTGCACGCGCAGGGGCACGAGCTGTGGATAGACGTGCCGTCGGTGGCGACGCCACACGGTTGGACCTGGCACCACGTGGCGGGGACCCGGCGGATGGAGCTGGTCCCGGTCGAGGTGAAGGCGCTGCTGCGGCACCACGCGGGGCTGGCGACGGCGGCGGTGGCGCACGACAAGCGCGGGACGCGGCCGTTGCAGGAGACCCGACCGGTGCATTTCGGGCTGCCGCGGCGGGAGTTGGCGGTGACCGAGGAGCAACTGGCGCAGGCCGAGGAGGCGCTGGGCTACCGGCTGCCGGGGGCGTACCGCTCGTTTCTGAAGGCGGCGGGCGGCTGCGCACCCGTAGGGGCGGCGTTGGACGCGGAGTTGGGACTCCTGGTCGACCAGCCGTTCTTCACGGTGCGCGACGACGCCGCGGTGAACGACCTGGTTTATGTGAACAAGTGCCTGCGCGACCACTTCACCAAGGACTACCTGGGGGTGGCGTTCGCGCAGGGCGGGGTGGTCGCGGTGAAGGTGCGTGGCGAGGCGTTGGGCTCGGTGTGGTTCTGTCCCTACGACGACGCCCGGGATCAGGACGGGTGGTCGGTGCAGGAGCGGGTGGAGCGGCTGATGTTGCCCTGTGGTGCGGATTTCGATGACTTCCTCCAGCGACTGGCGGGCAATCCGCCGGAGTTGGAGACGGTGGCGAACCTGATGGTGGACGGCGGTTTCGCGTACGCCGTGCCGATGGGGGGCTGAGCGCGGTGGTGACGTTCGCGCAGGCGCAGGAGCGCGCGGAGCAGTGGGTGAACGGCGAGGTGCCGCCGGCGTTCCACCGCGAGGTGCGGGTGCGGGAGTTCGCGTTGGGCTTCGTGGCCTGGGCGGAGGACCGCGAGGGTGGCCCGGTGGGCGAGGGCGGCCGGAGCCGGCTGGTGATCGCGCGGGACAGCGGGGAGACCACGCTGTGGCCGGGGCTGCCGGTGGGCGAGGTGATCCGCCGTTACGAGGAGGAGTACGGCGCGCCGGCGGACGGCGGGTACGCGGCGGCGGAACCGCCGCAACGGATCGACCTGGAGGCCACGTCGTTCCTGCTGACGCCACCGGAGTGGCTACAGGAGGCGGCGGATGCGATGGGGATCGGGGGGCGGAAGAGCGGGACTTTCGGGGGGAGTTCTGGGGTCGGGGGTGGTTCCGGTTCTGCGTCCGGGTCTGGTTCCGAATCGGCTGGTTCTGGATCTGGTTCTGGTTCTGCTGCTGGGGCTGAGGCTGATGTGGAGTCTGGTTCTGCTCCCGGCTCTGGTTACGGGTTCGGTGTCGGTGCGGAATACGTGAACGCTTCTGCGGGGGGCTCTGGGGACGGGGACTCCCCGGACTCCGGGGGCTCCGGGGGGTCTTCTGAGGTTTCCCCCGGGGCTTCTTCTGGGGAGCGGGCCGGATCGGGGCCCGCCCCGGAGGCCGTTCCCGGGCCCGCCGCGGCGGACGCCTGGGCCGACGTCAGCGTGAACGCCGGGCCGGACGCCGCACACGCCACGCCCCCGCCCGCTTCTCCCTCCACCTCGCCCTCGTCCTCGGGGGACGACGCGCCGTGGGCCGCCGCGGACACCACCGCCGGCGGCGACGGCGAGGGCCTTTCGGTGGCGCCGCCGCAGACCGTGTTCGCGCCGCCGCTCGCCGGTTCCGACGACGAGGACACCCCGTCGACGCCGCGCGTGCGCCCCGACGCCAAGACCGAACTGATGCGAGGCGGCAGCCAGTTGCCGCGTACGAAGATCGAGTCCGGGCCGCCTCCGCGGGACGGCGGGGCGTCCGGCGGGGCGGGCGCGGCCGCTACCAGCGGGCTGCCCCCGGCGCCCCCGATGCCGCCCGCGCCGCCCAGCATGCCGCCGGCCCCGCCGGCCCCGCCCGCGCCGTCCGTGGCGCCGGCCAACCTGCGCGACCTGCCGCCGCCGACCGGGGCGCCGGTCGCCGACGTCCCGCCGCCGCCCGACGCGGTGCCGCCGCCCCTTGGAGCGCAGGCCGAAGCGAGCGCGTCCCCCGGGGCGCAGCAGCCGAACGCGCGCCCCGGTGAGGGGCCGGCGTCCGGCCCGGCAGCCGACTCGGCGTCCCCGGGCCCGGCGGCGGCCGGTGCGCCGGCCGGCGGTTATGTGCCGACGCAGCTGGTCTCCCAACTGGACGCCGCTGAGCTGGACTTGAGTGCGGTGGACGGGCCCGGCGAGGGCTCCGCCGGAGGTTCCGGCGAGGGCTCCGGTCAGGCATCTGGCGAGGGCTCTGACCGGGGTGCTGAGCAAGGTGCTGGTGGCGCGGCTGGTTCCGGGGGCGGCGGGGTGCACGCCGCCGCGACGATGCTTGCGGACGGCGCGGCCCTCCAGGCCCCGATGCCCGGCCCGGGCGACGGCACGGGTGTGCCCGGCGGTGCTGGTGGGCCCGGGGTGCCGCCTCCGCCGCCTCCTCCTGGGCCGATTGGCGGGCCCGGGCCGATGGGGGCGTCGGGTGCGTCGGGTCAGTCCGGCGCGTCGGGCCACGCCGGTCCGTCGGCGGGCGGCCAGGGTGGTCCGGGCGGTCCGCCTCCGCCGCCGCCTGCGCCTCCCGCGCCGTCGAACGGCGGTGCGGGGGCCGACGGCGGGGTGCACGCCGCGGCCACGATGCTCGCGTCCGGCGCCGCGCTGTCCGGCGGCCCGGGCGGTCCCCAGGGAGCGGGCCAGGGTGGCCCCGGCATGCCGCCGGCCGCCGGCCAGGGCGGTCCCGGAACGCCGTCCGCCGCCGGCCCCGGCATGCCGCCCGCTCCGCCGATGGCGCCGCCGGCGCAGCCCGGCCCGCCGCCGGGCCCGCCCGGTGCGCCGGGTCCCGGAGTCCCGGGCACCGGGGCGCAGGGCGCCGCCCCCGGCGCGTACGGCTATCCGCAGCCGCCCAGTGGCCAACCGACCGTCGGACCCGGCTACATGGCCGTCCTGAGCTACCGCGCACCGGACGGCAGCGAGCAGAAGATCGTGCGCCGCTCGGCGCCCGGTACGCCGCACCCGGAGTGGCAACTGCTGCACGAGTTGCGGGCGATGAACGTCCCGCCGCAGCAGGTCGTGGAGTTGCACACCGAGTTGGAGTGCTGCGACCTGCCCGGTGGCTACTGCGCCCGTATGGTGCGGGAGTCCTGGCCGCAGGTGCGGATCAGCCACACCGCCGCGTATGGCACGGACCACGCGTCGCGGCAGCAGGGCGTCCGTCATCTGGTCGAGCACCAGGGCGAGTTGCACCAGGTCGCCGACGGGCCGGCGCGGCCCGCGCCGGTGCGGGTGCCGCTGCCGCACCCGTCGCAGGTGCAGCCGGTGCCTCCGGTGCCGCCGCAGGCGATCGGGCACGAGCTGGAGCAGTCGTTCGGGCCGCAGGGGATCTTCCGCTTCGACCAGCGGGCGGTCTCCCGGCAGGGTGTGCCGGAGGTCGTCGCGCACACGCTGGTGTGGGCCGGGCTGCCGGTCGACTTCGGGCCGTTCTTCTGGGCGCAGGCGCAGCCGGGGCGTCCGGTGCCGACGCTGGCGGAGCTGGCGGCGGAGCGGCGGGTGCAGCCGGCGCCGGACGCGGGCTCGTACCTGGTCATGGGCAACGACTTCGGCCGCCAACTGTGCGTCCAGTACGGGACCGCGAACATCGTCGCGGTCCCGTTGGAGGCGGGGCCCGGCGGGCAGTCCGTTGCGCCACAGTTCGTGAACACGGGGCTGCCGGAGTTTGTGCGGTGCCTGGCGATGCTGGGGCGGATGTGGCGCCTGCGGTACGGGCTGACGCCCGAGCAGGCCGGCCGGTGGACGGTGGACTTCCAGGCGCAGCTGGTGGCGTTGGACCCGCCGGCGCTGGGGTCGCCGGAGACGTGGTGGTCGGTCCTGCTGGAACAGATGTGGGACGGCCTGCTGTAGCGGTGTGTGGGCCTTCCCACGTTGGGGTTTTGGTGGGTTGGGTATGCCGCCGGTCCCTGTCGGTGGGTGGTTGCGCGCCGTGGCGGCGGAGGTGTGGTTGGTGGTCGCCCCGCGTTGTCATCTGTCTGGCTCGGTGGTGGCTGGGGTGGCCTCGCCCACTCTTTGGTGGGTGGGGGTCGGAGGGGCTGCCCCGGAGCCCGTCCTCGGTGCGGGCGCCTCTGGTGTGTGGGTGAGGATTACCCGGGGCTTTGCTCCAGATCCTGCGGGCGGGCTCCGGGACATCCCCTCCGACCCGGCACCGTTGGCGGCTTTCCCGCCGCGTCGGTCCGGGGCAGCTACGCGGTCGCGTCCCCTGGGTAGCGTCGCCGACCTCGGCCCGCCGGTCGCCTCCCCGACTGCGCCCCGCCTGTGCGGCCCCCTGTGTCCTGCCTGTGCGGCCCGACTGTGGGGGCGTATCCCCAACCCTCCTCACCATCCCCACCCGTCCGACTACAATCCGTAATGGAACGTGGAACTCCCCACCCGTCCGCGTTCGTTGTCGGATAAGAGGAGGCGGCGGCGAGCAAGGCACGGGGCGGCGGCCCACTCCTGGCTCGGACCGCCGACGGCTGAGCCCGCGAGTGACTCAACCCCCAACCACCCCCAACAACCCCCCAGCCACCCCAACCATCAACCACTCCGCCGCGACCGTGCCGGCCGTCGTCGGAGCCAGGGGCCGCCGTCGGGTAACTGCCAACGTTCCGCGGCCTGCGAGCCACCGGCGAGCCACCAACGTTCCGTGGTCTGTGAGTTGGGCTGGTGGCGGTGGGTCCACCGGCGGGTGGTCGGCGACGGTGTAGGCCGGAGGGGATGTCCCGGGGTGCGCCCGCAGGATCTGGAGCAAAGCCCCGGGTATTCGTCATCTGACTGACCAGAGGCGCCCGCACCGAGGACGTACCCCGGGACAGCCCCTCCGGCCCCACCCACGGTGAGAGGCCGCAAAGCGCCAGCCCCCACCGGGCGGAAGCCGCCAGGCGCGGGCCCCCACCGGGCGGAACCCGCAAGACGCCCACCCCGCCGGAGGCCGCAGCCAACGCCGCAGTCAACTCCGGCCGCAGCCCACAACGCAGGGCCCGGCCGCGAATACCCCTCCCGCCGCCACGGCGAGCAACCAAGAACCGGCAGGGTCCGGCGGAATCGGCCCGGCGCAAGAACCGGCAGGGCCCGGTGGCGGTCCCGGGTGGCGGAAGCGGGTGAAAGCCGGCGGAATGCGGGGGTGCCGTAACCGTGGCGTGGGGGCGGCGTTGTGCCGTCGAGGGCGTCAGGGCGGGTCCCGGGCAACCCCCCCTCGCGGGCGAAGATCCAATTCCGGCTTCTGGTGGCAAATGACGCATCCTTGGGGGAGGGAATGGGCGGAGTGTCGTGATGGAGCCGCTTCGGGCCGATCCAGAAAGATGTGCGCGGGACTGTGCGGAAGTAAGCGGGGTCCGCGCGACTGCTGTGCGCAGGGAGAGGGGCTTGAGGGATGAGTACTTCGGTTTCGCCACACGGGTTCGAGACCGTGCGAGGGCGCGGCTATCGCCCGGAGGACGTGGATCGGCGCGTCGAGGGGCTCTCGATCGACCGTGATTCCTGTTGGGAACGCGCTGCCCGGTTGACGGTCCTGTCCAACGAGATGGAGGCCGAACTCGCCGAATTGCACGCCTACGTGGCGCAGCTGCCGGAGCAGACGTACGAGACGCTGGGCAAGCAGGCCCGGTTGATCCTGACGACGGCGGAGTCCGAGGCGGCGCGGTTGCGGTCCGAGGCGGAGGCGGACGCGGAGCAGGCGCACGACGACGCGGCCGGCTTCGCGCAGGAGCTGCAGACCGCGGCGGACAAGGCGGCGCAGCGGATGCGTGCGGAGGCCGAGGAGGACGCGCGGCGCATCGAGAAGGCGGCCGCCGAGGAGGTGGCGCGGATCGTGGCGGAGGCCATCGAGGAGGCCGAGCAGCTGCGGACGCAGGCGGCGGCGGAGCTGACGGAGACCCGGCGACGCACCGAGCAGTTGCTGAAGGACCAGGAGGTGCGGCACACCGAGGAGTGGGACGCCCTGGAGCGGGAACTGGCCGGCCTGGAGTCCGAGATGGATCAGCGGGTGGCCGAGCTGGAGGCCCACGGCGAGGCGGTGCGGGCCGAGCGGCGGCGGCTGACGGCGGAGACCGAGGAGGCCGCGCGGCACCGGTCCGAGGACGCCGAGGCGCAGGCGGCGGAGCTGTTGGCGCAGGCCCGGGTCGAGGCGGAGCGGATCGAGCGGGCCGCCGAGCGGGTCGTGCGGGAGCACGACGAGAAGCGCGAGGAGCTCCGGATCCATATGACGCATGTGCGCAACAGCCTGGCGGCGTTGACGGGGAAGGACCCGGCGGAGTTCGCCGACTCGGGCACGGGTACGGGGACGGGGGCTTCCGCTGCCTCCGCTTCCGGTTCTGGTTCTGCTTCTGGTTCCGCTTCGGGGGGCGGGGCCGGTGTGCGGGTCGACGTCGACCACGATCCGGACAACGAGGAGACGTTGGAGACGGAGTTGCCGCGGGTGGAGCGGGTGGAGGGGCACGGTTCGGGCCGGCGGTAGCCGGCACGACGGCGGTCCCGCGGCCGGGTGGCTCCGGCCCGACGGCTCGGGGCTGCCAACGGCCCCGACCGAGACGGCCGTTGCCCGCCGGCGGCGATCAGTCAGCCCGCCTGTCCGTCCGCCTGTCCGTGGCGTTGCACCCGGTGTCCGTGCCGTCGTCGCCATTTCCCCCGTCCTCGTCCGCGGCAGAGGTGAGAGTCGCCCCGGCCGCCCCAGTCGCCCCGGCCCCCGGATGGGCCTCGGCGTGGAGGGGGAAGCGGCGGGGTGCCAGGAGGAGGACGGCGAGGAAGGCGAGGGCGGCGGCCGCGGCGGCGCCCAGGTAGACGTGTTCGACGGAGGTGGCGACGGCGCGCCGGAGGTAGTCGGCGGTGCCGGTGACGAGGGCGCCGGCGTGTTGGAGGGCGTGCGAGACGGCGTCGAGGTCGTGCGGCAGGCCGGCGCGGATGGCGGCGGGGGCGTGGGTGAGGCGGTCGTTGAGGGTGGCGTTGGCGATGGCGCCGAAGAGGGCCGCGCCGAGGGACTGGCCGACCTGGCGGCAGAAGAGGATGGATGCGGTGGCGGTGCCGCGCTCGGCGTAGCCGACGGAGGACTGGACGCCGATGATCAGCGGGAGTTGGAAGAGCCCGAGGGCGGCGCCGAGGGCGAGCATGAGCAGGGCGGGCTGCCAGGCGGCGCCGGGGTAGGGGAGCAGGGGGAAGGCGGCCAGGACGAGGGCTGCGGCGCCGATGCCGAGGAGGGCGCAGTTGCGGATGCCGATGCGGTTGTAGACGCGGCTGCTGAGGGCGGCGGATATCGGCCAGCTCAGGGTCATGACGGAGAGCACGAAGCCGGCGGCGGTGGGGGCGAGGCCGAGGACGGCCTGGGCGTAGGTGGGGAGGAAGACGGTCGGCGCGACCATCAGCAGGCCGAGGGCGCCGAGGGCGAGGTTGACGGCGGAGATGGTGCGGCGGCGCCAGACCCAGCCGGGGATGATCGGGTCGGCGGCGCGGCGTTCGATCAGGACGGTGGCCGCGGTGGCCAGGGCGCTGCCGGTGAGCAGCAGGAGGGACGGGGCGGAGAGCCAGGGCCAGGCGGTGCCGCCCTGGACGACGGCGGTGAGCAGCAGGCCGCCGGCGGCGAAGATGGCGAGGGCGCCTGGCCAGTCGACGCGGGTGCGCTGCCCGGGGGCGTCAGTCGTCAACGTGGGGCGGTCGCGTCGGGTGTCGTGGAAGTGCCGGATGATCAGCCAGAGGGCGACGGTGCCGACGGGCAGGTTGATGAGGAAGATCCAGCGCCAGTCGCCGTAGGTGGTGAGCAGGCCGCCCAGTCCGGGGCCGGCGACGGCGGAGACGGCCCAGACGCTGGAGAGCTTGGACTGGATCTTGGGGCGTTCCTTCATCGGGTAGAGGTCGGCGGCGATGGTCTGGACGGTGCCCTGGAGGGCGCCGCCGCCCAGGCCCTGGAGGACGCGGAAGGCGATCAGGGAGCCCATGTTCCAGGCGCCGGCGCAGGCCAGGGAGCCGATCAGGAACAGGACGATGCCGGTGAGCAGGATCGGCTTGCGGCCGTGGGTGTCGGAGAGCTTGCCGTAGACGGGGAGGGTGACGGTGACGGCGAGGAGGTAGCCGGAGAAGAGCCAGGAGAAGACGGTGAAGCCGCCGAGGTCGCCGACGATCTGGGGGACGGCGGTGGCGATGATCGTCGAGTCGAGGGCGGCCAGGGCCATGCCGAGCATCAGGGCGGCGACGACGGGGCCGCGGCGGGCGGCGGTGCGGGCGTCGGATGGTCGGTTCCCGGTGGCGTCGTTCCGGTCGGTGCCGTTCGGGTCGGTGCTGTTCCGGCTGGTGTCGTGGCTGTCGCCGTGGCTGTCCTGGGTGGTGCGGTTCACCGGGGTCCCCTCCTGCCGTGCTGCGGCCGGGCCGAGGCGTCGCCCGGCCGCGGCTGACGCGGCTACGTGTGATCGGCTACGTGTGGTCGGCGCGTATACGTGTAGTCGGCACGGTTCCGGGGACACCCTTGCACGCGCGGTGGCCGGGCGGAACGGGGTTTCTCGCAGGGTGGGACGGCGGCGGGCGGCCGCTGGGGCGGCCGGTTGTCAGTGGGCCGGCGTAAGGTGGTCAGCCCTGGTCCGATTGCGCCCGTCGGCGCCTATGCGAGGGGTGGCGGACCGGTCGCGTTGTTCGCCTCGCTGGGACGGAAACCTTTCATGAGCCTGAGTGGTCTGCTCGACGCCGTCGCATTGGACCCGGCGCTCGCCGAAGCGGTCAAGGCCGCGGCCGACGGGCACCGCCCGCATGTCGATCTGGTCGGGCCGCCGGCCGCCCGCCCGTTCGCGGTGGCGGCGCTGGCGCGGCAGGGCGGCCGCCCGGTGCTGGCGGTGACGGCCACCGGCCGGGAGGCGGAGGATCTGGCGGCCGCGCTGCGCTCGCTGATGCCGGCCGGCGAGGAGAACTCCGTCGTGGAGTTCCCGTCCTGGGAGACGCTGCCGCACGAGCGCCTCTCGCCGCGCTCGGACACCGTCGGCCGCCGCCTGGCGGTGCTGCGCCGCCTGGCGCACCCGAGCGCCGACGACCCGACGGCCGGCCCGGTCTCGGTCGTGGTCGCGCCGATCCGCTCGGTGCTCCAGCCGCAGGCCAAGGGGTTGGGCGAGCTGGTGCCGGTGAGCCTGCGGACGGGGCAGAGCGCCGATCTGGAGGAGGTCGTCGACGGCCTGGCGGCGGCCGCCTACGCGCGGGTCGAACTGGTCGAGAAGCGCGGCGAGTTCGCGGTCCGCGGCGGCATCCTGGACGTCTTCCCGCCCACCGAGGAGCACCCGCTGCGGGTGGAGTTCTGGGGCGACGACGTCGAGGAGATCCGGTACTTCAAGGTTGCCGACCAGCGCTCCCTGGAGGTGGCCGAGCACGGGCTGTGGGCGCCGCCGTGCCGGGAGCTGCTGCTGACGGACGAGGTGCGGGAGCGGGCCGCGGCGCTGGCCGAGGACCATCCGGAGCTGGGCGAGCTGCTGGGGAAGATCGCCGAGGGGATCGCCGTCGAGGGCATGGAGTCCCTGGCCCCGGTGCTCGTCGACGACATGGAGCTGGTGCTGGACGTACTGCCGGCCGGCAGCATGGCGGTGGTCTGCGATCCGGAGCGGGTGCGGACCCGGGCGGCGGACCTGGTGGCGACGAGCCAGGAGTTCCTTCAGGCGTCCTGGGCTGCCAGCGCCGGTGGCGGCGCGGCGCCGATCGACGTGGGCGCGGCGTCCCTGTGGGGCATCGCCGATGTCCGGGAGCACGCCCGGGAGTTGGGCATGCCGTGGTGGTCCATCTCGCCGTTCGCCGCCGATGAGGAGGTGGAGGGCGACGGGGACACCCTGAAGCTGGGGATGCACGCCCCGGAGACGTACCGCGGGGACACCCAGCGGGCGTTGGCCGACACCAAGCAGTGGCTGGCGGACGGCTGGCGCACGGTGTTCGTCACCGAGGGCCACGGCCCCGCGGCCCGTACGGTCGAGGTGCTGGGCGGGGAGGGCATCGCCGCCCGTCTGGAGGCCGACCTCGGCGAGATCGCGCCGTCCGTCGTGCATGTGGCCTGCGGCTCGATCGACAACGGCTTCGTCGATCCGGGCCTGAAGATCGCGGTGTTGACGGAGATGGACCTGTCGGGCCAGAAGGCCGCCGGCAAGGACGCGGCCCGGATGCCGGCCCGTCGCCGTAAGCAGATCGATCCGCTGACCCTCCAGGCCGGCGACTTCATCGTCCACGAGCAGCACGGCGTGGGCCGGTACATCGAGATGGTGCAGCGCACCGTCCAGGGCGCCACCCGCGAGTATCTGCTGGTGGAGTACGCGCCGGCCAAGCGCGGCCAGCCCGGGGACCGGCTCTACATCCCCACCGACCAGTTGGAGCAGGTCACCAAGTACGTGGGCGGTGAGGCGCCGACGCTGCACCGGCTCGGCGGCGCGGACTGGACGAAGACCAAGGCGCGCGCCAAGAAGGCGGTCAAGGAGATCGCCGCCGACCTGATCAAGCTGTACTCGGCGCGGATGGCGGCGCCCGGCCACGCCTTCGGCCAGGACACGCCCTGGCAGCGGGAGTTGGAGGACGCGTTCCCGTACGCCGAGACGCCCGACCAGCTCACCACGATCGCCGAGGTCAAGGAGGACATGGAGAAGTCGGTCCCGATGGACCGGCTGATCTGTGGCGACGTCGGCTACGGCAAGACCGAGATCGCGGTCCGCGCGGCCTTCAAGGCGGTCCAGGACGGCAAGCAGGTGGCGGTCCTGGTGCCCACCACCCTCCTCGTCCAGCAGCACTACGGCACCTTCACCGAGCGCTACGGCCAGTTCCCGGTCAACGTCAAGGCGCTGTCCCGGTTCCAGACCGACACCGAGGCGAAGGCGACGCTGGAGGGCCTCAAGGACGGCGCCGTCGACATCGTCATCGGCACCCACCGCCTCTTCTCCTCCGAGACCAAGTTCAAGGACCTCGGCCTGGTCATCGTCGACGAGGAGCAGCGCTTCGGCGTCGAGCACAAGGAGCAGCTCAAGAAGCTCCGCGCCAACGTGGACGTCCTGACGATGTCCGCGACGCCGATCCCGCGCACCCTGGAGATGGCGGTCACCGGCATCCGCGAGATGTCGACGATCACCACGCCCCCCGAGGAGCGGCACCCGGTCCTGACCTTCGTCGGCCCCTACGAGCAGAAGCAGATCGGCGCGGCCATCCGTCGCGAACTGCTCCGCGAGGGCCAGGTCTTCTACATCCACAACCGCGTCGAGTCGATCGACCGCGCCGCGGCGCGGCTGCGCGAGATCGTGCCCGAGGCGCGCATCCAGACCGCGCACGGTCAGATGGGCGAGTCCCAACTGGAGCAGGTGGTGGTCGACTTCTGGGAGAAGAAGTTCGACGTCCTGGTCTCCACCACGATCGTGGAGTCCGGCATCGACATCTCCAACGCCAACACCCTGATCGTCGAGCGCGGCGACAACTTCGGCCTCTCCCAACTGCACCAGCTGCGCGGCCGGGTGGGCCGCGGCCGCGAGCGCGGCTACGCCTACTTCCTCTACCCGCCGGAGAAGCCGCTCACCGAGACCGCGCACGAGCGCCTCGCGACGATCGCCCAGCACACCGAGATGGGCGCCGGCATGTACGTGGCGATGAAGGACCTGGAGATCCGCGGCGCGGGCAACCTCCTGGGCGGCGAGCAGTCCGGCCACATCGCGGGCGTCGGTTTCGACCTCTACGTCCGGATGGTCGGGGAGGCGGTGGCCGACTACCGCGCGTCCCTGGAGGGCGGTGTGGAGGAGGAGCCGCCGCTGGAGGTCAAGATCGAGCTTCCGGTGGACGCGCACGTTCCGCACGACTACGCGCCGGGCGAGCGGCTGCGGCTCCAGGCGTATCGGGCGATCGCCTCGGCCAACTCCGAGGAGGACATCGCGGCGGTCCGCGAGGAGCTCACCGACCGCTACGGCAAGCTGCCGGAGCCGGTGGAGAACCTCCTCCTGGTCGCCGGCCTGCGGATGCTGGCCCGCTCCTGCGGCGTCACCGACATCACCCTCCAGGGCTCCAACATCCGCTTCGGCCCGGTGGAGTTGCGCGAGTCCCAGGAGCTCCGCCTGAAGCGGCTGCATCCCCGTACGGTCCTCAAGCCGGCGGCGCGGCACGTGCTTGTGCCGCGGCCGACGACGGGGAGGATCGGGGGGAAGCCGGTGGTTGGGCGCGAGTTGCTCGCGTGGGTTGGTGAGTTCCTCACGACGATTTTGAGCTGACCCGCGCGTTTGCGACGGCCCGCACGTTTTTGGGTTTCCCGCCGTGGGGGTGCTCGCCGTTGGCGGGTTGTTGTTGGGCGGGGGCCGCGTTCTGCTTGGTGGTGGGTGGCGGGGGTGGGCCTCCGGCGCCTGTGTTGTGGACTGCTTCGCTTTACGTCCACAACACAGGCG
>NZ_JBHVJX010000043.1:0-55466 GCF_042798755.1 Streptomyces sp. NPDC057743
ACCCTCCCCGCACCGATCGGACGTGTCGTCACATCCAACCGGTGCAAGGTCGGTCGACACCAACCCGGTGATCGTTTCCGGTCACAGCACTAGCGGCCGCGCGGCGCGGGCCGCGCACCCCCGATCACCTTGAGGCCGGGACGGCAACCGCCGCCCCGGCCTTCGTCGTGCGCCGTCCCGTCGTGCGCCGCTCCGTCGTGACCGGCAACTCCCGTCCCGCGCCGGGCAACCGTGGCGCGCCTCCTCGCGTCCCCTCCCCCAGAACACGATTGGTCATCTTCTGACTACCCATCGCTGATCAATTGTCAATTTTTGATTGCTTGGCATGGAAAATTGATCATTTCTCTTTACATGCCCATGGCAGACATATCAGGGTCTGTGCGGGGCCGGACGGCCCCCGCGGTGCGCAACACCACCGCGTGTACGGGCGGTTGGCACATTCCACCGCCCACAGCGCAAAGGGAACGAATCTGTGCGTAGACCCCACATACGCAGCCGCCACCTGGCGATAGCCCTGGCCGTCACCACGGCCGCCACCCTCACCGCGGGCGCCGCCGTCGCCGCCCCCGCCACCCCCTCGACCACCGGCACCCCCTCGCTGGTGGACGCGGCCCGCGCCGCCGCCTACGCCCACTCCGCCACGACCGGCGTCAACAAGCAGGACACCCTCAAGGCCACCGACACCCTGGTCGACCCCGACGGCCGCCGCCACGTGCGGTTCGTCCGCGTCCACCGGGGCATGCCGGTACTCGGCGGCGACCTGGTCATCCACCTCGGCGCCGACTCCGGCTACCAGGGCGTGACCCGGGCCGCCGGCCACCAGGTCGAACTCCCCTCCGCCAAGCCGCAGTTGTCGAGCCGTCAGGCCGCCGCCAAGGCCGCCTCGGTGGCCCAGGGCACCGCCGGCGCGCCCCAACTCGTCGTCGACGCCCGCGGCGGCCGCACCGCGCTCGCCTACCAGGTGCAGGTCGACGACAGCCGCACCGCGGACGGCGGCGGCGCCCGCACCGTCGTCCTCGACGCCGACAGCGGCAAGGTCCTCAGCAACGTCCCGGTCAACGAGCCGTTCCTGTCGCCCTCCGTCCTGCACGAGCTCCGCAAGCGCGGCGAGCGCCCGAACCCCGGGGCCGCGGCGCGGGTCACCCCGTCCGCCCCCGACAAGCCCGCGGCCGGCCGCTACCCGGCCCCGGCCACCGGCAGCGGCGCCGCCCTCTTCGTCGGCACGGTCCCGCTCTCCACCACCCAGACCGCCAAGAACGCCTTCGTGCTGAAGGACACCACCCGCGGCAACACCGAGACCCGCGACGCCGGCGGCAGGGCGCTCGACAAGTTCAGCGCGGGCAAGCCCGTCACCAACGGCACCAACCGGTGGGGCAACGGCACCACCACCGACCGGACCACCGCCGCGGTCGACGCCCAGTACGGCATCACCAGCACCCTGGACTTCTACAAGAAGACCTTCGGCCGCAACGGCATCAAGAACGACGGCGCCGGCGCGCACGCCCTGGTCCACTACGGCGAGAAGGTCGGCAACGCCTTCTGGTCCCCGGACTACGGCTGCATGCTCTACGGCGACGGCGACGGCCAGTTGTTCAGCAAGCCGCTGGTCGTCCTGGACGTCACCGGCCACGAGCTGACCCACGGCGTGGTCAACGCCACCGCGAACCTCCAGCCCACCCGCGTCGACGCCGAGGGCCACCAGTTCGGCGAGCCGGGCGCGCTCAACGAGTCGCTCGCCGACATCTTCGGCACCGCGGTGGAGTTCGCCACGAACAACCCCAAGAACCCGCCGAACTACCTGATGGGCGAAAAGCTGGGCCTGGCCCAGAAGTTCCTGCGCCGCCTGGACAGGCCGTCCCTGGACAAGCTCGAAGGCACCGTCGACTACTGGTCGAAGGAGACCTACGACACCGAGGTGCACGCCGGCTCCGGCGTCTCCTCGCACGCCTTCTACCTGCTGGCCGAGGGCAGCGGCAAGAAGACCATCGGCAAGGTCGCCTACGACTCCCCCACCTACGACGGCGCCAAGGTCACCGGCATCGGCCGGGACAAGGCCACGGCGATCTTCTACCGGGCGCTCACCCGCTACATGGTCTCCACGACCGACTTCCACGGCGCCCGGACCGCCACCCTCCAGGCCGCCAAGGACCTCTACGGCGCGGGCAGCACCGCGTACAAGACGGTCGACCGCGCCTGGGCCGCCGTCAACGTCACCGCCGCCAACACCCCCAAGCGGTGACCCGGCGCTGAGCCGACCGGACCGGCGGCCCCCCGCGCGCGGGGCCGCCGCGGTCCGACCCGGCCGGGGCGCGGGTACGTTGACGCCATGACCCTGCGCACCGGCCGGGGCCGCCGGCCCGGCAGCCCCGCCGCGGCGGCCGTCTTCGCGATCGGCATGGCGGGAACGACCCTGCCCACCCCGCTCTACGGGCTCTACCGCCAACAACTCGGCTTCTCCGAGCTGATGGTGACCGTGGTCTTCGCCACCTACGCCCTCGGCGTGATCGCCGTCCTGTTTGGCGCCGGCAACCTCTCCGACACCACCGGCCGGCGCCCGGTGCTCTTCGCCGCGCTGGGCCTGTCCGCGGCGAGCGCCCTGTGCTTCCTCTTCGAGGGCGGGCTGCCGCTGCTGCTGCTCGGCCGGGTGCTGTCCGGCTTCGCCGCCGGACTGTTCAGCGGCGCCGCCACCGCCGCCGTCCTCGAACTGGCCCGCCCCGGCCGGGAGTCCGCGGCCGGCTTCGCCGCCACCGCCGCCAACATGGGCGGCCTGGGCTGCGGCCCGCTGCTGTCCGGGCTGCTCGCCCAGTACGCGCCCCGGCCGCTGGCCCTGCCCTTCCTCGTCCACCTGCTCCTGCTGGCCGTCGCCGCCGTGGTGACCTGGCTGCTGCCGGAGACCGTCGCGCACCCGCGGCGGCCGCGTTCGCTGCGCCCCCAGGGGCTGGTGGTGCCGCCCGGGGTCCGCGGGGTCTTCGCGCCGGCCGCGGTCGCCGCGTTCGCCGGCTTCGCCCTGCTGGGGCTGTTCACCGCCATCGCCCCCAGCTTCGTCGCGGGGACCCTCGGCGAGCACAACCTCGCGGTCTCCGGGGCGGTCGTCTGCACGGTCTTCCTCGGCTCCACCCTCGGCCAGTCACTGACCGGCCGGATCGGCGCCCGCACCGCCCTCCCGGTCGGCTGCCTGGTCCTGGTGCTGGGACTGGTCCTGGTCGGCACCTCGCTCGCGGTGACCTCGCTGCCCGTACTGGTCGTCGGCGCGCTGTGCGGCGGCACCGGGCAGGGCCTGGCGTTCCGTGCCGGGCTCACCGCGGTGAGCGCCGCCGCCCCGCCGGAACACCGCGGCGGCACGCTCTCCGCCTTCTTCCTCGTCGCCTACCTCGGCATCTCGCTGCCGGTGGTGGGCGTCGGCGCGCTCACCCTGCAACTGGGGCTGCGCGGCGCCGGGTTGACGTTCGCAGGCTGCGTCATCGCGGTGGCGGTCACGGTCGGCGGCTACGTCCTGCGGCGCCCGCTGCCCGCCGAGCCCCAACCCGCACCGCCCGCCCGCGCCGCGACTGGTCCGCGGGAATCCGGGCAGGGCTCCAACGACGGCCATCCGCCGTCGAGTTGACCCGTCCGGAAGAAGGAGGAGCGCCCGCCCGCCGGCCGCCCCGGCGGTGCCGATCCGGTGTCCGCGCAGCACACCGGTACAGGGCCCGCGCGCACCCCGAGCCCCGTGCCGGCGCCCCGGCACACCGCCTCAAGGAGCCCCCATGCCCGACCCCCAACGCACCGGCCAGCACCATGACTTCACCACCCCCGCCGACTGCGACCTGCTCGTCCGGGACGCCCGCCTGCTGGTCGTCGACGGCGACACCGAACTCCCCGGCGGCTGGATCGCCCTGCGAAACGGCCGCGTCGCCGCGTACGGCCACGCCGGCACCGAGCCGGAGCGGGCCGCCCGCACCCTGCGCGCCACCGGCCGCCTGGTCACCCCCGGCCTGATCAACACCCATCACCACCTCTACCAGAACCTCACCCGCGCCTACGCCCCCGCCGTCAACGGCACCCTCTTCACCTGGCTCACCACCCTCTACCCCCGGTGGGCGGCGCTCGACGAGGAGGCCGTCCACCTCTCCACCTACGTCGGCATCGCCGAGCTGCTCATGGGCGGCTGCACCACCTCGATGGACCACCACTACGTCCACCCGCGGCCCCGCCTGATCGACGCCCAGATCCGCACCGCCGCCGACCTCGGCTTCCGCTTCCACGCCACCCGGGGCTCGATGACCCGCTCGACGGAGGACGGCGGCCTGCCGCCCCGCTCGGTCACCCAGACCGCCGACGAGGTGCTGGAGGACAGCGAACGCCTCGTGCGCACCCACCACGACCCGCGTCCGGGCGCGCTGACCCGGGTCGCCCTCGCGCCCTGCTCGCCGTTCTCGGTGACCCGCGAACTGATGGCCGCCACCGCCGAGTTGGCCGAGCGCCTGGACGTCCGGCTGCACACCCACCTCGCCGAGGACCCGGACGAGGACGCGTACTGCCGGCAGATCTACGGTTGCCGGCCGGTCGAGTACTTCGAGTCCGTGGGCTGGATGACCGACCGCACCTGGGTCGCGCACTGCATCCACCCCGACCGGGCCGAGCGCGCCCGGCTCGCCGCGGCGGGCGTCGGGGTGGCGCACTGCCCCAGCTCCAACATGCTGATCGCGGGCGGCACCGCGGCCGTCCAGGAGATGCGCGCCCTCGGCATGCCGGTCGGGCTCGGCTGCGACGGCTCCGCCTCCACCGACCACGCCTCGCTGTGGCTGGAGGCCCGTGGTGCGCTGCTGCTCGGGCGGTACCGCGGCGGCCCGGCGGCGATGACCGCCCGGGACGCGCTGGACATCGCCACCCGCGGCTCGGCCCGCTGCCTGGGCCGGGCCGACGAGCTGGGCCACCTGCGCCCGGGCGCCTGCGGCGACCTCGTCGTCTGGGACACCCCGCAGGTGGCACTGGCCGGAGCGCTCACCGACCCGGTCGAGGCGTGGCTACGCTGCGCCCCGTCCCGCGCCTGGACCACCGTCGTCGGCGGCCGGGTCCTGGTCGACTGCTGCGAACCCCAACTCCCCTCCCTGGACGAGAAGTTGCGGGACCACACCCGGGTCGCCCGACGAATCCAGGGCCTGGACTGACCGCCCGTCACACCGCCGCCGACACCTCCTCACCCCGGCGCCGACCATGCCGGAAGACCAGATGGAGCCCGAGGGCAACCACCAGCGCCCCGGAGGGAGGGGCGCCTCACTCACCCCGGGCTGCGCGCAGTCGAGCGGCCTCGCGAGGCGAGTTGGCGTTGGGCTTGCCGGCGCGCGAGCCGCCCAGTTTCTCGGCGAGGTGTTGGCCGACCGTCGTGGGCGGGTAGAGCGGCGCGGCGCCGGCGGGGACGCAGCCGGGTAGGCAGCTGATCTCGGCGTCCCAGTTGCCGTCGTGGAAGAACGCGGCGGAGCGGCGGCGCACCACCCGCCCCCGCGCGTCGGTCGGCGGCAGCACCCGGTGCAGCGTGGACAGCCACCGGTCGTTGGTCCAACGGGCCAGCAGGTCCCCGAGGTTGACCAGCAGACACCCCGGCTCGGGGAGCACGTCGTGCCAGCGGCCCTTGGTGTCCAGGATCTGGAGCCCGGGGACCCGGTCGGCCCACAGCACGGTGACGATGCCGTAGTCGGTGTGGGCGCCCATCCCCATCTGGTCGCGGTCGACGACGAGTTCGTGCTCGGGAAGCTGGTAGTTGTTCATCCGGAGCACGTCGAGGGAGTGATCGGTGAACGGTGCGAAGTAGTCCGTCGCCAGCCCCAGGGCGTGCGCGAAGATCCCGGTCAGCCGTCTGGCGAGCCCGCCGGCCTGTGCGCACCACTCCTCCACCTCCGCCCGGAATCCCGGCAGTTGGGGCCAGATGTTGGCCGGATAGTGCGCCGCGGGCAGGACGAGCCCGGGGAACGCGGCGGCCTCCGCCCCGACGTTGAACGCCTCGAAGAGGTCCTCGGCTGCCGCGGGGACGCCCAGGCTCAGGCTGAGCTTCTCGGTGCGCGGCGGGGTGTAGCCGCGGTTGACCTCCGGCGACGGGGCGCGCAGCGCCTTCTTCCGGTCCACCGGGAGGCCGAAGAACGCGTCCAGCGCCGACGCGAACTCCCGCGCCGCGCCCTCGGGGATGCCGTGCCCTCTGATCTGCATGAATCCGACGGTGCGCGCCGCCCGGTCGACCTCGGCGGCGATGCCGGCCCGGTCGGCGGCGGACCCGTCGCCCCAGGCGGAGATGTCGATGACGGGTACGTCGAGTACGCCGTTGACGGCCGTGGCCCTGCCCATCGCATGCCTTCCTTCCGTCGCACTGCTTCCCACTGCGGGCGTCCGAGGCGGTCCCGCGCGGCGCCCACCCACCCCTATCCGCTTCAACGGTTTGATGAACGCCCCGTTCATGCCCCTGAAAGGAACAAGCCGAAACCAGCCACCCGTTGGCCGACACCCGAGGCTCAACTCCCCGTACGCGACGACAACGCGCCGACTACCGAACGCCGGCCGTGGCGGTCCTCGCGGACCGGCCCTCGTCCCACGCCTGAGCGCGCGGCCGGCGATCCGGCGCCCCATACGACGGATGCCGGCCGGGCCACCCGCAGGTGGTTCCCGACCGGCATCCGCTGTTGCTGTGTCCGATTACGTCGCGCAGGAGCTATGCCGCTCACTTCTTGC
Source organism: Streptomyces sp. NPDC057743 (assembly GCF_042798755.1). NCBI lineage: Bacteria > Bacillati > Actinomycetota > Actinomycetes > Kitasatosporales > Streptomycetaceae > Streptomyces > Streptomyces sp. NPDC057743. The sequence continues at coordinate 6,700 of NZ_JBHVJX010000043.1, forward strand.
CGTGGTGCTCCCTGCCGTGCTCGAAGCCGCCCTTGTTGGCGCCGTCGTGGAAGACCGGGTTTCCTTCGATGACGGCCGCGTCAAACGAGCGGCCGGCGAACCAGCCCTTGCCGTAGTGGTCGTGGTGGTGCTTCCCACCGGCGAGTGCGGCACTCGCCCCACCCAGGACGATGGTGGTGGCCAGGGCGCTGGCTGCGATCGCGGCGCGGATGCGCATGTCTGCTCCTCAGGAGTATCGAGGGGTGATATCGACCTTTTCAGGAATCACCCTCGCGAAAGCTATTAAAACCTTCCTTACCGCCAATCGTGTGAGCCACCCCGGAGACCACCGCACCCCGCCCCCACCACCGCCGAACCTCCGCTCCGTCAACTCTCTTTGAATGTCGGTGAGTTGATCGTCGTGCTAGGGATCTCCGCGGCGCGACCCTGAGGCAATGACGAGCCCGGTCGCAACCCGAGCGTCACCAGAATGACCGCAACGGCCAGGAATCCGGCGAGCACCGCGAAGCCGGTCAGGCTGCTCCCGGTGGCGTCGGTGAGCCAGCCCACCAGGTACGGGCCGGCGAAGCCGCCGAGGTTGCCCAGCGCATTGATCAGGCCCATCGCCACCGCCACCACCTCGAAGCGGAGGAGCTGGCCGGGGATCGCCCAGAAGGGGCCGTAGGGCGCGTAGACCGCGGCGGCGGTGAGGCAGAGCAGCACCATGCGCGGCAGTGCGCCGTGCACCGCCTGCCCCAGGAGGAGGGCGGCGATACCCACGACCAGGGGGAGGGCGACCGCCTGCCGTCGGCGGCCGGTGCGGTCGGACCAGGCCGCGTTGGCGATCATCACGGCCAGGGCGACGGCGAACGGGATCGCGGTCAGCAGCCCGACCTCGGTGGCCGAGCCGTTGTGGGTGAGCTCCTTGATGACGGCCGGCAGCCACAGGCTGAAGCCGTAGAAGCCGGTGATCCAGAAGAAGTAGACGCCGATCAGGACCAGGACGGAGCGCTGGCGGACCGCGCCGAGGTAAGAACCGCCGCCCGCAGGGGGCTTGGCGGCCTCGTCGGCGGCGAGCGCGCGCTCCAGGTGGTCGGCCTCCGCACGGGAGATCCAACGGGCCCGCGCGGGACGGTCGGCGACCGCGAACCACCAGACCACCGCCCACAGCAGCGGCGGCACTCCCTGGAGGACGAGCACCCAGCGCCAACTCGCGTGGTCCAGCATCCAGCCGGACAGCGGCGCCATCAGCACCGACGAGAGCGGCAGGCAGGCCATCCACAGGGCGTTGGCGCGGGCCCGCTCGCGAAGCGGGAACCACGAGGCGAGCAGGATCAGCACGGCCGGCCAGACGCCGCCCTCGAAGAAGCCCAGCACGAACCGCGCGACGTAGAACTGGGCCCGGGTCTGCACCAGTCCGGACAGCATCGCGGAGACGCCCCAGGCGACCATGAGGATCAGGACGGTCTTCCGGGCGCTCCACCGCTGGGCGAGCACCGCGGCCGGGATCTGGAGGAAGACGTAGCCGACGAAGAAGATGCCGCCGGCCAGGCCCTTGTCGGCGTTGGAGAGGTCCAGGTCGCCGTGCATGTAGGGGAGGACGACGGAGACGTTGTTCCGGTCCAGGTACGCCAGCATGTACATGATGGCGGCGACCGGGATGACATAGACCCAGCGCTTGGCCGGGGGCGCGGCGCCGCCCGTGACGTCGCCGGCCCGGGGAGCGTCGGTCATCGGGCGGCTGCCGTCCCGTAGGCGGCGCGCATCCGGTCCGTATGGCGGCTGAGGTCGGCGGCGGCGCGGAAGGCGGCCGCCATGGTCGCGTGCGAGGCCCGTCCGCTGCCGGCGAGGTCGAAGGCGGTGCCGTGGTCCACGGACGTCCGCAGGATCGGCAGGCCGACGGTGACGGACACCGTGCCGGCGAAGTCCACGGTCTTGGCGGGGATGTGGCCCTGGTCGTGGAAGTGCGACAGCACCCCGTCGAAGCGACCTTCGAGGCCCTGGTGGAAGACCGAGTCGGCAGGGACCGGCCCGGTCACGTCCAGGCCCTCGGCGCGCGCCTTGGCCACCGCCGGGCCGAGCACGGTGATCTCCTCGTCGCCGAAGTGCCCGCCCTCGCCGCCGTGCGGATTGACCGCGGCGACCGCGAGCCGGGGCCGGTCGTGGCCGAAGACCCGTAGCGCGGTGACCGCGTGCCGGATGCTCGCGCCGACCCGTTCCTCGGTGAGCTGGTCCAGGGCCTTGCGGAGCGCGAGGTGGCGGGTGGTGAAGAAGATCTTCAGGCCGCGGACCACGAACATGGTGTCCACCCGGGCGGCGCCGGTCAGTTCGCCGAGCATCTCGGTGTGCCCCAGGTGCCGCGAACCGGCCGCCCAGATGGCCTCCTTGTTGACCGGGGCGGTGACGACGGCGTCCACCTCGCCGGCCAGTGCGGCCCGGGTCGCGGCCTCGATCGCGGCCACCGCGGAGCGACCGGCGACCGCGTCGACCCGCCCCCAGGGCAGGTCCGCGGGGGCGATCCCCAGATCCAGCACGTCGATGGTGCCGGGCTCGAACCGCGCCTCGCCGGGCGCGCCGACCGGGTTGACCCGGACGTCGAGCCCACAGACCTCGACGGCGCGGCGCAGCACGGCGGCGTCGCCGACCGCCAAGCCGCGCCCGAGCCCGGCGCTCGCCGGATCGGCGAGGGTACGCGCGGTGATCTCCGGCCCGATACCGACCGGGTCACCCAACGTCACGGCAAGAAGGGGGAGTTGACGCTCTTTCGGTGCCTGACGGTTCAACGCATCTGCTGTCGTCATCGGTCGCCTTTCCGGGGTGGGCGCGGGGTGGGCGCGGTGCGGGTGCCGGCCGCGCGGAGGTGTTCCAGGCAGTCGCGGGCCGCGTCCGGCCCGCCGATCAGCCCGCCCTTCGTGGCGAAGGGCAGTCCGTCGTGGGGGCCGCCGACCAGGTGTCCGGCGACGGCCAGCGGCAGCACCTCGCGGTCGATGGCGAAGCCGTCGGCGCCCAGCGCGGCGGTGACCGCGGCGGCGACGTCGCCGCCCGAGGCGTAGAGCCCGCCGGGGCGCAGCCCGGCCACCGCGCACCGGGCGACCTCGGCCAGGCAACGCAACAGGCCCGCGGCGGCGTCCGGGTCGGGTGCCGCACTGGCCGAACTGCCGGCGGTGGGCAGCACGTTGACGCCAAGGACGGTCGCTCCCTCCGCCGCCGCGGAACGCAGTCCGGCCAACACCCGTGCCACGTCCGGGCGTTCCGGGTCGAGGCCGATCCAACGGGCGTCAAGTGCCGCCTCGGCGCGGGCGAGTTGGGTGCCGGTGCGGTCGGTGACGCTGCCGACGACGGCGAGCACCCGGACCGGGGCCGCCGCGGGACGGATGCCGAGCGCGTCGGCGAGGGCGGCGCCGAACGGCCCGGAGTCCAGGGCCAGCCAGCGGGTACCATCCGCGGCGGCGAGGGACGCGGCGGCCCGGGCGACCGTGAGCAGATGGGCGTTCTCGGTGGCGTCGCAGACCACCACCTCGGCCCGGCTCGCCCGAAGCGCCGCGACCACCGCGTCGGGGCCGCGCTCCACCACGTCCAACGGCAGCTCGTCCAGGGTGCGTCGGCTCTGCGCGCCGAGGACGGCGGCGACCCGGGAGTGCCGCACCGGGTCGAACGGGTCGCGGGCCACCGCCGTGCGGGTCAGCGGTACCCCGTCGACGAGGTGCAGCCCGCCGACCGTGGTGCGGCCGGCGTCCGGGAAGGCGGGGACGGCCAGGGTGCGCAGCGGCGCGGCGGGGGCGCGGGCCGCCAACGCGTCGGCCACCGCGTCGAGTTCGCTGCCGGGGTTCCCGCGCAGCGTGGTGTCCACCCGCTTGACGACCAGCGCCGGCTCCCCGGCGGCGCAGGCGCGCTCGACCGCGGCCCGGACGGCGGCGTAGGCGCGGGCGGCGGGCCAGTGCCGGGAGGCGGTGTTGACGACGAGGACGTCCACCAGCGGGGCGTAGCGGGCCGCCCGGGCGGGGTCGCCGACGGTGACGGCCCGCAGCCCGCGCCGGGCGTAGCGGGCGCCGGTGGCGTTGCTACCGGTCAGGTCGTCGCCGATCACCAGCACCTGTGCCATGGGCTCCCCTCCCGCCACCAGCACCACAATGACCGGACCGCGCAAGTGAGTTGCGCGATGCACGCATTGAGAGTGACGAGCGCCGGGAGGGCCTGTCAAGGGTCGTGCGCCGCCGAGGGCTACGGCTCCCGGCGGTCCGACCGCGCCGCCGCATCCGGTCGCTCGCCCGCGTCCGGCCGCCCCGCGGCGCCGGGCCGCTCCACGGCAGCGTCCGTCCGCTCCGCGCACGACAGCACCCGCCAGCCCGCGGCCGCGTACGCCGCCAGCCGCCGCTCGCCCTCCGCACCACCGTCACCGTCCTCCCCGTATCCCCCCGCCCCCGAGATCAGCCCCGTCCCCTGCGGCATCTCCGCCCAGTACGGGAAGCCCCCTCCCCCGCCCAGCTTGGAGCCGTCGGCGAGCACCCAGGCGGCCCGCGCGCACTGCGCCATGGTCTCCTTCAGCGCGGCCTGTTCGGCGTCCGGGCAGTTGACCCCGCGCCGCGGGTCCAGGCCGTCCACGCCGAGGAAGGCGAGGTCCGGGGTGAGCCGGCGGAGCGCCTGGTCGGTGCGGGTGCCCAGCAGCGACTCGTTGGGCCGCCGCAGCCGGCCGCCGAGCACCACCACCTCCACCTCCGCGTCGGCCAACTCCACCAGCGTGGACAGCCCGTTGGTGACCACGGTGAGGTCGCTGCGGGCGCGCAGCTCGTGCGCCAGCCGGGCCGCCGTGGTGCCGGCGTCCAGCAGGACCACGTCGCCGCTGCGGACCAGGCCGGCGGCCGCCCGGGCGATGGCGGCCTTCTCCGTGCGGCGCTCTCGGGCCTTGTCGTGCCAGGACCGCTCGACGGCCCGGTGGTCGAGCGCGCCGCCGTAGGTCCGGGTGATCCGGCCGCCCTCGGCGAGCGCCGCCAGGTCGCGGCGGACGGTGGAGAGCGAGACGCCGAAGGCGGCGGCGAGGTCGTGCACGCTGCCGTCGCCCGCGCCGAGCAACTCCACCATCCGCTCCCGCCGGCGCCGGGTGGCCGGACGTTCCCCACCGGTCATCTGACTGCGCCCCTCCCGCCCGAAGGCCGACGCTCCTCAACTGGCCGTCATCCGCCCAGAGTTGCGCGCATCGCGCAACGTGAGGTTAGCAGCCGGCGCGCCCGTCGGTCAGCGACCGGGACCGCCGGCCGCCACCGGGACCCGGGCCGGGTCCGGCAGCGCCTGCTCGGTCCAGATCACCTTGCCGTCGCCGGTGTAACGGGTGCCCCACCGCTCGGCGAGCTGCGCGATCAGGAACAGCCCGCGGCCACCCTCGTCGGTGGTGGCGGCGTACCGCAGGTGCGGCGAGGTGCTGCTGCGGTCGGCCACCTCGCAGACCAGCGAGCGGTCATGAATCAGCCGGACGCGGATCGGGCCGCTGGCGTACCGGATGGCGTTGGTGACCAGCTCGCTGAGGATCAGCTCGGTGGTGAACGCCTCGTCCGCCAGCCCCCATTCGATCAGTTTGCGGACCGCGGCGGCGCGGGCCTGGGCGACCGCGGACGGGTCGACGGGGACGTCCCAGTCGGCGATCCGGGCCGCCTCCAGCCGCCGGGTGCGGGCGACCAACAGGGCGATGTCGTCGGCGGGGCGGTCCGGCAGCAGGGCGCCGAGCGCCGCCTCGCACATCGCCTGTGGGGTGCGGCCGGGGCCGGTGCCCAGGGTGCGGCGCAGCAGCGCCATGCCCTCGTCGATATCGCGGTCGCGGTCCTCGACCAGCCCGTCGGTGTAGAGCACCAGGCTGCTGCCCTCCGGGAGCTCCAACCGGCAGGTGTCGAAGGGCATTCCGCCGAGCCCGAGCGGCGGCCCGCCGGGCACCTCCAGGAACTCCGCGTCGCCGTCCGGCCGCACCAGTAGCGGTTGGACGTGCCCGGCGCGGGCCATGGTGCAGACGCCGGCGGCCGGGTCGTAGATGGCGTAGAGACAGGTGGCGCCGGTGATCGGGGACTTGGCGCCCTCGCCGGTGGCCTCGGTGCCCTCGTCCTGGTCGATGCGGGTGACCAACTCGTCCAGGTGCCACAGGAGTTCGTCGGGCGGGACGTCGAGGTTGGCGAAGTTGTGGACGGCGGTGCGCAGCCGGCCCATGGTGGCGGCGGCGTGCAGACCGTGGCCGACGACGTCGCCGACGACCAGGGCGACCCGGGCGCCGGGCAGCGGGATGATGTCGAACCAGTCGCCGCCGACGCCGCCCAGCCCGCCGAGCCCGGCCTGCGCCGGCAGATAACGGAACGCGGCGTCCACGGCGCTCTGTTCGGGCAGCGCGCGCGGCAGCAGGCTGCGCTGGAGGGTGACCGCCATGGTGTGCTCGCGGGTGTAGCGGCGGGCGTTGTCGATGCTCACCGCGGCGCGGGCGACCAGCTCCTCGGCCAGCGAGAGGTCGTCCTCGTCGAACGGCTCGGGGGTGCGCGAGCGCCAGAACAGGGCCGCGCCCAGGATGACGCCGCGGGCCCGCAGCGGGACCGCGATCAGCGAGTGGATGCCGTGCGCGACGATCTGCCGGGCCCGCTCGGGGTCCTGCCGCTGCCAGCCGGCGAATGCGGCCAGATCGGGCTCCAGGACCGGCTCGCCGACCGGCAGCCGGACCCCGAGCGCGGTGGTCGGTGCGAAGTGGACGGGTTCGGCGACCGGGTAGAGCGACCCGTCGGGCACCTCACCGCCGACGGCCGTGCGGCGCATCGCCACGGCCGGCCCGGCGGTCCCCGGCTCCTCACCCTTGAGGACGGACTCGGCCAGGTCGACGGTGACGATGTCGCCGAACCGGGCGGCGCCGAACCGGGCCAACTCCTCGCAGGTGCGCACCACATCGAGGGTGGTGCCGATCTCGGTGCCGGCGTCGTAGAGCAGCCGCAGCCGGCCGCGGGCGAGGTCGGCGCGGCCGGTCAGGGCCCGCAGTTCGGTGGTGTCGCGCAGGGTGGTGACGCTGCTGGGCGGGCCGCCGGCGTCGTCGGTGGAGCGCTGGTTGACCGCGAGCAGCCGGTCGCCGACCGGGTGCACCTCGTCGGTGACGACCCGGCCGGACTCCAACAGCGCCGCGGTGGCCGGGTCCAGGCCCAGCTCGGCGACCTGGCGGCCCTCGACGTCGGGCGGGAGGTCGAGCAGCCGCCGGGCCTCGTCGTTGGCGAGCACCAGCCGCCCGTCGCCGCGGACGATGAGCACGCCCTCGCGGACCGCGTGCAGCACCGCGTCGTGGTGCTCGTACATGCGGGTCATCTCCTGCGGCCCCAACCCGTGGGTCTGGCGCCGCAGTCGCCGGCTGACCAGGGCGGTACCGCCGGTGGTGAGCAGCAGCACGCCGGCCGCGGAGCCGAACAGCAGCGGGAACTGGTCGGCGGCGACGCCGCTCACCTTGCTGAGGGTGACGCCCGCGGAGACCAGACCGACGACCTTGCCGTCGTGTCCGATGACGGGCACCACGGCCTGCACGAGCGGACCGATGGTGCCGGTGGTCTGCTCGGTGACCACATGGCCGGCCAGCGCGGGCCCGAGCGTGCCGACGAACTTCTTGCCGATGCGGTTGGTCATCGGGTGGGTGTAGCGGATGCCGTGGGTGTTCATCACGACGAGGAAGTCCACGTCGGAGCCCTTGCGGACGGTCTCGGCGCGGGGCTGGAGCACGGCGGTGGGGTCGGGGCTCTTGAGGGCCGCTTCCATGCCGGGGGCGCCGGCGAAGCTCTGGGCCACCGCGACCGAGCGGTTGCGGGCCTCCCGTTCGGAGTCGGTCCCGGACTGCAGCACCAGGGCCGCGATGGCGGCGGCGACGAGCAGGACCACGATCGCCACCTGCAGGAGAAAGACCTGGCCAGCGACAGTTCGCATCCTCAGAACCGAACGCGGGCGGCCGTAGCGTCCGGCCATGTCCTCTTTCTACACCTCCCCCATACGGTGGGCGAGCCGCCGCCGCGCGGCGCAGCGGCCCGGAGAACCTGCGCACAGCAGCGTCAGTAAAACCTCTCGGTACGTTTCCCGGCTACGGGTGTGCGCTGCCATGTCCGTGTATGTGTAACTCTTCCCACAGACCCGGACGGTTGCGCACCGGCCGACGATCTGCGGGTCGGTCCCGGCGCCGCGGGCAATGTGCCAGGTCAGCGGGGCTTACTCGGGAGTCGGGCCGGGCGCGGGGGCGTCCGGCGGGCGGCCGGGGCCGCTCCGGGGGCCGGCTGGAGCGTATGAGACGTTCGTGGGCATGCATGTTGCAGCAGAGGAGATCCGTGCCGGGGCGGCCGAGCTCATCGACCACCATGCGCGCGGAGCATGGCGGCCGAACGACGCCGACCGGCAAACCGCCGTCGCGCTCTTCCGCCACCTGGAGACGGGGCTGCCGCTCAGCGGCGAGCAGATCCGCTCCGCCCTCGCTCCCGCCGAGCCGGCGACGCCGGTGAGCGCGGGGCTGCTGGCGCTGCTGCGGGCCACCGCGGGTCTGCTGGACGACGCGGGCGTGGCCGACGGCCCCGCCGGGCGGGACGCCGTCGACCACGTGTGTCTGCTGTTGGACGCGCTCGCGCTGGCGCGGCCGGACGCCGGCCGCTGAGGGCGGGCGGTCAGGTCCGGGCCGGCTCGGCGGCCGCGGCCAGTTCGTCCTCGGGTACCGAGATGACCCAGCGGCTGTCCTGCCGCGGGCGGAGGTAGAGCGCCCAGTAGAGGGTGGCCGCCGCGATCAGCCCGCCGGTGATCAGCAGGCTCCTGGCGCTCTGCTGGCACAGCACCCAGACCAGGACGAGGACCAGCAGCGCGGGGATCACCGGCCACAGCGGCATCCGCCAGGCGAGCCGGTGCTTGTGGTCGCCGCGGCGGGAGACCAGGGCGCCCAGCGCGACGAAGACGTACATGCTGGCGACGGCGACACCGGTCACCTCGTTGAGGGTGTCGAGGGTGGCGAAGCACAGCGCGGCACCGGGGACGCCGACCGCGAGGGTGGCCGCCCAGGGGGAGCCGAAGCGCTTGCCGACGTGCGCGAAGATCCGGTTGACCGGGGCCGGCCAGGCGCCGTCGCGGGCCGAGGAGAAGACCACCCGGGAGTTCTGGATCACCATCACGATGGCCGCGTTGATGATGGCCAGGGCGATGCAGAGGCTGACGAAGGTGCCGACGGCGGAGTTGCTCCAGCCCTGCACCATGCCGGCGACGTCACCGGCGGCGAGGGTCTTGAGGTCGGGGGCGCCGAGGGTGATGGCGACGACCGGGACAAGGACGACGGCGGCGCCGATGGCGAGCGTCCACAGCACGGTGCGGGAGACGTTGCGCCGCGGGTTCTCCATCTCCTCGGCCAGGTACACCGCGGTGGAGAAGCCCTGGAGGATGAAGAGCGCGGTGGCGAGCCCGGTCACGATCAGCCCCCCGGTGACCGCGGTGCTGGTGCCGTGCCCGGCGTCCATGACGGGGTGGACGAGGGTGGCCGCGGACCGCTGGCTGTGGCTGAAGCCGAGGAAAGCCACGACGGCCGCGGCAATCACCTCAAGTACCAGGAAGATGCCGGTGATCCAGGCGTTGGCGCGCAGGTCGAGCAGGCCCATGGCGGTGGCCAGCAGCATCACCGCGGCGGCGGTGGTCTGCTTGTCCAAGTGGACGACCGGGGCGAGGTAGTCGGCGGTTCCCAGCGCGATGATCGGCGGCACGATCATGACGACGATCAGCGAGAGCACGAAGACCAGCCAGCCCGCGAGCCGCCCCATCAGGGTGCCGACCATGGCGTACTCGCCGCCGGAACTCGGTATCAGGGTGCCGAGTTCGGAGTAGGTGAAGGCGACGCCCACGCACAGCACCGCCGCGATGGCGATGGTCAGCGCCGTGCCGGTGCCCAGGGTGGCGAACGAGTCCGGGACGATGACGAAGAGCGAGGACGCGGGGGTCAGGCAGGACAGGGTGAGCAGGGTGCCGCCGACCACACCGATCGACCGGGTGAGTTTGGGGCTGTCCGCCGGTGTCGCGGTCCGGGTTTCCGGTGCCGGGGCGGCGGTGGCGACTGGCGTGGTGGGCATATCGGTCATCCGTGTCCCATCGGTGCTGGCGGGCAGGGAGCGGGCGGCACGTGGGGGAGGTGCCGGTGAGCGGTCGCATCGGAGGCACTGCGGGGCCGCTTCGGTGACCGGAATACAACCCCCGCGGGCCCCTCCCGTCAAGACTTCATTAAGGCCAAGTGACAACGAAATCCGCAGCCAACAGAACCGCCAATTCGCTTATCCACGCCGCAAAGTCGCCATCCACGCGGATTCCGTGGAGGTTTGCCGCGCTGCGGATTCTTCGGCGGACGGGCCCGCGACTTTCGCCGCCATCGCCTCGTCGGGCGGGAAAATCAGCCGTCGCCGTCCTGGATCCGCGCGATCAACAGCGCCACGTCGTCGTGGTCGTTGCCGTGCCGCAGCTCGCCCAGGAGCCGGTCGCAGAGCTCCTCCAGGGGCCGCTCGGGCTCGGCGAGCAGGCTCAGCAACCGGTCCAACCGGGCGTCGATGGCCTGGTCGCGGGTCTCGATCAAACCGTCGGTGTAGAGCACCAGTTGATCGCCGGCGCGCAGCTCCACGGTGGTCTGCTCGAAGGTCACCTCGCCGACACCGCCCACGCCGAGCGGGGCGCCCGTGGGCAGGTCCAGCAGCTCCGGCGGCCGGCCCGGCCGCACCACGACCGGCGGGAGGTGGCCGGCGACGGCGATCACGCACTCCTCGCGGTGCGGGTCGTGAACGGCGTAGAGGCAGGTCGCGAAGGCCGGGTCGAGCCCGCCGGCGATGTGGTCGAGGTGGTCGAGCAGCTCGGCGGGCGCCAGGTCGAGGTCGGCCAGCGCGCGGATCGTGGTGCGCAACTGCCCCATGGTGGCGGCCGCGTTGATGCCGCTGCCCATGACGTCGCCGACGACCAGTGCGGTCTTGTCGCCGGCGACCGGGATGACGTCGTACCAGTCGCCGCCGACCTCGCTGGCCGCCTGGGCGGGCTGGTAGCGGTAGGCGATGTCCATCGTGGTGGGCTTCGGCGGCCGGTGGTTCATCAGGTGCCGCTGGAGGGTGAGCGCGGTGCGCCGTTCGCTCTGGTAGGAACGGGCGTTGTCGATGCAGACCGCCGCCCGGGCGGCCAGCTCGACGGCGAGCACCGCGTCGTCCTCGTCGAACGGCACCGGGTTGTCCAAGCGGTAGAGCGAGAGCGCGCCCAGCACCTCACCGCGGGCGATCAGCGGCACCGCCAGGTAGGAGTGCAGCCCGGCCTCCCGCAGCAGCTCGGCGCCCGACCCGTCGGCGGCGATGTGCCGCCGCTCCTCCGGGCCCACCTCGGCGACCAGCACCGGGCGGGCCTCGGTGACGCAGCGGGTGATCAACCGCTCGGTCTCGTAGGCGGCGAGCGCCCCGGTGGGGTCGGCGGCCCGGACGGCGGGCGTCTCGCCGGCCGCCGCGACCGCCAGCGCCCGGAAGCGGGCCGGGCCGCCGCGGGTGAGCGCGGTGGGCCGGCGACCGTCCAGGACGGCGTCGAGCACGTCGACGGCGGCCAGGTCGGCGAGCTCCGGCACGATGGCATCGGCCAACTCCTGGGCGGTCTGGCCCACATCGAGGGTGGTGCCGACCGACGCCGAGGCGTCCGCGATGAGCGCCAGCCGCCGCCGGGCGCGGGCCGCCTCGGTGGCGGCCCGGTGCTGCTCGGTGACGTCCACGACCGAGGTCGCCACGCCCAGCACCCGCCCGTTGGCGTCCTCCAGCCGGTAGTACGAGACCGACCACGCCTGGTCCGCGTCGGGATGGTCGGCGGTCGGGCCGACGGAGAAGTCGTCCAGCAGCGGCCGGCCGGTGGCCAGCACCTCGCGCATCCGCCCCTCGATGGCGTCGGTCTCCAGGAACGACAGCACGTCCCGCACGTGCCGCCCGATGTGCTGCTCGGCGGGCAGCTCGTTGATCCGCTCCAGCGCCGGGTTGACCATGACGAAGCGGAGATCGGTGTCGAGCACCGCCAGCCCGATCGGCGACTGGGCCACCAACCGCACCGACAGCGCCAGGTCCCGCTCGACCTCGCGCAGCACCGACTGGTCGGTGGCGATGCCCAGGGCGTACGAGGCGCCGTGCTCGTCCTGGAGGCGCATGTTGCGGAACTCGACGAGCCGGGTGCTGCCGTCCTTGTGCCGGACCGGGAAGACCCCGGCCCAGCTCTCGCCGCTGGCCATCACCCCGGCGAACAGCTCCATCACCAGGTCGACGTGCTCGGGCTTGACCAGCAGCCGGACGGCGGGCCGACCGAGGGCCTCCCGCGCGCTCCAGCCGAAGAGCTTCTCGGCCTGCGGGCTCCACAGCGCGATCCGGCCTTTTGCGTCGAGCATGACGGCGGCCACGCCCAGGAGGTCCAGCAGCCCACCGGGCTGGCTCGGCCCGGCCCCGGCCTGGGCGACAGCGTCAGGGGACGCGTCGGTCGCACCCATCCAGGCACTCCTTCCGCCGGCCTGCCAGGCCGACAGCCGTGGCGCTCCGTGCACGGCCGGCCCTGCCGTGCTGCCGCTGCCCTCCATCATCTCTCGACACCGGACGGACCCGCAGGCAGAGCGCGGCTCACCAGGGCGGCGACCGAACCGGATGGAGCATTATGGGCCGCTCTCCCCCGACAAGGCGACCGGGTTGACGATATTGATCCACTGGCGATTGGCCGGACAACGCCCTCGGAAACGCTCCCGAGTTGGAGATGTCGATCTCTTGGGTCTACCCTGAGATTAGTTGCTGGAGGCAACCAATATTCGCTAGTCGCACCCCGGCGCACCCCACGCGCCGCCGGGGTCAGGAGGAAGCCCCCGATGGCCATATCCGACCACCCGTTCCGCATATACGTAGAGGAGAACCTCGATGCCCTTAACCGCGACCCGGACAGCGAGGTCCTGGTCCATCAGGGCCGCCGGGTCACCGCCGGCGAGTTCCGCTCCCTGGTCCTGCGGATGGCCCGCGCCCTGCGCGACCGCGGCGTCGGCCGCGACACCACCGTCACCCTGCTGAGCGGCAACCTCCCCGAGACGGTCGCCGCCCGCTACGCCGCCAACCTCGTCGGCGCCCGGATCAACCACCTCTACAACAAGCTCTCCGCCGACTCCCAGGCCGCAATCGTCCGCGACGTCGAGACCCGCGCCCTGATCGTCGACCCGCGCCTCGCCGAACGGGCCGCGGAACTGGTCGAGTTGGCGCCCGTCCCGGATGTGCTGGTGCTCGGCCCGGCCAAGCTGGGCACGGACCTGCTGGAGCTGGCGGCCGGCCAGAGCGACGAGCCGCTCGCCGCCGCATCGCGCCCCGACGACATCTGCACCATCCGCCACACCGGCGGCACCACCGGCCACCCGAAGGGCATCTGCACCACCTTCGAGCAGGCGCGCTGGTTCAGCGGCGCCCTCCGGGAGTTCGAGGACGTCAAGCACCGCCAGCTGGTGTGCACCACCCTCGCCCACGCGGCCGGCTACATGGCCGACACCACCCTGCGCTCCGGCGGCACCGTCGTCCTCCTCGACGACTTCGACGCCGAGGAGGCGCTGGCCACCATCGAGCGCGAGCGGATCACCGCGATGTTCCTCCTGCCGCCGCTGCTCTACCAGTTGATGGACCACCCCAACCGCCCGACGACCGACACCTCCAGCCTCCGCATGATCACCTACGGCGGCTGCCAGGCGTCCCCGGCCCGACTGGCCGACGCGGTGCGGACGTTCGGCCCGGTGCTGGTGCAGGGCTACGGCCAGAACGAGGCCGGCGGCATCAGCGTGCTCAGCGCGGAGGACCACGACCCCGAGCGCCCCGACCGGCTGCGCTCGGCCGGCAAGGTGCTCGACGACGTCGAGGTGGCGATCCGGGACGAGTCCGGCCGCGATCTGCCGCCCGGCGAGCACGGCGAGGTCTGTGTCCGCTCCACCATGATCATGCAGGGTTACTGGAAGCAGCCCGAGCTGACCGCCGAGGTCCTTAGGGACGGCTGGCTGCACACCGGCGACGTCGGATTCCTGGACGACGAGGGCTACTTGACCATCGTCGACCGGATCAAGGACATGATCGTGGTGGTCGGCGGCCACGTCTACACCACCGAGCTGGAGGACCTCCTCAACTCCCACCCGGAGGTGCTGCAAAGCGCCGTCTACGGCGTCCGCGACGCCGACCGGATGGAGCGGGTACACGCGACGGTGGTCCGCACCCCCGGCAGCGACCTCGACGCCGAGCGACTGTGCACCATGGTGCGCGAGGCCCGCGGCACGATGTACGAGCCGGCCCGGATCACCTTCGTCGACGCGCTGCCCCTCACCGACGTCGGCAAGCCCGACAAGAAGGAACTCCGGCGCCGCGCCGAGGAGTCGGGCGCCGCGGTCTGACCCCGGCCCGCCGGGCTACTGCCGGTCAGAGCCAGAAGCCGAAGAGGTGGCGGAAGAGGTGTCCGAGGCCGAAGAGCCCGAACTCACGGCCCTCGTCGCCGCGCCGGCCCTCGCGGCCTTCACGACCCTCACGGCCCTCGTGGCCGAAGCCGAAGTGGTGGTGGTGCCGGCACTCGTGGTGACGGTGGTTGCGGCCGTGGTCGCCGCTACGACCGTGGTCGCCGCTCACGGCGACGGTCTGGCTCTGAGGGGCGGCCGAGGCCATACCAGCGGCCGGAACGACGGTGGCGGCGGCGATAGCCGCGGCGGCCAGGGAGCGGCCTATGAACTTACGCATTGCGTTTCTCCTGGTTGGCAGGAAATCGGACACGTGATGGGTACCTCGCACCGTCCGTTTCCTCGCAGACACGGCGTGCATCCACTCCAACGGCCCCCACAATTGCTCCGATCGCCACACTCCCGGGCCCCCGAAAGGCGACCGGACGGGGCTGCGGGCTACGGGCGTTCAGTGCTTCCGGGCCCGGCTCGGCTGCACCCGGGCCGGTTCGCCCGGCATCTTCGGATGGTCCGGCGGATACGGCAGATCGCCCAGGCCCTCGTCGGCGGCGTACCGGTCGGCCAGCTCCAGCAGCGGCTCCAGGCCGAAGGCGTGCTCGGCCATGTCCGCGTGCACGTCGCCCAGTTCGGCGTACCGGGGCGGGACGGTCCGCAGGTCGAAGTCCTCGGGCTCGGCGGCGGAGAGCTCCGCCCAGCGCAGCGGGGTGGAGACCGTCGCCCGCGGGCGGGCGCGCAGCGAGTAGGGCGAGGCGATGGTGCGGTCACGGGCCATCTGGTTGTAGTCCACGAACACCTTGCTGCCGCGCTCCTCCTTCCACCAGGCGGCGGTCACCCGCTGCGGCAGCCGGCGCTCCAGCGTCCGGGCCACGGCGATCGCGGCCCGTCTGACCTCGGTGAACGTCCAGTGCGGCCGGATCGGCACATAGACGTGCACCCCGCGGCCTCCGGAGGTCTTGGGCCAGCCGCGCAGCCCGTGCTCGGTCAGCAGCGCGCGCAGCTCGTGGGCGACCGCGACGGCGTCGGCGAAGCCGGTGCCGGGCTGCGGGTCGAGGTCGATCCGCAGCTCGTCGGGGTGGTCGGTGTCCGTGCGGCGGACCGGCCAGGGGTGGAACGTCAGGCACCCGAGGTTGGCGGCCCAGATCACGGCGGCGGGCTCGCTGGGACACATCTCGTCCGCGAACCGCCCGCTGGGGAAGGTGATGCGGGCGGTGGGCAGCCAGTCCGGCAGCCCTTTGGGCGCCCGCTTCTGGTAGAAGAACTCGCCCTCGACGCCGTCGGGGAACCGCTGCATGGTCGTCGGCCGGTCCCGCAGCCCGCGCAGCACGCCGTCGGCCACCGCCAGGTAGTAGTGGACAACGTCCAACTTGGTGAAGCCGCGCTCCGGGTAGTACGTCTTGTCCGGGTTCGACACCCGCACCGTGCGTCCCGCGACGTCCACTTCCACAGCTCGGGCTCCGGCCATGCCTCCACGCTAGATTCCGCCGCACGCCCCCGCGCGCCGGCCGTCCCGGCGGGCGGGAACGGCCCACGGCTCGCAGGATCGGGGGCATGGACCTGCCCGTGATGCCCCCGGTCTCCCCCATGCTCGCCAAGCCGGTCACCGAGATCCCCGCCGGCATGCAGTACGAGGCCAAGTGGGACGGCTTCCGCGTCATCGTGTTCCGGGACGGTGACGAGGTCGAGATCGCCAGCCGCACCACCAAGTCGCTCAGCCGCTACTTCCCCGAGGTGCTCGACGCGGCGCGGGCCGAACTGCCGCCGCGCTGCGTGCTCGACGGCGAGATCGTCATCGCGCACGACGGCCGGCTGCACTTCGAGGAGTTGCTGGAGCGCATCCACCCGGCCGACTCCCGGGTGCGGACCCTCGCCGCCCGCACGCCGGCGTCGCTCGTCGCCTTCGACCTGCTGGCGCTGGACGACGCCGACCTGCTCGGCGAGGCGCAGGCGGTCCGCCGGGAGGTGTTGGTCGAGGCGCTGCGTTCGGCCCGGGCACCGGTGCACACCGCGCCCGCCACCACCGAACTGGAGCTGGCCCGGCGGTGGTTCGCGCGGTTCGAGGGCGCCGGGCTGGACGGGGTGATCGCCAAGCCGTTGGACCTGCCGTACCGGCCCGGTGACCGGGCGATGTTCAAGGTCAAGCACGCCCGGACCGCGGACTGCGTGGTCGCGGGCTACCGCGAGCACAAGAGCGGCCCAGTGGTCGGCTCGCTGCTGCTGGGGCTGCACGACGCCGCCGGCCACCTCCAACACGTCGGGGTCTGCGCCTCGTTCCCGATGGCCAGGCGGCGGGCGCTGGTCGAGGAGTTGGCGCCGCTGCGGATGGCCGACGCCACCGGCCACCCCTGGGGCGACTGGGCCGACGAGGCGGCGCACGAGGCCCGTCGGATGCCGGGCGGCCCGAGCCGATGGAGCGGTGGGAAGGACCTGTCGTGGGTGCCGCTGCGCCCGGAGCGGGTGTGCGAGGTGGGCTACGACCACATGGAGGGCGACCGCTTCCGGCACACCACGCAGTTCCGCCGCTGGCGGCCCGACCGCACGCCGGAGAGCTGCACCTATGCCCAATTGGAGGAGCCGGTCGGCTACGACCTGGGCGAGCTGTTGGGCGAGTGAGGGGGCGGCGGCCGGTCACTGCTCCGGCGGCCAGCTACGCCGGCTCTCCCCCGGCGCCAGCCGGTCCACCACCTCGGCGAGCTCCCGGCACGCCTGCTCGACCCGCCGCCGGATGGCGTTCTGCTCGGTGACGATCGCCGAGAGCAGCAGCGCGGTGAGGGCCGCGGAGGCGTTCAGGGCCTGAAGGTTGACCATGGTCTCCAGCAGGCTCCGGCCGGTGAAGGGGCCGTACCCACCGGTGGCCGCGGTGATCGCACAGACCGACATCACCAACACGCAGGGCGCCGCGCCGATCAGTTGGAACCGCAGCGCCGCCCACACGATCACCGGGAAGACCAGGAACAGCAGGGACAGCGAGGAACGGGTGACCACCAGCGAGACCGCCACCACGGTCACCAGGAGCATGGCCGCCTCGGCCCAGCGGTAGAGGGGGAGGTGCCGGGGCCACCGGAAGGTTCGGATGGCCAGCAGCAGCGGGGTGACCACGAGGACCCCCATCGCATCGCCCGCCCACCAGGACGCCCAGGTGCGCCAGAAGTCCCCCGTGGGCAGCGCCCCGGTCAGCACCTGGGTGCCGCTGCCCAGCGTCGCGCTGATCACCATCGCGGCGAACGCGCCCAGCGCCACCAGGGCCACCCCGTCGCGCAGCCGGTCCAGTTCGGTGCGGAAGCCGACCCGGCGCAGCATCAGACAGGCGCACACCGGGGCGAGGGTGTTGCCGGCGATCACGCCGATGCCGGCGGGGTCGAGGTGGGTGAGCGTGGAGATGACCAGGAAGGTGCCGAGTGCGATGCCCGGCCACATCCGCAGGCCCATCAGCAACAGGCAGCTCAGCGCGATGCCGGTGGGCGGCCACAGGGGGGTGACCACCGCCCCCGCGACCACCACCTGTTCCAGCAGACCGACCTTCGCGGCTCCGTAGTAGACGGCGGCGAGCGCGAGGTTCCCCAGGGCTACCGGTGCCAGCCGACGGATCTCCCCGGTGCGCACCACGCCTGCCATCAGACAACGTCGGTGGCCGGGCCCCGGCCGCGACACGCGCTCACGGCTGCCGGCTTCACCCCCGTCGGTCCGCGTCGTAGCGCAGCACGATCACCGCGGCGTCGTCGGTGTGCCCGGTCAGTTCGGCGACGCACAGCACCGCGTCGGCGACCTCGGCCGGGTCGTCCCCGGCCTTCGCGCCGACCAGCCGGGCCACCTCCGCCAGTCCGGCGTCGATGGGGAACGACGGGCCCTCGATCACCCCGTCGGTGAGCAGCACGAACGCGCCCGCCGTGGCCAGCCGCCGGCGGGTGACCGGGTAGTGCTGCCCGGGCAGCACGCCGAGCGGGATGCCCCCGGGGTCCTCGGCCAGTCCGTACCGGCGGTCGGTGGTGGCCCAGACCGCGGGGACGTGCCCGGCACGGGCGCTGGTCAGCTCCCAGGACACCGGGTCGAAGCGGACGAAGGTGCAGGTCGCGAAGAGTTCGGAGTCGATGGACAGGAGCAGGTCGTTGGCCCGGCTGAGCACCTCGCCGGGGTCGGGCGCGTGGGCGGCGACGGCCCGCAGCCCGATCCGGATCTGCCCCATGAACGCGGCCGCCTCGACGTCGTGGCCCTGCACATCGCCGACGGAGAAGGCGAGCGAGCCGTCCGGGAGGGCGAAGCCGTCGTACCAGTCGCCCCCGATGGCGAGGCCGTGTCGGGCCGGGACGTAACTGGCGGCGGTGCGCAGACCGGGGAGCTCGGGGAGGGTGGCCGGCAGCATCTCCCGTTGGAGGACCTCGGCCAGCTCCACCCTGGCCCGCTGGAGTTCCGCGCCCTCCCGCGCCTGGGCGGTCAGCCGGCCGAGCGTGCTCAGCAGATCGTCGGCGCTCGCCGACCGCGGGGGACGACGCCGAAGCATGGCCCCATCATATTTCCGGGGTCCGGCATCCGCTCCGCGGCGACCGGGCGCCCCGGAGGCTCCCGCCGGGGCGCGACGGGCCCGAGCTGCGGGCTCAGGCGGCGGCCCGCCGCACGGCCGTCAGGTGGCCGACGCCGGACCGCACCGCCCAGTAGAAGACCGCCAGCGCGACGGCGGCCACGGTGAGCGAGTCGTAGGGGGCGGGCAGGTGCCCGGAGCCCTTGAAGGTGCCCAGCCAGGACAATGCGGTGAGCGCGAGGAGGTAGACCACCAGCCAGGCGCCGGTGGTGAGTTCGGTCGCCAGGGGGAGGCGCGGACCGGCGCCGTCGCTCTCCGCGGCCCGGGCGCCCGGCCGCCGCATCACGAAGAAGAGCAGCAGCCCCACCAGGACCATCGGCAGCGCCAGTCGCAGGTGTTGCCAGCCCGACCAGTAGACGAACTCGCTGGACACCACGAAGCTCAGCGGCGCGATCCAGCGCAGCCCCGGCACCCACCCGGCGGTGCCGCCGCCGACCTCGGTGCGGAAGACCGCCACCGCGACCGCGGAGGCGCAGTAGATCAGCAGGTACATGTCGCCCATGACGCTGACGATGTCCTGCCAACCGCCGAACGGCAGCAGATACAGCACGATCACGACGAGATTGATCACCAGGGCGCGGCGCGGCATGCCGGAGCCCTCGTCGATCTTCATGAAGTAGCGCGGGATGGTGCCGTTCTTGGCGAGCGCGTAGGTGTGCCGGGCGTCGATGGCCACCCCGACGTACGCCGAGCCGCCGGGCGAGAGCACCGCGTCGGCGTAGAGCAGGCTGGAGAGCCAGTGGAGGTTGAGGATCAGCGCCAACTGCCCGAAGGGGGAGTCGAAGGAGACGCCCTTCCAGCCACCGCCGAGCAGGCTCTCGGGGACGGTGAAGAGATAGGCGACCTGGAGCGCCACGTACATCAGCAGGGCCAGGCCGATGCCGGCCAGGACGGCCCAGGGGAGGGTGCGGCGGGGGGTGCGGGTCTCGCCGGAGAAGTCCATCGGGGCCTGGAAGCCGTTGACGGAGTAGACGATGCCGCCGCCGGCCAGCGCGGTCAGGCAGGCGACATAGCCGTACGGGGCGAAGCCGCCGTGGTCGGTCAGGCGCCCGGAGTGCCAGCCGGAGGCGATCAGGGCGAGCACGGTGGCGACCGGTACCGCGATCTTGAAGATCGAGACCAGGGTGTTGAGGCGGGCGAAGAGGCGGACCGCGAACCAGTTCAGCGCGGTCAGCAGCACGCTGAGGCCGGCGGCCACGGCCAGTCCGGAGGCGGTGAGGGTGTGGCCGTTGTAGAGGCCGGGGACGTAGTGCGCGGTGTACTGCATGATGGCGCTGATCTCGGCGGCGGTGGCGCCGACCGAGAGCAGCACCGACCAGCCGACGAGGGTGCCGACCAGTCGCCCGTTGGCGAGCAGCGGCCAGCGGACGGTGCCGCCGCCCTCCGGCCGGGACGCCCCCAGCTCGATCATCACCAGCGCGACCAGCCCGCACAGCAGCCCCGCGCCCACCCAGGACAGCAGGGCGGCCGGCCCGGCGGTCTGCGCGGCGTACATCGCGGCGAACAGCCAGCCGGAGCCGACGATGTTGGAGAAGCCAATTCCGGTCAACCCCCAAAAGCCCAGGTCGCGCCGCAATCGGCGTTCCTGCGTCCGCACTTCGGACGCACCGTCTCCGACGGGCTCCCCCGATACCTGATGCTCCGTCACGAAAACGGCCTCCTCGACTCGCTGTCTGCGCCGGTCAGGACCCTACTCGACGTGTTCGCGCCAGCGGGAAGCCGATTGTTGCGGCAATGTGAAGCGTTCGACGGGAGGGTTTCGGGGGCTAGCCGAGCCGCTCGGGGGCGAGGCCGAAAGTTTCCGGTAGCCCCCGGCGCCCGGCGTCGGTGAGCCGGACGACCCGCCGGTACCGGCCGTTGCGCAGCCAGTCCAGCGCGAACAGCCGGGCGGTGACGGCGGCGCCGAGCGGGCCGGCGAGGTGGTGGCGGCGCTCGGCCCAGTCGACGCAGTAGCGGACCGCGGAACGGCGCCGCGGCAACCGGTCCAGGTCCACGCCGAAGGCGGTCAGCGCGCGGCGGCCCGACGGCGTCAGGACGTAGCGGACGTCGGCGGGAGCGACGCCGGTGCGCTCCTCCCCCAGGACGCCGTCGGTCAGCAGGGCCTCCATCAGGGCGACGCCGAGGCGGCCGGCGAGGTGGTCGTAGCACAGCCGGGCGCGCAGCAGGGCCCGAGCGCGGGTGTCGGCGTTCAGGGTGCGGACCGGCAACGGCCGGGC
The DNA here is from genome assembly GCF_042798755.1 of Streptomyces sp. NPDC057743. Lineage (NCBI taxonomy): Bacteria > Bacillati > Actinomycetota > Actinomycetes > Kitasatosporales > Streptomycetaceae > Streptomyces > Streptomyces sp. NPDC057743. The sequence goes on from NZ_JBHVJX010000043.1 coordinate 27,923, forward strand.
GATCTGGGCGAGTTGCTCCAGGGCGCGGGCGACGTCGGGGGTGGCGAGCCGGTAGTAACGGTGCCGGCCGTCGAGCTCGACGGTCAGCAGCCGTGCCTCCCGGAGCCTGGCCAGATGGCCGCTGAGGGTGGAGGGGCTCACCCCGGCCTCGGCCGCCAGCGCGCTGGCCGGCAGCGCACCGCCCCCGGCGAGGGCGAGCAGCACCTTGGCGCGGGACGGGTCGCCGATCGCCGCGGCGACGTGCGCCACGTCCGTCTCGGTGCGGGCTGCGGGCTCGGTGCGGGCGTCCATACCGCGACCGTACGTCGCGAACGATTCGGCAATCAGCGAAACGTCCTCGCGGCCGAGGGCCCCGCCCCGCGCCAGGAACGTTTCGCCAAGGACCGCAACGTCCCGGCCCGACACTGACCGCATGCCAACGACACCGACGCTCCCCGCCCCCTCCCCAACCCGGCCACGCACCGCCCGCCTGCCCCTGGTGGCCGTGTGCCTGGGCTACTTCCTGGTCATCCTGGACGTCACCGTCGTCACGGTGGCGCTGCCGGACCTGGGCCGCGCGCTGCACGCCGGGGTGACCGGCCTCCAGTGGACGGTGGACGGCTACACGCTGGTCTTCGCGGGGCTGTTGCTGTTCTGCGGCGGACTGGCCGACCGGTTCGGCGGGCGACGGGTGTTCCTGGCCGGACTGACGGTGTTCGCGGTGGCCTCGGCCGGCTGCGCGCTGGCACCGTCGGTGGCGATGCTGGTGCTGGCCCGGTTGGTGCAGGGCGTCGGCGCGGCCCTCCTGGTGCCCGCGTCGCTGGCGCTGCTACGGGCCGCGTACCGCGAACCGGCCGCCCGCGCCCGGGCGTTCGGCGTCTGGGGAACGGTCGCCGGGCTGGCCGCCGGGGCCGGGCCGGTGCTCGGCGGGACGCTGGTCGCCGCGTTCGGCTGGCGCGCGGTGTTCCTGGTGAACCTGCCGCCCGCACTGCTCGCCCTGGCACTGACGCTCCGTCATATCCCGTGCTCCCCCAACGGATCGGCCCGCGGCGGGCTCGACGTCCCGGCCCAGACGGCCGCCGCGGTGAGCGTCGCGGCCCTGGCCGCCGGCTGCATCGAGGCCGGCTCCCTGGGCTGGGCCCACCCCTTCGTCCTCGGCGCGTTCGCCCTCGCGCTGCTCGGCCTGGCCGCCTTCCTGCTCCTGGAACACCGCTCGCCGGCCCCGATGCTGCCGCTCACGCTCTTCCGCAGCCGCGCCTTCTCCGCCTCCGCGGCCGTCGGCGTCCTGCTCAACACCGGTTTCTACGGGCTGCTGTTCCTCGCCCCGCTCTACTTCCAACGGGTCCACCACTACAGCGCGCTGCGCACGGGCTGGGCCCTGCTGCCGGCCGTCGGCCTGATCGCGGTCGGTTCGGCGCTGGCCGGCCGGCTCACCGCGCGGACCGGACCCCGGCCGCCGATGGTGGCGGGCCTGCTCACCGGGGCGGCGGGCCTGGCCGGCTGGCTGTGCGCGGGGCCCGGGACGCCCTACGCGGCACTGGTCGGCCCGATGGCCGCCGCCGGGTTCGGCACGGCGCTGACCATGCCGGCCGCCACCGCGGCGGTGATGGAGTCCGCCCCCGGCGACCGCGGCGGCGCGGCGGCCGCGGTCTTCAACTCCGCCCGCCAGTTGGGCAGCGTCCTCGGCGTCGCCGTCTTCGGGACGCTGACCACCGGCGGTCTGCTCCCCGGACTGCACACCGCGGCACTGATCGGCGCGGCCGGCTTCCTGACCGCCGCCCTGGTCGCGGCCCGCTGGACCCCGGGCACCCACCGCACGCCACCGCGAACGGCCGCTTAGAGCCCGTCCGATGGGTCAGGTCCTGGGTCCTGTCGTCAAACTCCCGTCGTTCGCCCGGAGGGCGGGCCGGGCGGCGGTCGGTGCGTGCTCTCGGCGTGCCGGGCGGCGGCCCCTGTACTGGACGTACGGGGATCGTCGCCAGGTGCGGCGAGAGTGCGTGCCGGGCACCGCCCGGCAGGCGGGAGTTTGACGACAGGACCTAGCGGTCGCCCGTACGCCCCCAACGGCACCACAACGACGCCCCAGGACGGCCAGTTCAGCGACCGCCCCGGCTCCCTCACCCGAAGACGATCAACCCGGCCGCCACCACGGCCACCACAACCACCCCGACGACGAAGCCCGTGATCACCTTCCGCTGCCAGGGCGCGACCCAGCCGCCCCGCAGGGCGCCCCCCATCCGCCCGACCTGCTCGATCCGCCCCATCGGCGTCAGCGGCTCGGTCGTCCCCTGCGGCATCCCGCTGGTCCAGTCGGGCCCCGCCTGCGGATACCGGCGGCGCCAGCGCTCGTCCTCCCGCCACGGCAACGTCATGGACTGCTCCTCCCGTTTTTCCATACCTGCCGCCTGCCCGACGACCGGGCCGGCACACCCACCAACCCACCGGGGAACGCCCGGCCGCCCCTCAACCCCCGTCAGCCCCCCGGACGAGCCCCCGCCGGCGAAGCCCCCAACCGCCCCGCATGGACTCACCCACACAACCAACACCCCGCCCAGCACGCCGACCGGGCGCGGTGGTTGCGCAGTTGGCGCTCGGTGAGCCCGTCGTCGCGCGGCTGCGCGCGCTCACCGTCGGCGAGCGCCCGGGCCCACGCGAGCCGACCGCACAGGACGACGGCCAGCGCGGCCAACTCCTCGGGCTCGGCGCTGCCCCGGACGATGCGCAGCGACATCTCGGCGATGTCGTCCTCGGTCGGGCGGGTCACCTCGCCGACGCTAGGAGCGGACGCCGGCGACGGCGCGGGGGCCTGCGCCGTTCGGCGGCCGGGTGGCCACCCCACGCGTGATTTCGACGGGCCCCACCGTGTTGTTCCCGGGCGGCGCCGGACCGGCCGCGAGGATCGCGGCGCAAGCAGGGGCAAGGCACACCGGCGGCGCGAGCCGCAGTGGGGATGGCTGGACGATGGCAGATGAGCGGAGCGGAGACGAGCGGGGTGCCGCGCAGGACGGCGGGCGCCGGGGGTTCCTGAAGTACGCGGCCGGGGTCGCGGGGGTGGCGGCCGGCGCGGGGCTGTGCGGCGGCGAGGCAGTGGCTGTCCCGGCGCGCCGGTCGCCGTCGCCGCAGGGCCGCTCCGCGGAGGGTCGACTGCTGCCGCCGGACCGGCTCCCGTTCCACGGTCGGCACCAGGCCGGCATCGTCACCCCGCAGCAACTGTTGGCCGGTTTCGTGGCGTTCGACGTGCTGGTGCAGGACCGGGCGGAGCTGACCCGGCTGCTCAAGAAGGTCACCGAGCGGTCCCGGGTGCTGGCCGCCGGGGTGAAGCCGAAGGACGAGAAGACGGCCGCGGAGCCGCCGACCCCGGACTCGCTGAGCATCACGGTCGGCGTCGGGGCGTCCCTCTTCGACGACCGGTTCGGCCTGGCCGGGCACAAGCCGCGGCACCTGAAGGCCATGCCGGCCTTCCCCAACGACCGGCTGGACCCGGCGCGCTGCCACGGCGACCTGTCGTTGCAGGTCTGCGCGGAACACCCGGACGCGGTGGTGCACGTCCTGCGCGACCTGGGCCGGGAGACCCACGGGATGATGCGGCCACGGTGGCGCATGGACGCGTTTCTCAACCCGTCCCGGCCCTCGGGTTCGCCGCGCACCTTCATCGGCTTCAAGGACGGCATCGTCAATCCGGACACCGGCTCGGCGCGCGAGATGGACCGGCTGATCTGGGTGACGCCGGAGTGCGGGGAGCCGGACTGGGCCGAGGGCGGCAGCTATCAGGTGCTGCGGCTGATCCGGTTCCACGTCGAGTCCTGGGACCGGGTGCCGGTCGACCACCAGGAGCGGATCTTCGGCCGGCACAAGGCGAGCGGCGCGCCCCTGGGGCGCGAGCGGGAGAACGACGCGCCGGACTACGACCGCGACCCGCACGGCCGCACGATCCCCCTCGACGCACACATCCGGCTCGCCAACCCACGCACCCCACACACCGACAAGTCCCGCTTCCTGCGCCGGAGTTACAACTACGACCAGGGCTACGACCGGCGCGGGCGGATGAACCTCGGGTTGGTCTTCTGCGGCTACCAGCAGAACGTCCAGCGCCAGTTCGCCACCGTGCAGCGCAGGCTGCGGCACGAGCCGCTGTCGCGCTTCATCACCCCGGAGGGCGGCGGCTACTTCTACGTCCTGCCCGGCGTGCGGGACGAGGACGACTGGTTCGGGTCCCGGCTGATGCGCGACACCCGCTGAGCCACACCCCGACCGACGCACCCCGTGTCGCCCCGCGTCCCGCGCGGGCGGCACGGGGTGCGTCGCGATCGGCCCGGAGCGCGTGCGCACAGCGTTCGGCGGCCGGACCGTGCCGCCCGGCCGCCGAACGCCCCAACTCCTCAACGCCTCAGCAAATACGCGGCAGTTGCTCCCCGAGCGGCAGATCGACCACCCGCGTCCCACCCAGCGGAGTGCGGGCCACCACCATGCCGGGGTGGGCGGCGACCGCCTCGCCGATCACCGCGGCGCCGGCACCCAGCGGGTGGGCGCGCATCGCGTCCAGCACCGCGTCGGCGTGCTCGCGGGGGACGAACGCCACCAACTTGCCCTCGTTGGCGACGTACATGGGGTCCAGGCCGAGGATGGCGCAGGCGTTGGCGACGGCCGGCGGGACGGGGACGGCCCGCTCTTCGATGACCACGCCGGTGGCGGAGGCGGTGGCGATCTCGTTGAGCGCGGCGGCCAGCCCACCGCGGGTGGGGTCGCGCAGCACGTGCAGATCGGGGGTGACCGCCAGCATGGCCTGGACGAGCCCGCCGAGGGCCGCGCAGTCGCTCTCGATCTCGACGCCGAACTCCAGGCCCTCGCGGACGCTCATGATGGCCACGCCGTGCACCCCGATGTCGCCGCTGACGATCACCACGTCACCGGGCACCACCCGCTGCGGCCGCAGGTCGACGCCGGGCGGGATGACGCCGATGCCGGCGGTGTTGAGGTAGACGCCGTCGCCGCGGCCGGCCTCGACGACCTTGGTGTCGCCGGTGGCCACCTCCACCCCGGCGGCCCGCGCCGCGGCGCCCATCGCGTCGGCGACCCCGGCGACCACCGGCATCTCCACGCCCTCCTCCAGGATGAAGCCGCAGGAGAGGTAGGCGGCCCGGGCGCCGCTCATGGCGAGGTCGTTGACGGTGCCGTTGACGGCGAGGTCGCCGATGCTGCCGCCGGGGAAGAACAGCGGCCGGACGACGTAGGAGTCGGTGGAGAAGGCCAGCCGCTGCCCGCCGAGCGGGAAGACCGCCGAGTCGCCGAGCTGGCCGAGGAGTTCGCCGCCGAAGGCCGGCACGAAGATCTGCTGGACGAGCTCGGCGGTCAGCGCCCCGCCCCCGCCGTGCCCCATGACGACCCGCGGGGTCTCGCGCAGCGGGGCGGGGCAGGCCCAGCCGGTGATGTCGACGGTGGGCAGGTCCCGGGGGCCCGGTCCGGTGGCGGGACGGGACGAGGTGGTGTCAGACAACGGGGGTCGCCTCCAAGGGAGTCGGCGCGGCGCCGAGCCGGCGGTACAGGTAGTAGGCGGCGCAGGCGCCCTCGCTGGAGACCATGGTGGCGCCGAGCGGGGTGCGCGGGGTGCAGGTGGTGCCGAACGCCTGGCACTCGTGGGGCTTGATCAGCCCTTGCAGGACCTCGCCGCTGCGGCAGGCCGCCGGCTCGCGGGTGGCGATGCCCTCGACGGAGAAGCGGTGTTCGGCGTCGTAGCGGCGGTAGCGCTCGGAGAGCCGCCAGCCGCTGGCGGGGATGGTGCCGATGCCGCGCCAGGAGCGGTCGGCGACTTCGAAGACGTCGGCAAGCATCGCCCGGGCGGCCGGGTTGCCCTCGGGGCGGACGGCGCGCGGGTAGGCGTTGTCCACGGTGTGCTCGCCGCGCTCCAGTTGGCGGACGGTGCGGCGGATGCCCTCCAGGATGTCCAGCGGTTCGAAGCCGGTGACGACGATCGGCACCCCGAAGCGCTCGGCGAGCGCCGGGTATTCGTCGACGCCCATCACGCTGCACACATGGCCGGCGGCCAGGAAGCCCTGCACCCGGCAGCTCGGCGAGTTCATGATCGCCTCGATCGCGGGCGGGACCCGGACGTGCGAGACCAGCATGCTGAAGTTGTCCAGGCCCAGTTTGCGTGCCTGGTGGACCGCCATGGCGTTGGGCGGGGCGGTGGTCTCGAAGCCGATGCCGAAGAACACCACCTCGCGGTGCGGGTTCTGTTGGGCGACCTTCAGCGCGTCGAGCGGGGAGTAGACCACGCGGACGTCGCCGCCCTCGCTGCGCACCCGGAACAGGTCGCGGTCGGTGCCTGGGACCCGCAGCATGTCGCCGAACGAGCAGAAGATCACCTCGGGCCGGGCGGCGATCTCCAACGCCTTGTCGATGACCGCCAGTGGGGTCACGCACACCGGACACCCCGGCCCGTGGATCAACTCGACCTCCTCGGGCAGGAGTTGGTCGATGCCGTGCCGGATGATGGTGTGCGTCTGGCCGCCGCAGACCTCCATCAACGCCCAGGGCCGGGTCACCGTGCCCCGGATGTCGTCCAGCAACTTCCGGGCCAGTTCGGGGTTTTGGAACTCGTCGAGGTACTTCACTGCCGCGCCTCCTTAGCCTGCGGTCCGTCCTGTTCCGCGGCCGCCTCCCATGGATCGCCGAACTCCTCCTGAAGCAGCCCGAGTTCCTCGAAGAGCGCCAGGGTCCGGCGGGCCGACTCCTCGTCGAGCCGCTGGAGCGCGAAGCCCACGTGGACGATCGCGTACTCACCGACCGCGAGGTCCGGGACGTATTCCAGGCACACCTCCTTGACCACCCCGCCGAAGTCGACGGTGGCCATCCGGGTGCCGTCCCGATCCTCGATCTCCATCACCATGCCGGGCACCGCCAGGCACATGGGTCCTCCTCGTCGTGCGGGTGGGGGTACATACGGGCTGCGAGCTAGGCATCGCGCCTGCGGGCCGCGACCAGCAGCTGACCGAGCGCCAACCCGCCGTCGTTGGGCGGCACCAGGCGGTGCCGCAGCACGGTGAAACCGTCCTGCCGCAGCATCCGGGCGGCGGTCTCGGCCAGCAGGGTGTTGCCGAAGACGCCGCCGGTCAGCGCCACGGTCGCCAGGCCGGTGCGCTCCCGGGCCAGCCCGCAGGCGCGCCGCACGAGGCCGGCGACGGCGGCGTGGAAGCGGGCCGCGACCAGTGCCCGGCCGGCGCCGGCGCGCACGTCCTCGACGATCGCGGCGAGTACGGGGGTGGGGTCGGCGACCAGCGCGGCGGTGCCACCGGCCGGGGCGCCGGTGCGCAGTGCGAAGGTGTAGCCGGGGCCGCGGTCGTCGCCGGCGGTGCGGGCCGCGGCCTCCAGTGCCACCGCGGCCTGGGCCTCGTACCCGGCGTGGTGGCAGACCCCGGCGAGCGAGGAGACCGCGTCGAAGAGCCGGCCCATGCTGGAGGTCGGGGCACAGTTGACGTTGCGCTCCAACTGGCGTTCCAACAGAGGCAGTTCGTCGGACTGACAGGCCGTCACCGGGGGCAGGTCGGCGGTCCAGGGCAGGCCGGCGGCGCGCAGGTGGGCGAGGGCCATGCGGTAGGGGCGGCGGATGGCGGCGTCGCCGCCGGGCTGCGGGACGTAGCCGAGTTGGACGAAGCGGCGGTACCCGGCGTAGTCGGCGAGGAGGATCTCGCCGCCCCAGATCGCGCCGTCGTCGCCGTAGCCGGTGCCGTCGAAGGCGACGCCGATCACCGGCTGCCGGCCGTCCAGCCCGTGTTCGGCCATGGCGGCGGCGACGTGGGCGTGGTGGTGCTGGACCCGGACCAGCGGCCGGCCGCCGGTGTGGCGGCGGGCCCACTGGCCGGTGCGGTATCCGGGGTGCCGGTCGGTGGCGAGCAGCCGCGGCCGGACCCCGGTGATCGTCTCCAGGTGCGCGGCGGCCCGTTCGAACGCCAACTGGGTTGCCAGGTCGTCCATGTCACCGATGTGCGCGGACAGCCAGGCCCGCCGCCCCTCCCCCAGGCACAGCGCGGTCTTGAGGTCGCCGCCGGTGGCCAGCGCGGGCCGTACCGGCACCGGCAGCGGCACCGGATACGGCGCCCGGCCGCGCGAGCGCCGTACGTACAGCGGCTCACCGTCGCTGATCCGGACCACCGAGTCGTCGCACGGGACCTGGATGGCCCGGTCGTGGGCGAGCCAGGCATCCGCCAGGCGCGCCAGACGGACCAGGGCGTCCGCGTCGTCGGTGACGAGCGGTTCGCCGGAGACGTTGCCGCTGGTCATCACCAGCAGCCGGGGGCCGGGGTCGTCGCCGGGCAGGCCGAACAGCAGGTGGTGCAGTGGGGTGTAGGGCAGCATCAGCCCGAGGTCGGGGCAGCCGGGGGCGACGGCCTCGGAGACCGCGGGTGCCCCGCTCGCGGGCCCGCCGGGATGCCGGCGCAGCAGCACGATCGGCCGCACCGGCCCGGTGAGCAGCTCGCGCTCCTCCGCCCCGACTTCCACCAGCCCTTCCACATCAGTAAGTTGACGTGCCATCAGTGCGAGCGGCTTGTCCCCACGGGCCTTGCGGCGGCGCAGCTCCGTCACCGCGCGGTCGTTCGCCGCGTCGCACACCAGGTGGTAGCCGCCGAGCCCCTTGACGGCGACGATGGCGCCGTCGGCGAGCAGCCGCCGGGTGCCGGCCACCGGGTCGCCAGGGACCGCACGCGGTCGCTCCGCGGCGCCGCCCGCACCGTCCGGGCCCGCGGCCAGCAGGCGCAGTCGAGGCCCGCAGTCATGACAGGCGATCGGCTGCGCATGGAACCGCCGGTCCGTCGGGTCGGCGTACTCGGCCGCGCACCGCGGGCACATCGGGAAGCCGGCCATCGTGGTCTGGGCACGGTCGTAGGGCAGCGCGCGGACGATGGTGAACCGCGGGCCGCAGTGCGTACAGCTGATGAACGGGTGCCGGTGGCGGCGGTCGTCCGGGTCGGTCAGCTCGGCCAGGCAGGCGTCGCAGGTGGCGGCGTCCGGGGCGACCAGGGTGCGGGCCGGGCCACGGGTGCGGGAGGGGCGGATGGTGAAGCCGGTGTCGCCGGTGGGGGCGAGGTCCTCGCCGTCCACGGCCTCGACGACCGCCAGCGGCGGCGCCTGGTCGCACAGCCGCGCGGCGAACCGGTGCAGCGCCCCGGCCGGCCCCTCGACCTCGACGTCCACGCCCTCACCGGTGTTGCTCACATGCCCGGTCAGCCCCAGTTCCGTGGCGAGGCCGTGGACGAACGGGCGGAATCCGACGCCCTGCACGATGCCGCGCACGATGATCCGCCGGCGGGCGACGGCCGTAGCGGGCGCCTGGGCGGGGCGCCCGGTGCGTCCGCCGTCGTACGAGGACGGGGCGGGCGCCGGGTCCGGCGGCCCGGGGGACGGTGCGGGAGCCTGCGGAACGGTGCCGGCACCGGGCTGCCCGACGGTCATGACCGGCTCGACCCCACCGGGCCGCGGTCGCCGTCCCGGTCCTCAAGGCCGTCGTGCAGGTGGTGCGACCGGCGGGTCATCACCGGGATGTGCCCGGGACCGTTCTCCCGCGCCGCCAACGCCCGTTCCAGCAGCGTCCCGAGGCCCTCGCCGCCGCGCACCGAGGTGCGGACGACCTCGGCGCCGGGGTTGATCCGTTCCACGTTGGCGCGGAACGTCGTCTCGTCGAAGTCCACCGCAGCGGCGAGGTCGGTCTTGGTGATCAGCACCAGGTGGGCCAGCCCGAAGGCGGTGGGGTACTTCAGCGGCTTGTCCTCGCCCTCGGTCACCGAGGCCAGCACCACCCGCAGCGTCTCCCCCAGGTCGTAGGAGGCGGGGCAGACCAGGTTGCCGACGTTCTCGACGAACAGCAGCCGGGTGTCGGCGGGCAGCCAACCGTCCAGGTGCCCACCGAGCATCTCGGCCTCCAGGTGGCACAGCCCGTCGGTGAGCACCTGTTTGACGGGGACCTCGGCGCGGGCCAGGCGGACCGCGTCGTTCTCGGTGGCCAGGTCGGCGGTGAGCGCGGCGACCGGCACCCCGCGCTCCCTGGCGAGGGTCAACTCCCTCTCCAGCAGGGCGGTTTTGCCACTGCCCGGGCTGGAGAGCAGGTTGACGACCGCGGTGCCGCGGGCCGCCAGCTCTTCGCGCAGGGTGTGGGCGCAGGCGTCGTTCTTGGCGAGCACCGCCTGTTGCAGATCAAGGACACGGCACATGGGATCAGCGCTCCTCGTGCGTCGGGGTGGATACCGGGACGTCGCGCCAACTGACGTCCGCGATCCGCAGTTCGCGGCCGGACAGCAGCTCCACGGACGCCCCGCCGCACCCGGTACAGCTCAGCCGCGGCGGTCGGCCCGCCGGCCAGGTCCGCGCGCAGCGGCCGCAGCGGGCGCGGGCCGCGATCGGTTCGGTGATCAGCTCGGCGCCGGCCAGCACCGTTTCCTCGATGGCGAGTTGGAAGGAGAAGGCCAGGGCGTCGGGGACCACCCCGGCCAGTTCACCGATCTGTAGCCGGACGCTGCTGACCGCGGCGGCGCCGGCGGGCGGGATCGCGCGCTCGACCTGGTCGATGACCGCCAGCGCGATGGACATCTCGTGCATCGGTCCGTCCCTTTCGGGTGTGACGACCGGTTGCCGCTGCCCCATTAGACGGTCCCGTCCCGGGGCGCCCGGGGTGCCTCGCCGGGGCATACACCGTTCGGTGCAGCGCGCCCCGCCACCCGCGGGACCGCCGCGCCTCACATGGTGCGCATCCGCAAGTACCGCTTGATGTCGGGCAGGTTGCGCAGGGCGACGGCGAGGATGGCGGCCAGCGTGCCGCCGAGGGCGATCTTCAGCATGGGGTGGTGTTCCTCTCGATGGGGGCGGCGGGGACCGGCGCCGGCTCCGGCGCGCCGACCAGTCGCAGCACGAGCCGGACGGCCTCGTCGACGGCGGCGGCGACCGGGGCGCTCAGGCCGATCCCCTCGGCGGTGTCGGCGGGTTCGCAGCCGACGACCAGGACGCGCTCGGGGCGGCGGGCGCCGGTGCCGGCGCTGAGCGTGCCGAGCAGCGCCAGGACGGCGTCCGGGGTCATGTGGTGGGCGTCGAGCGGGGCGGCGCCGGGGCGGGCCGGGGCGTCGGCGGGGGCGGTGGCCTCCAGGAGGTAGAGCGAGCCGGGCCGGCCGCCGCGCGACGCGGCGTCCACCAGCAGCACCGAGGCGTAGCCGTCCAGCATCCGGTAGGCCAGGTCGACGCCCCGGATACCGGAGTCGACCAGGTCCACGCCGTCGGGGAGCGGGTGTTCCGCGAGCGCGCGGGCGGTCTCTACGCCGAAGCCGTCGTCGCCGAGGAAGATGTTGCCGACGCCCGCAACCAGGGTGCGGCCGGGTGGGAGAGGCACAGCGCGGCCGGGTGGGAGCGACACAGCGCGGCCGGGTGGCAGGGGTTGGATCGGGTCGCTGGTCACTCGTCCTCCAGGGGCACGACTTCGTCGGGTTGGAAGTACAGGAACCGCCCCTGTTCGCGCCGGATGTCGGCGCCCGGGTCGCCCTCGACGGTCACCGCGAGGTGCACCCCGCCGTCCACGTCGTGCAGTACGGCCTCGACGTGCGCGGTGCGGCCGTGCAGGAAGAGGTCCTGGGCGTCGGTGCGGCGCCGGCCGGGGCGCAGCGCCACCCGGCTGCCGGCGCCGATCGGGCGGCCGTCGACGGTGATGCGGTCGGTCAGCGGGTCCACGGAGCGGTCGGCGCCCGGGTCCCACCAGGGGGCGTCGGGGCGGGTCGGTTCCGGGGCCGGGTCGGGCCCGGTGGCCGCCCGCAACTCCCGTACGGCGCCGTGCAGTCGCTCCAGGACCTCGGGCGGCATCCCGTCGGCGAGGGCGATGACCTCGGCGGCCCGGGGGTCGGTGCCGCGGGCCTCGCGCTTCTCCTGGTCGGTGAGGGCCGCCGTGCGCAGGGTGAGGATCTCGTCGATCTCCAGGGCGTCGTAGAGCGCGCCGGGGCTCTCGGGGGCGATGGCCGGGTGGTCCGCCAGGATGATCGGGGCGGAGAGCACCACGTCGGCGCTGCCGGGCGGGCCGGCCAGGACCGGCCAGGTGTGCTCGTTGCGGCAGTCGGCGACCGCGCCCCGGGCCCATTCGGGCGGGTCGGTCTGGGAGAGGAACCGGCCGGCGGTCAGGCCGAGCAGGAGGTGCGCGGCGACCAGCGACCGGGGCAGCGCCGCGTCCCGGTCGTCCGCGTCCGGGCCCGGCCGCCAGTCGCTGGAGTTCGTCACGGTCGCGGTCAACTGCCGCACCGCGTACGGGCCCGCGAGCTCCCGCGCGGTCAGCCGCAGCGCCCCGCTGATCTCCGCGCGACGGCGCACCAACCGGCCCACCTGCCGCCCGTCCGCGTCGTGCACCGGCTCGGTCTCCTCGCCCGCGGGCCGGGTGAACGGGATGGTGACGCCGTCGCCCGCCAGCTCGGCCACGGGGACGTCGACCGGGCACCGCTCCTCGACGCCCTCGTCCCAGGGGACCAACACCCGGTCGGGCAGCTCCAGTTCCGGGGCGGTCTCGAACGTGCCGTCCGGGCGCAGGCGTTGGACGGTGCGGCGCTGGGCGCGCAGGAACCGCAGCTCGGCGCGGAGCCGGGCGCCGGCGCGGGGCTCCATGAGGCATTCGGTGCGCTGGTGGGAGGGTTCGGCGCCGGCGCCCCAGTGGGGCGGCACCAGGACGCCGAACTGCCAGCGCAGCCGGTTCTTGGCGGCGGACGCCCGGTAGGGGTAGAGCACATAGCCCTCGAAGAGCACGGCGTCCGCGACCTGCCGGGCGGTGGCGAACCGTTCCGCCAGGGTGTCCGTGGGCGCGGAGGTGGTCACGGTGCGGTCCTCTCGGTGGTGGGGCGGGCGACGGCGGGGAAGCCTCCGCGGGCGGGCGCGGCACCGTCCGCGGTGGCCAACAGCGCGGCGACGGTGGCCTCCCAGGACGGCAGGGCGTGCCGGGACCGGAACGCCAGCAGGGCGTCGAGGCTCTCCCGCGGCAGCCGCAGCCAACCGCAGCCGGGGAAGTGGGTGTCGGTCATCTCCCGCCACACGGCCACCGGAAGGCGGCACTCGGCCTCCTTGTGCCAGGGCACCGGCGCGACCTGGAAGCCGCCGGGACCGGCGAAGACGGTGCCGGAGAAGAGCAGCAGCAGCGGCACCTCGCCGTCCCGCAGGGCGTGCACGTAGCGGCCGGCGGCGACCTCCAGGTCGTGGCTGCACGGGACGGGCAGGTCCACCTCGGTCTCGCCCTGGAAACCGGGGACGACGAGGGAGACCTGGGCGAACTGGAGGGGCTTGAGGGTGCTGCCCCAACGGGACCGCGCGCCGAAGAGGTCGGCCAGCGCGGCGGCCTCCTCGGAGTCGTGGTCGCGCCGGGCCGGTTCGATGCGGAGCTGGCAGCGCAGCGCCAGGGCGTGCACCCGGGCCCCGTCGGCGGCGGTGATCCGCAGCCGGAAGAGGAGGGTGGGGGCGGCGGCGTAGCGGTCGGCGCGGACGCCGGTGCAGGCGAAGGACAGCTCGGTCACGGCCGCCGGCCCTCCTCCCGCGGCTCCCGGGCCCGGCCCTCGACCTCGGCGAAGAACTCCGCCAGGGCGGCCCGAGCCTCGGCCCCGCCGTCGAAGCCCCGCCACAACATCCTTAGCCGGCCGGTGAGTTCGTAGGCGCGGTCGACGGGGATCAGGTGGCAGTCGGTGCGGCCCGGGGTGCGGTGCAGCAGCAGGGCCTCCACGTCGGGGGCGAGGAGCCCGGCGAGCGAGGTGGCGTCGCGGACGGACTGCCGGGCGGCCGGGTCGAGTTCGCTCTCGGTGGCGCCGGCCGGGCTGGGGTAGAGCGCCACCATCCGACCCAGCGCGGTGTTGTCCAGCAGGAAGGCGACGCCGACGGGGATGTTCAGCCGGTCCCAGAGGGCGTCGTCGAGGCGGTGTCCGGGGTCGGCGAGGTAGCGGTCGGGGACGGTGCGGAACTGGCCGCCACCGGCGCCGGGCCGCTCGAAGAGCAGCGCGCAGGGCGGGCAGGCGCAGGCCAGCGCGCGGTTCCTGGTGTCGACCAAGTGGCGGTGCCGGTCGACGAGTTCGGCGCCGCACAGCTCGCAGCGCTCGGGCGGCGCCGGCGCCGGGGCCCGGAAGCGCCGCAGGCCGCGGTGGGCGGCGGCGGTGCGCGCGCTCACGACGCGGGGGCGGTGGTCGGCGGGCGGCGGGAGATCTGCAGCAGCGGCAACTCCGGTGCGCCGCCCGCCTCCCAGGCCACCGACGTCACCTCCGGCGCGAAGCAGGACAGCGCGCCCTCCACCGCGGACCGGTCGGCCGCGCCCCCACAGCCGCAGCCCCCGGACGTGCCCTCCCGCAGCCGCAGCGCCCCGCTCTCCGGCACGAACTGAGCGACCTCCACCGCGTCCTGGCCCCGCACGCTCGCCAACGCCCGCCCGATGCGGGCGGTGACGTCCTCCGGGTGCAGGTCGTGCAGCACCAACAGGCTGGCTACCAGCGCATCGCCCAGCAGCGCGGCCCGCGGGCCACCGGCGTCGGTGCGCCGCTCGACCAGGTGCAGGACGCGGGCCAGCCCGGCGCCGTAGAAGTCCATCAGGACGCGGACGAGTTCCTCGGCGGTCGCGGCCGTCGCGGCGTCGCCACGCTCGATGAGCCGGTCCAGCAACTCCTCGACCCGACGCCCCGTCAACTCGGCATCGATGACGGGCACTTGCGCGGTCATCCGGCCAACCCGCTCAGCCCGGTGGGAACGTGCATGGTCTCCACGGTCCGACCGCCGACGTACATGTGGACGCCGCACGGCAGACACGGGTCGAAGCTGCGCACCGCCCGCATGATGTCGATGCCCTTGAAGTTCTCCGGGGCGTTCTCCTCGAAGATCGGGGTGTTCTGCACGGCGTCCTCGTACGGGCCCGGGGTGCCGTAGGAGTCGCGGGTGCTGGCGTTCCACGGCGTCGGCGGATAGGGGTGGTAGTTGGCGATCTTCCCGTCGCGGATGACCATGTGGTGCGAGAGGACGCCGCGCACCGCCTCGGTGAAACCGCAGCCGATGGACTCGTCGGGCACCTCGAACTTCTCCCAGGTCTGGGTCCGTCCGGCGCGGACCTCCTCCAGCCCCTGCTCGGCGAAGTGCAGCGCCATGGCCGCCGCGTATGCCTGGAAGTAGGTGCGGGCCCGGTTGCGCTCCAGGGCGTTGCTCCACTTCGGGATCTGCCACTCGAAGCGGGTCTCGGGCCGGGTCATGCTGCGCGGCAGGTCGATGACGACGCTGTGGCCGGTGGCCTTGACGTAGGGGGTGTCGACGAGGCCGGAGAGGGCGGTGGACCACAGGCGGGCGATCGGGCCACCGCCGGTGTCCAGCGCCAGGTGCTCCGTGCCGTCGAACCAGCGCGGCGACATCACCCAGCTGTACTTGTCGTTGAAGTCCCGCTTCTGCGGGGCGGGGATGGTGTGTTGGTTCCAGGGGTGGCGGGCGTCGATGGGGTTGCCGAGCGGGTCGTGGGTGACGAACTTCTCCTGGCCCTCCCAGTCCTGGTAGTAGGAGCTGCCGAGGAGGATGCGGATGCCGAGGTTGATCTCGGTGAGGTCGTTGGTGACCAGCTTGCCGTCGACGACGATGCCCGGGGTGACGAACATCCGTCGGCCCCAGTCCGTCATGTTGCGGTAGGTGAAGTCGCAGTGCTCGGGGTCGTTGAGGGCGCCCCAGCAGCCGAGCAGCACCCGGCGCCGGCCAACCTCCTCGTAGCCGGGCAGCGCCTCGTAGAAGAAGTCGAAGAGGTCGTCGTGGAGCGGCACCACGCGCTTCATGAACTCGACGTAGCGCATCAACCGGCTGAGGTAGTCGGTGAAGAGCTGGACGCTGGCGACGGTGCCGACGCCGCCCGGGTAGAGCGTGGAGGGGTGCACATGGCGGCCCTCCATGAGGCAGAACATCTCCCGGGTGTAGCGGCTGACTTGGAGGGCCTCGCGGTAGAACTCGCCCTCGATGGGGTTGAGGGCGGTCATGATGTCGGCGATGGTGCGGTAGCCGTGGTCGCCGGCGTGCGGGGCCTCGGTGCGCTGGGCGAGCTCCCATACCCCGGGGTTGGTCTCGCGGACCATCTTCTCGCAGTAGTCGACCCCGACCAGGTTCTCCTGGAAGATGTTGTGGTCGAACATGTACTCCGCGGACTCGCCGAGGTTGATGATCCACTCGCCGAGGTGCGGGGGCTTGACCCCGTAGGCCATGTTCTGGGCGTAGACGGAGCAGGTCGCGTGGTTGTCGCCGCAGATCCCGCAGATCCGGCTGGTGATGAAGTGCGCGTCGCGCGGGTCCTTGCCGCGCATGAAGACGCTGTAGCCGCGGAAGACGGACGAGGTGCTGTAGCACTCGGCGACCCGCTTCTGCTTGAAGTCGATCTTGGTGTGGATGCCCAGGCTGCCCACGATCCGGGTGATGGGATCCCAGGACATCTCCGTCAGACCGCTGCCGTCACCGGCCGTCTTGGTCTTCGGTGCCATTGTCTGTGCACTGCCCTTCTTCGCGTACCGGGATGGGTAACTGACGGAGCGTTGAGAAGAGGACCGGTCACTAGGGACGGCGGTAACCGGTGGTCAACTGCTCGCCGCGGTGGCGCCACTTGGGTTCGTGGTCAACGGTTCTGGCGGTGATGGAGCGCAGTCGGCGGACGAGCCCGCCGTAGGTCGCGCTGGCGGTGCTGGAGAGCTTGGCGCCGGGCGGCTCGTCCATGAACGGCATGAACTTGTCGGGGAAGCCGGGCATGGTGCAGGCGATACAGACACCGCCCACGTTGGGGCACCCGCCGATGCCGTCCATCCAACCCCGCTTGGGCACGTTGCATTTGACCACGGGGCCCCAGCAGCCGACCTTCACCAGGCACTTCGGTGAGTCGTAGGTGGTGGCGAACTGGCCCTGCTCGTAGTAGCCGGCCCGGTCGCAGCCCTCGTGCACGGTCTCGCCGAAGAGCCAGGTGGGTCGCAGCTGGTCGTCCAGCGGGATCATCGGGGCCGCGCCGGCCGCCTGGTAGAGCAGATAGACCAGGGTCTCGGCGAAGTTGTCCGGCTTGATGGGGCAGCCCGGGACGCACACGATCGGGATGCCGGCCTGGGACTTCCAGTCCCAGCCGAGGTAGTCGGGCACGCCCATCGCGCCGGTCGGATTGCCGGCCATGGCGTGGATGCCGCCGTAGGTGGCGCAGGTGCCGATGGCGACGACGGCGAGCGCCTTGGGGGCGAGCCGGTCGATCCACTCGCTGGTGGTGATGGGCTGCCCGGTCTCCGGGTCGTCACCGAAGCCGCACCAGTAGCCCTCGGGCTTGATGGTCTCGTTGGGGATGGACCCCTCGACGACGAGGACGAACGGGTCGATCTCGCCGCGTTCGCCCTTGAAGAACCACTCGATGAAGGTGTCCGCGCCCTGGGTGGGGCCGCATTCGAAGTCGATCAGCGGCCAGTGGACCTGGATCTTCGGCAGGCCGGGCAGGACGCTGAGCGCGATCTCCTCGATGCTCGGTTGGGTCGCCGCGGTGAGCGCCACTGAGTCGCCGTCGCAGCTCAGCCCGGCGTTGATCCAGAGGACGTGGATCGGGGGCTCGTCCGCGTCGCTGCGCGCGGGCGAGGGGGAGTCGGATGCGGCGGAGGGTGCGGCTTCCATGGCGGTGCGCCTCCTCGGGGAGGTGGTCGACGGAGGCGCTCGGCACGCCTTCCGCCCACCTTGGTAACACCACCCGGGAGCCGCGGAGAGCCGACGGGGGCCGTTCCGGTGACGCACCAGCACCGGAACGACCCCGCGGCCCGTGGAGGGTGGTTCTTAGGACGGCACCCCGGTGGTCAGCGTGGACACCGTGAAGGTGCCGCCGCACACCCGCAGGCCGCCGCTGCCGGTGGTCATGGACTCCTTGGAGCCGGGCGGGTAGACGAAGACGATCTGCGAGTTCGACCAGCAGGGGGTGTCCGAGACGCCCTCGTTCACCGTGTGCAGCAGGGCGTGCGCGCTCTGCCCGGGCTGGAGGCGGACGCTGCCGCCGGCGCCGCCCTCGCGGGTGGCGGGGGTGCCGACCGCCGAGCCGTCGCGCTGGATCAGCGAGACGCCCGGGAAGCCGCGCAGCGAGCACGCCTTCTTGCCCTTGTTGGTGAAGATCAGCGGGACCCGGATGTTGCCGGCCCCGATGTCGGTGCGGCCCAGGCGCAGCGACATGTTCGCCGCGGTGCAACGGTCCGAGTCCGTCATGGCCGAGGGGTTGGCCTGACTGGCGTTGGGGACGCCCTTGGCGCCGCCGGAGGGCTTGGGCGCGTTGGACGGCCGGGGCGAGTTGCCCGCGGTCTGCGCGGCGCCGCCGGCCGACGGCGTGCCGTTCGCGGTGGAGGTGGCGGGTGCGGCGGCCGACGAGGAGCGGGACGCGCTGTTGTCCGTGCCGTTCTGACAGGCGGAGAGCGTCAGCGCGGTGATGGCGATCAGCGATCCGGCGGCGACGCGGCGGCCGCGACCGAGGGTCTTGAAGGTGAGCGACATGAGTCCCCCTCGTCTGGTAGGTGGGTACCCTCGTAAAGGTGGGTGCGTACGGTCCGTCCGTTGCTCTTCCAGCGTGCTCCCGAGCACTGCCGGTCCGCTAACGAGGGACTAACACCCCGCTAACGAGGCCGCGCGCCCGGCGGGACGCTGCCCCGGTGGCCGGTGTGACCAGCCCGAACTCCGGTGCGCCGCCCAGGCTCGCAGAAATCCGCGCGGTTGCGGACGCGGCACTACGAGGTTCGGCCGTTTCAGCCTTCCTGCCCACCCGTCCCGGAAAACCGCTTCCGCCCCTGGTGTCCCGGGCCGTGGGCCCATGCCCCTGGTAAGTGCGCAGGGGCGGGCTCCGGGCGTCGGTGCTGATGGTGCGGTAGCGCGACCGGGGCGGACCGGGAGTCCGCACTCGACTGAAATCCCACCATAGGGTGTAGACGAGACGCTTTCCTTGACGCCGGGGTTGCACGGGAACCGTGTTTTTCGGCCGTGGGCGGGCGCGGTTGGGGAGGGGAACGAAGGGACAGTGACGGGCCGTCAGGTTCCCTGGCCGTCACCTTCCTTGGGCCCGTCGCCGGCGTGGGCGGTTCCGGTCAGTTTCCGACTGGGGGGTGGGTGAGGTCGAGGTCGAGGTGTGCGTCGGCGCCGTTGGGGAGGGATATGGCGGCGGCGTGGGGCGGGTATCCGGCCGCGGACAGGGTGTAGTGACGGGCGGTCAGGTCGGTGAAGGCGTAGGAACCGTCCGGGCCCGTGACGGTGTGGGCGACGACCGTGCCGTCTTCCAGGAGCGTGACCGAGGCGTCGGCGAGGGGGCGGCCGTTGGGGGCGTGGACCGTGCCGGCGACGGTGGCGCCGGGGCGCAGGCGGATCTCCCGGACGTGGGGAGCGCCGGGGCCGTCGCCGCGGGTCAACTGGGCGGTGCGGGCCGTCGGTTGGTGTCCCGGCGCGCTGAAGACGAGGGTGTAGTCGCCGTCCGGAAGGTGGGGGATGGTCCACTGGCCGTCGGTGTCGGTTGCCGTGGCGGTGGCCACGTCGCCCCGGGCGTCGGTGACGACGACGCTGGCGTCGGGCAGGGCGGTGCCGTGCGGGCCGCCGAGCAGGGTGCCGGAGAGGCGGCCGTGAGTGGCCGGCAGGACCAGGTCGGCGTCGGCCACCGTGCCCTCGCCGAAGTGCGTGGCAGAGGTGGCCTGTGGGGCGTGGCCGGGGGCGGCGGCGGTGAGGACGTAGGTGCCCGCGGTCGGGGCGGCGAGGGCGTAACTCCCGTCGGCCGCGGCCGTGGTGACGCCGGCCTGCTGTCCGTGCCGGTCGATGAGGGTGACGGTGGCGCCCGGGACCGGCTCGCCGGTGGCGTGCGTGACCCGGCCTCGGAAGCCGGCGGGGGCGGTGGGTTGGTCGACGTTCGCCGGCGCGTCGGTGGTGGGCGGCTCGGGGGTGGTGGGTGTCGGCTTGGCTTCGTCCGTGGGCTGCGGGCGGGGCGGGGTCTTGCGCGGGGAGGGCAGGAAGGCGGCCACGAGCACGCCGAGGGCGACCGCGGCGGTGGCGATCAGGAACGAGACCCGGAAGCCGGCCATCGTGGGGACCATGGCCGAGCCCAGCGGCCGGGACATGTGCGCCAGGACCATGCCGATCACGGCGCTGGAGACGGAGGTGCCGATGGAACGCATCAGCGTGTTCAGCCCGTTGGCCGCGCCGGTCTCGGAGGCGTCGACGGCGCCGACGATCAGCGCCGGCAGCGAGGAGTACGCCAGGCCGATGCCGGCGCCGACCACCACCGCGACGACGGCGGTCTGCCAGGGGGCCTGCATCAGGCCGATGCCGGCGCCGTACCCGATGCCGATGATCAGCATGCCGAGCAGCAGCGAGACCTTCGGGCCGCGGCGGGCGGCGATCCGGGCGTAGACCGGCGCGACGAGCATCATCGTCAGGCCCAGCGGTGCCACGCAGAGCCCGGCGACCACCATCGTCTGACCGAGGCCGTAGCCGGTCGACTTGGGCAGTTGGAGCAACTGCGGCAGCACCAGGGAGATGGCGTAGAACGCCACGCCGACCGTGATGGAGGCGAGGTTGGTGAGCAGCACCTCGCGGCGGGCGCTGGTGCGCAGGTCCACCAGCGGGTCGGCGATCCGCAGCTCCATCACGCCCCAGAGCAACAGGATCAGCGCGGCGGCCCCGAACAGGACGAGGGTGCGGGGTGAACCCCAGCCCCAGTCACTGCCCTTGGTGATCGGCAGCAACAGGGCGACGAGCCCGGCGGACAGGCCGAGGGCGCCGGCGACGTCGAAGCGGCCGGGCGCCCGGACCGGGGTCTCCGGGACGATGAGCAGGGTGAGCAGCATCGACAGCACGCCGAGCCCCGCGGCGGTGAAGAACAGCGCGTGCCAGTCGGCGTGTTGGGCCACCAGGGCCGCGCCGGGCACCGCGAGTCCGCCGCCGACGCCTATCGAGGAGCTCATCAGCGCCATGGCCGAGCCGAGCCGCTCCCTGGGGAGTTCGTCGCGCATCAGGCCGATGCCGAGGGGTATCGCGCCCATCGCGAAGCCCTGGAGCGCGCGGCCGACGATCATGACGACCAACTGGCTGGTGAATCCGCAGATCAGCGAGCCGATGACCATGACGCCGAGGCTGGCCAGCAGCATTCGCCGCTTGCCGTAGAGGTCGCCGAGGCGACCCATGATGGGGGTGGCGACGGCGCCGGCGAGGAGGGTGGCGGTCATGACCCAGGTGGCGTTGCTGGGCGCCGTGCCGAGCAGCGTCGGCAGGTCCTTGATGACCGGCACGAGCAGCGTCTGCATCACCGCGACGGTGATGCCGGCGAAGGCGAGGACGGGGACAACCCCGGCCTGCGCTCTGCGGGGTGCGCGGTGTCCGCCGCCGGAGCGCGGGGGATGCGGTGGCGCGGCGGCGGATTCCGCCGAACTCGCGGGGAGTTGGTCCGTCGTCGTCTGGGTCATGCGGGCGGCCTCCAGAGCGGCAGGAGCGAGCGGAGCGGGTGCGCCGTGCGCGACGGTGCGCGGCGCTCGGGCAGGGGGCGACCCCTTGATACGTGCATGACGAACGTGTCACCGCGAGGGGCTATTCCAAGACACCTCTGCGCGTCTCGCGCTTCGGGCGGTGATCTCGCTCACGCCCGCCGCTCTCGGCGGCCGCCCGTGCCAACTCCCGTGCACCGCACCGCCGATCGCTCCCGCCCTTGCGCAGGCCAACCGTGTGCGCCCGGCCGGCGACGCCCTCCTGGGCGCTCTCCTCGGCCCGCTCCCCTGCCCGTCCCCCGGCCCACGTCCGGGTCCGTCCGGCACGCCGTGCACCGCTCCTCCCCCGCCTCGTTTCGGACACTGGATCCAGTGAACCGCACGCCACTGACAATGCGTTCGCGCAGGGATCAAGAGTGGGTCAAAGGCGGAGCGCGGGCGCCGGCGCGCGCCGGGGACGGAACCGGCTTTCCGGTACACGGGGGGAGCTTCCGTTCCACAGCTCCGCACCCGGCGGAACCCCGCGCGCAGCGGGGAAGTCTCGCTACGGCGCCGCGTCCAGCAGGTGAGCGCCCGCCGCGTCCTCCACGCCCTCGGCGGCCTCGCGCGCCTCCCGGTGGCGCCGGAGTTCCGCGTCGAGGAGGGCGCCGCGCTCCGGGTCGAGTCTGAGTCTGGCGAGCATCGCGGGCACGGCGATGGTGGGCAGGGTGTGCTCGAAGAAGACGGCCAGCCGGTGGCAGAGGTCGTCCTGGTCGGTGAACGCCTTCGACATCATCTGGATGCCGGCGAAGGCCCCGACGAACAGCTCCGCGACGTCCCGCACGTTGACGCTCTCCAGGACCTCGCCGCGCGCCTTGGCCTCCTTGAGCAGGCCCTCAACGAACGACGTCCACGCGGACATTGACTGCCGGCGGTCGAGGCGGTTGGAGCCCTGCTCGATGGCCAGACGGGCGGCGCCGCGCTGGATCGCGTCGTCACGGAGCCGGTAGGCGAGGATCTGCCCCGCGTCCACGAATTCCTGGAGCTTGATCTGCTGCGGCCGCACGGCGATGTCCAACACCTGCTCGTGCAGCACGGCGAGGGCGAGTTCCTCCTTGGAGGAGAAGTGGAAGTACAGGGCGCCCTTCGTCACGCCCGCGCGCGCGAGGATCTCCGCGATGGTGGCGCGGTCGAAACCGGACTCGTCGAAGACCGACGCGGCGGCTTCCAAGATCACTCGCCGGGTCCTGATCGCGCGGTCCTGACGTGCCACAGAACGCCTCCCGTCTCTCAAAGGCTTGAGTCTCTCAGCAATTCGCTACGACTCAAGTTTCCTCCAGAACAGCGACTGCCCCGCACCTTGGCATCAGCATTGAAAAGAAAACCGGATGGTACGTATCTTAAACCGTGTCCGGAGCTCTTCGTCTTGATGCCTAGGGACTGTCATGAGCGACACGTTGCAGGTCAGCAGCACAGTTCGGCCCACGACCCGACGTCAGGCGCAGCCGGCCCGGAACCATCCCGCCGCGGAAACCCCCGTCCCCGGCGAACTCGTGCACCGCCCGCATCCGGAGGACGTGCTGATCACGTCCCGGCAGCGCCGGGACGGCAGCCGCTTCTCGCTCACCGGCCAATGGCCCCACAACCACGGGTACTTCACCCCCAGCCACGGCCGGCACCACCCCGTCCTCACCGGCGAGACCATCCGCCAGGCCGGGTTGCTGCTCTCGCACAGCGAGCTCGGCGTCCCCCTCGGCCACCACTTCATCCTCAGCGACCTCGTCTACACGACGGCCCCGGGGCACCTCGCCTCCAGGACCGCGCCGACCCCGCTGACCATCGACGTCACGTGCAGTGGCACCCGCATGCGGGCCGGTGCGCTGGCCAGCAGCCGGTTCGACATGACCATCCGCACGAGTGGTCAGGTCGTCGCCACCGGCCACTCCCACGTGAGTGTGACCTCGCCCGGTGTCTACCGCCGGATCCGCGGCGAGCGACTGCTGGCCCGGCCCGCCCCGGGCCCGCTCGCGCCGCCGGTGCCGCGGGAGTTGACCGGCAGCGCCAGCGACCGCGATGTGCTGCTCTCCCCCACCGGGGTGCCGGGCCGGTGGCTGCTGCGGATCGCGCCCGGGCACGCCACCGTCGTCAACCCGGCGAACGACCATGTCCCCGGGCTCTCGTTGCTCGACGCGGCGCAACAGGCCGCCCGCGCGCTGCTCGCGCCCGCCCGCTTCGTTCCGTACGCCTTCGGCACGCAGTTCCACCGGTACGCGGAACACGGCGCGCCCTGTGTGATCGAGGCACGCCGTATCCCGCCGACGCTTCCCGGAATCACGACGGTTGAGGTCGTCGGGGAGCAGCACGGGGAACCGGTTTTCGTATCGACCCTGACGGGGCTGGACGCCTACCACTGAGCGGGTGGGCCGGCACCGGTCCGGGCGGTCCGTCGCTCCCGTAGGAGAACGCATCAGGCATGCCCCATGGGCCTGAGCGCCTTCGCCCGGGAGACTGGCGCGCCGGGTGTTCCGTCGCGTACGGCCGGCGCCCCGCCCGGTCACGGTGGCACCCGCCGCCGTCAGCACAACGGAAGGCCGACAACGACCATGGGTGACCTCAACGGAATGACCGCGTTGGTGACGGGTGCCAGCCGTGGCGTCGGCCGCGGGATCGCCCTGCGTCTCGCCCGGGACGGCGCGCTGGTCGCCGTCCACTACGGGCGAAACGCCGACGCGGCCGGTGAGACCGTCGAGCGCATCCGGGGCGGCGGCGGCCGGGCGTTCCCGGTCGGCGCGGAGTTGGGGGTGCCGGGCGACGCCGAGGCACTGTTCGCCACCTTCGACGCCGAACTGGCCGCCGCCGGCGCGGAACCCGGCCTGGACATCCTGGTGAACAACGCGGCGATCAGCCTGCCGGGGCACATCGACGAGGTGACGCCGGAGGAGTTCGACCGGGTTCTCGCGGTCAACACCAAGGCGCCGTTCTTCCTCATCCAGCACGGTCTGCGGCGGATGCGGGACGGCGGGCGGATCGTCAACGTCTCGTCCGCCGTGACCAGTACCGCCTTCCCCTCGACGATCGCCTACGGGCTCTCCAAGGGGGCGCTCGACACCCTCACCCACACCCTCGCCAAGGACCTCGGCGCGCGCCGGATCACGGTGAACGCCGTCGCGCCCGGTTTCCTGGAAACCGATATAAACGCCGCGATGCGGTCAACCCCCGAGGCGCATGCGGCACTTGCGGCCATCTCGGTGTTCAACCGGCTCGGCCGGCCGGCCGATGTCGCGGACGTGGTCGCCTTCCTGGCCTCGGACGACGCGCGCTGGATCACCGGCCAACGGCTCGATGTGACCGGCGGCTCGATGCTCTGACGGCCGGCGCCGGGGCGGTCGCGCCCCGGGCCGCGACCGCCGCCTCAGGCGGCGCCCGGTACCGCCCCTTCGAGGTCCAGCAACTGCCGCTTCCGCTCCAGGCCGCCGGCGTAGCCGGTGAGCGAGCCGTCGGCGCCGATGACGCGGTGGCAGGGCCGGAGCACCAGCAGCGGGTTGGCGCCGATCGCCGTCCCGATGGCGCGGACGGCGGCGCGCGGCGCCCCGATGGCGGCGGCGATCGCCCCGTAGGTGGTCGTCGTGCCATACGGGATGGTCTCCAGCGCCGCCCAGACGCGCTGCTGGAAGTCGGTGCCGCGCGGGACGCATTCGAGGGTGAACGGGGCCGTCGCGCCCTCGAAGTAGGCGCCCAACTGCCGGGCGATGTCGGCGAAGGCGGCCGGGTCGTGCGTCCAGCCGTCCTGCACGACCGCCGCGCGCTTCTGGCCCGGCAGCGAGAGCGAGGCCAGCGCGGTGCCGCCGGGGGCGGTCGCCGATCGCTCGCCGACCAGCAGGAGTTCGCCCAGGGGGCTGTCGAGGGTGGCGTACAGGGTCATGCGGGGTCGTGCCCTTCTGTGGGGTTGCGGTGCCCTTCGGGGCAGCCGGCGGGCTCGGCGGCGTCGGCCGCCCAGAGGTGGTGGGTGGCGTACGAGCGCCAGGGGCTCCAGAGCACCGGGGCGCTGCCCGGGGCCGGGTCCGCGAGGAGGACGTCGGGGTCGCCGAGGGCCCGCATCCGGACGTAGCCGGCGGTGCGGGCGTCGACGCCGGGGAGCCCGCGGAGCGCGTGCTCGGCCCGGTCGCGGTCGGTCCCGGCGTCCAGGGTGACCTCGCCGGTGGCCAGCGCCTCGGCGAGGGCGCGCAGTGCGGCGGCCCCGGACTCGGACGGGCCGAGGTCGGCGAGCGGCGCCCGGGCGAGATCCTCGGCGCACGGGAAGAGGTGGGTGAGGGTGCCGGCGGGCCGGGCCAGCGGCTCCCCGTGCGCGGCGACCAGCGCCGCGCCCAGGGCGCGCCCGTCGGTGCTCCCGGCCCGGCCGCCGAGGACGGCGCGCAGCGCGAGCTCGTCCGGGTCCACGGTCCCCGGGGAGCGCAGCCCCGGGCGGGCGGCGACCAACGGGGCCAACGCCGGGTCCGCGCCGAGCCGTTCGCCGACCGCGTACGGGTCGGCGTCGAGGTCGAAGAGGCGACGCAGGCGCTGGGCGGCGGTGGTGAGGTCGCGCAGCTCGGCGAGGTGCAGCCGGCAGTCCAACCAGCCGTCGCCGGTGGCCTCGTCGACCTCGGCGATGCCGGCGCCGTTGGGCAGCCGCAGGGTGCGCCGGTACGTCCGCCGGCCGGGCTCCCCGACGACCTCTTCGATGCCGGCGAGCGCGCGCAGCGCCAGGTAGTCGAAGATCTGCCGCGCCGCGTACGGGCCGCGGAACGCCAGTCGCAGCGGCAGCACGCCGGGGGTCGCGGAGGGCGCGGCCGGGCCGGTGCGGGCGCCGGGTCCGGGGCGGACCGCGCGCAGGGTGCTCGGGGTGAGCGCGTAGATCTCCTTGATGGTGTCGTTGAACTGCCGGACGCTGGCGAACCCGGCGGCGAACGCGATCTCGGCGATCGGCAGGCCGGTGGTCTGGAGCAACACCCGTGCGGTGTGGGCTCGTTGGGCCCGGGCCAGGGCCGCGGGCCCGGCGCCGAGCTCGGCGGTGAGCTGCCGCTGCACCTGGCGGGCGCTGTAGCCGAGCCGGGACGCCAGCCCGGCGACACCCTCCCGGTCGACCACCCCGTCGCCGATCAGTCGCATGGCCCGCCCCACGACGTCGGCGCGGGCGTTCCACTCCGCGGAGCCCGGCACCGCGTCGGGGCGGCACCGCCGGCAGGCCCGGAAGCCGGAGCCCTGGGCGGCCGCGGCGGTCGGGAAGAAGGTGACGTTGTGCCGGCGGGGGGTGGTGGCGGGGCAGCTCGGCCGGCAGTAGATCCCCGTCGTCGACACCGCGAAGAAGAACGCCCCGTCGAACCTGGCGTCCCGGCTCCGCACCGCCTCGTATCTGCTGTCCTCGCTCATCACACCCCCTACTGTGCGCCATCCCGAGCCCGCCTTCTGGCGGAAATCGGACGCGACGCTGGTGGGGGGCCGGGGTGGCTGTGTACGGGACGCGCTGCGACGGCCCGGATACCGGGCGCGTACCGCAGTGGCCAGGCCGGGGGTCAGGCCGGCGGCATCGGCCAGTCGTCCAGGGAGCCGCCGCGCCATTCGACCAGGCGCGGGTCGTCCAGCGCGATGTCCTCGGCGGGGTCGGTGACCCCGGCGCGGCGGAGGAATTCGGCCACGTCGCCGCGGCCGTGCGCCAGGCCGACGATCTGCCCGTGCACGGTCACCCGACGACCACCGGACGGCGTCGGCGGGTGCACGATGACAGGCGGATGCTCGGACATGCCTCCAGCGTGCGACGGGCTCCGCGCGCTCGCATGTCGGCGGCGGCACGTCACCCGGACGGCTGGGCCGCGGCCCGGGTGGGACGGCGGCGCCGGTGGGGGCGGACGACGCGCCGGCGCCGCGGCCGCCGTGCGGCGGTCGCGGCGCCGGGGTCCGGTGCGGGTCGCGGTCGGGGGCCGCGCGGTCCGGGGCTCGGTAGCGGCCCGGGGTGGCGGCCACTGGCCAACCGGGCTGGGCGCGTGGCCCGTTGGCCAACTGCCCCTACTACTTAGCTTGTTTTTTAAGCTGTGCGCCGTGGTTTCGTACCGACTTTGTGGTGGGTTGGGCGGCTGTATGCCTGGCCCGTAGCAAGTGCTCTTCCC
>NZ_JBHVJX010000044.1:0-53563 GCF_042798755.1 Streptomyces sp. NPDC057743
GAGAACACCAGCCCACCCTATCTACGTCCCCTGATCCCACCGGAGGCGAGGTCGGTCGACACCAACCCGGTGATCGTTTCCGGTCACAGCACTAGGGATCAGGATCAGATCCGTACCTGGACCGCGCGGCTGAGTCGGTCGTGCAGGCCCCGGCCGTCCCGGTCCCAGATCACCGCGGGGATCACCAGCACCAGCAGCACCGTCCGCAACACGACTCGCAGCAGGCCGATCCGGCCACCGCCCTCGGCGACCACCCGCAGCCCGAGCAGCCGCTTGCCGGGGGTGCAGCCGACGGTCCCGACGGTCAGTACGCTCAGCACCGCGAAGACCGCCAGCGCCCAGTTGCTCGTCGACTGCGCCTTGCCGCCGCTGAGCAGCCCGTACGCGATGAGCAGGCAGAGCGCCCAGTCGATGAAGAGCGCGCCGAAGCGGCGGCCGACCCGCGCAATCGAGCCCGGGCCCTCCTCCGGCAGCCCGAGCCGTTGCCCGCGGTACCCGAAGTCGACACCCATGTCCTCGGCCACCGCCCGGGGCCCAGACATCCACGATCCGATTGCTTGCCTGTTGTCCACCCGTCCACGGTACTGCGACCGCATACGTTTCCCGGGCGGCGGGTTCCCGCACCCGGGGCCGGTCGCTCCCCCACCTGATGCCAGCACCTCCCCACCCGATGCCAGCACCGCCCCCTCGACGGCACACAACGCCCCTACAAGGAAGCGGTTGCTCGCCACTCGCCACCGTGGCACAGCTCCCTCTTGGGCTGCCGCAACGGCCTTCCGGAGGCGCACACTGGGGGGTGAGAGCGACCGCGTGCCGGTTAACCTCGGCGAAACAAATGGGTCATGCTTGGGAAATCCCGCCTGCCTATGGTCGGGCGAGCGCGCCCCGCTCGTGGTCGCGCTCCGAGTCGCAACCCCGCGTCCGCCGAGCGGTGACCGGGCTAGGAGGAGTTGGATGTTCCAGAACGCCGACGACGCGAAGAAGTTCATCGCGGATGAGGACGTGAAGTTCGTCGACGTCCGTTTCTGCGACCTGCCGGGCGTGATGCAGCACTTCACGATCCCCGCCGCGGCGTTCGACCCGAGCGAGGACCTGGCGTTCGACGGTTCGTCGATCCGTGGCTTCCAGGCGATCCACGAGTCCGACATGGCGCTGCGCGCGGACCTGTCGACGGCCCGGGTGGACCCGTTCCGCCAGGAGAAGCACCTCAACATCAACTTCTTCATCCACGACCCGATCACGGGCGAGCAGTACAGCCGCGACCCGCGCAACATCGCCAAGAAGGCCGAGGCGTACCTCGCCTCCACCGGCATCGCGGACACCGCGTTCTTCGGCCCGGAGGCGGAGTTCTACGTCTTCGACTCGGTCCGCTTCGAGACCTCCGCGAACCAGGGCTTCTACCACATCGACTCCGAGGCCGGCGCCTGGAACACCGGTGCCCTGGAGGACAACCGCGGCTACAAGGTCCGCTACAAGGGCGGTTACTTCCCGGCCCCGCCGGTCGACCACTTCGCCGACCTGCGCGCCGAGATCTCCCTGGAGCTGGAGAAGTCCGGCCTCCAGGTCGAGCGCCAGCACCACGAGGTCGGCACCGCCGGCCAGGCGGAGATCAACTACAAGTTCAACACCCTGCTCGCCGCCGCCGACGACCTGATGCTGTTCAAGTACATCGTCAAGAACGTCGCCTGGCGCAACGGCAAGACCGCCACCTTCATGCCCAAGCCGATCTTCGGCGACAACGGCTCCGGCATGCACGTCCACCAGTCCCTGTGGCAGGGCGGCCAGCCGCTCTTCTACGACGAGCAGGGTTACGCGGGCCTGTCGGACACCGCCCGCTACTACATCGGCGGCATCCTCAAGCACGCCCCGTCGCTGCTGGCGTTCACCAACCCGACGGTGAACTCCTACCACCGCCTGGTCCCGGGCTTCGAGGCCCCGGTCAACCTCGTCTACTCGCAGCGCAACCGCTCCGCCGCCATGCGCATCCCGATCACGGGCTCCAACCCGAAGGCCAAGCGCGTCGAGTTCCGCGCCCCGGACCCGTCGTCCAACCCGTACCTCGCCTTCTCGGCACTCCTCCTCGCCGGCCTCGACGGCGTCAAGAACAAGATCGAGCCGGCCGAGCCGATCGACAAGGACCTCTACGAGCTCGCCCCGGAGGAGCACGCGGGCGTCCCCCAGGTCCCGACCTCCCTCCCCGCGGTCCTCGACGCCCTCGAAGAGGACAACGAGTACCTCCAGCAGGGCGGCGTCTTCACCTCCGACCTGATCGAGACCTGGATCGACTACAAGCGCACCAACGAGATCGCCCCGATCCAACTCCGCCCGCACCCGCACGAGTTCGAGCTTTACTTCGACATCTAAGGGGTGGGGTCGGGTGAGCTGGGCCTGAGGCTCGGAAACCTGCTATGACCTGGGAAAACACTGCTCGACAGTGCTCGCTGTTCCCAGCTGTTTTCCAGGGTCTTGTGCACCGGGTGTGCACCGGCCGTCTCGGCGCCTGACCCACAATCAGATACGCGAGTGAGGGCCGCCATCTCCGGGAGGAGGTGGCGGCCCTCACTCGCGCGATGAAACGGATTGCGGTCGCCACACGGGCAGGGGTGGCGGACCCGTCAGAGCCTGCCTTCAGCTGCCAGATAGGGCGCCTCGAAGCTGTCGGCGCTGAGATTCTGGATTACACCCCGAAACCGGTCGAGGCTGGTTGAACGTCACCTCGGCAACATGCCATGCGCGGACAACAGCACCATCTAGGCCCGCCGCAAGATCACCTGCGGCCGCAAACCCAGGCCACATCGTCCGCAGCTAACCCGGTGGCCCATATGTCTGCTGCATCCTTGAATAGGGGTATCTCAGGCTTCGACCCAATAGCTGGCGAGGTGCAATTTTAAGCCAGTTCCCGCAAGTGAGTAGAGAGCGGCGCGGGATGGCGGCGAGAATCCGTTTGAATGACCTGGCCGCCTCGGCATCCTGGGAGTACCGTGACGGATTTTTCCGCCTTGTCTGCTGTGATCGGCGCCGGACTGACCCCCACTATGACGTTCCTCTATCAGCGTCTCGAACGGCTTTTGGATCGCGGCGCTGCCTCGGAGCCCGATCCGGAGATTCCTGCCGAACTGACCGGCACCCTCACCCTCCCGCTACAGGTCGATGTCGGCCAGCTCGCCGCACGTCGGCAGGAGTTGGAACAGCTGCGCAGCGAGTTGAGCGTGTACCACCGGGGGAGCGCGCGCATCGACCTGACTGATGCTCCGCTACTGCAAGCGTTGGGACGGCTTCGCGGCAATTTGGAGGAAATCTACGGCCAGCGCCTGACTTTCGTTGGCGAAGAACGTCAGGAATCGGGGCCCTTCGTGCGCCAGCACACCGACCGCGTCGCGGGCCAGCAGACCGGAATGCACGCCGATGAGATCACTGGAGAAGCCAGTGTGATTCAGGAAATCGGCACCGTGGAACAGGGCGGCGTCAACATCGGCATGCGCGCGCGCCGAATCGGCGACCCACGGCCGTCATAAACGCCCCGTACGTCGGAATGTCAGTGCCCGTCAGCCGTCTGCGAGATGTAGGAATGACCACCGAGAGCGACACCGCAACCCCGCCTCAGCCTGACACGCCGCCGAGCCCTTCCGCTCCGCCCAACGCCCGGGAAGACTTGAGCGACACTCCATCTTCTGGCTTCGAAGGCCCTTCTCCGGCGAGCACTCCAAGGCCCTCCGCAGGGGGCGGGCAGCCTTCGGCGGACGACTCCGAGCCGCCGACGTCTACTCAGGGTGCCCCCTCTCCCGAGGGCCAGGCGGCTCCCGAAGGTCCGCGCGAGCCGTCGAGGGCTGAGCGGGAGGAGGAAAATCCGGACGCGGAGGGTGGCTCGGCTGCCGACTACGACCCTCATGTTTCGGTGGAGCAGCGATTCGGACGTAACTACGGCGTTGCTATCGGCGTCCAGATCGCTCAGGAGATCCACCGGTTGCGTGGTGACCTGCTGAACCCGGACTGGATCGCCCAGCGTCTGGCAACCTACGAACGGCCCCCTGAGGAGCGGGCTGCGCTGACCGGCATTCTCTCTCGGGGGAATGTGCTCGTGCTGCACGGCCCGGAGGGTGCTGGCCGCTACACCGCTGCCCTGGACGCCCTTCACCAGAAGGTGGGCACATGTATTCGACAGGTGCGACGCGAACCTGGGGAGCCCTTCAACGGCGCCGAGGGGCTGCAGGGTAAGAACACCGGCTGGATCCTGGACCTGCGTGACGAGGGGGATAAACGCCACTCGGGGATCGGCCCCGCCCTGGCTGAGGACGCCCCACATCTTCAGGACTCCGACTCCTACCTGGCCGTCCTCATCAGCACCGAAGCCTGGGAACGAGCCGCCAAGGGAACCACCGACCTCGACCATGAACTCGCGTATCCCGACTCTGAGCAGGTCCTGCGAGCCCACCTGGAGAGGGTCGCGCCGCCGGTGGAAGCGGATCGTTGGCTCAACGCCGAAAAGATCACCGAGGGCATCAAGGACCTAGTACCGGCTGGAGTGGTCGAGTGGGCCCACATCATCCGGGAGGCCGAACGCCTTGAAGAGGAGACGGAACAGTCCTTCGAGGAGTTGGTCGACCATGTCGTCGCGGCAGCGGAAGACTGGCGCACCCGGCTGTTGGAGTGGCACAACGAACACGGCGATAGCGCCCACCGCAACTACCTCCTCGCTGCATCTGTCTTGGAGGGTGCCCCGACGGAGATGGTGTACGAAGCTGCCGATGCCCTCGCCCGCGCTCTGGGCGAGACTCCTGCACCTCACACCGGCCAGCAGGGCCTAGGCGTCATCGCCCTGACCGATGCCATCGAAGCCGACCTGACGGAAGAGGACACCATCGCCTTCCGCCGGCCCCGCTTCGCCGAGGCCATCGTCGACTACTTCTGGGCTGACCGTCCCCATCTCATCAAGAACTTCACTCGCTGGACCGCGGCGCAGACCAACGACAAGGATCTGCCAAATAAGATCACTGACCAGCTAGCTGACCGGGTGATTGGCTGGGCGCTGGACTACATGCACCGCAAGCGCACCACAAAGCTACTGCGTGAGATCGCCGAGCAGTGGGCTGAGTCCCTTCCCGAGCAGGCTTGTGACCTCCTCACCGCAGCAGCTCTGGACCCCGAGACCAGTCGCCGCGCCTGCACGGTCTACCTAACCTGGGCCCGCCGCGGCGACGAGGAAGTTCCGCCTCGCCTCAAGGTGGCGCTGGCCAAGGCGTGCGAGCGTCTCGCCGCTGCCTACCCGACCATGATGCTTTTGAGGTTGACCGAACTGGCAGCTCACACCGAGAAGGAGGAGGTTCTCGGCACGGTCGGACAAGCGCTGACTGTGCTGTGGGACCAGCCCAAACAGCGGCAGGCCATCCAGGAAAGGCTCAAGGAGTGGGCTGCCAGCACTCAGGAAGGTCGCCGTACCGCCGCCCACCACGCGTTCGTTCACCTAGCCGCACGCACCACTGAAGATGGCCGCCCCGTCCTGCTGACCGCAGCACGCGAGGACGCCCACGGGGGCTGGCATGCTGCCCGCTGGCGAGGCTTGCTGGACAACAGCGTGACTCTCCAAAAGCCCCTTGGGAAGGCACTCACCGTTTGGATGGACGCGGCAGTCGCGCACTCTGATTTGCGTGAGCCGATCCTGGCCATCCTCCAGTACGCCGTCTATCAACCGCAGACCGATCCCGTCTATGTGGCCGACCGCTTTCTCTCTCTCCACCGCCTGCTCTACGCCTGGGCGCCCGTACAGTCTTCGCATTCGTCTACCGTGCAGGAGCGCCTGCGGGACCAGTTGGTCGTTGTCCTGAACCGCGCTGACCCAGCTGCCCCCATGCCCGAGCCGCATGCCCCAGTGGCCTAGCAAGTCGTGGCGTCGGCGGCGTCACGGCGGACTGGTTTTGAGCTGCACCCTGCCCAGCCGAACCCCCGGATATCACTTCGAGGCGCACTTCACCGGTGCCTGGCAGGACCTGCCTGGACGTCATCAGCACCAGAATCCGCATGACGCGGCCGCCACCCATGTGCTGAACGTGGCCCAGGGAATCGCTGGAAAACGGCAGCTCAGCCAGGAGGCGGCTGCCCAAGCAGCCATCAATAGCCGCCTGGGCCAGGCTGCCGACATGCCGGGTGCCCCCGTCCGACTGCTATGGGCCCGCGTCCAGCTGACTGCCGACCCTCACCAAGCCGCCGACATCAACCGTCTCCTACGCAACCAGCACCAGGCCGAACGACGTGCCCGCGACGACCAACATCGCCTTCAACGAGCTCAAGATCTGCGTGATGCCCTACTCAGCGACCCATCTCTGGCTTTCGCCTACTGGTTCCTCGACCACCCTGAGGCCATCGACACGGAAACTGTGACACGGGTTGAAAGGCTTGTTGCCTCTGCGGCTTCTTATGCTCCACACAACGCATGGGTACAAGTGGCTGTACTGCTACAGGACTTCGTGCGGGACCTGCCCGGAGACGCTCACCAGCACCTGGTCACCAGCCTGGCTCATATATTTGACCGCTACGGTCAGCCGGAACGTGCTCAGAGCCTGCGAGCCCTGAGAGATGAGATTGTGACGCCACAGCACCTTTCATCGGACCCGCTATCGGCGGATTCGCGCGAAGGGGGGACGCCTGGCACGGCACTGAATTAGGGGCAGGGGAGAACTGACTGGTCTGAGTTCTAGTTGATCCGTGGCTCATTCGTTCCGCGCCCGGAACCGCGCTCCCGGCGGTACCGAGCGCGCAGGGCGGGCGTGGTCGTGAACCATGTGGATTGTCGTGGGCCGCTGTCGACGTCTCCGGGGCAGCGGGCTCTATCGCCAGCCGTCAAGGGAGACCTCCGGGCCTTCCGCGAGATGCCGCTGTAGAGCGCTTGAGGTGGTTTCGACAAAGTTCTCGGGGATGGCGTCCACGTCGACCCAGCGGACCTGTGCGTGCTTGCGCGGTTCGCGGTTTTCGGGTTCGCCGGTCCAATCGTGGGCGGCGAAGACGACGGTGAGGAAGCCGTTGGGGGCTTCGACGCCCCAGGCGCCGTGGATGATGTGGGCGACCTTCAGGAACTCCGGCTTAACCGTTAGCCCCGTCTCCTCGTAGAGCTCGCGGACGGCGGTCTCGGTGATCGGCTCCCCGGGCTCACTCTTGCCGACGGGGAGGTCCCACATGCCCTGGGCGAACTTAGCGTTCTGGCTGCGCTGGAGGAGGACGACGCGGTTGGTGGCCTTGTCGTGGACGATGACGGCGGCGACCAGCAGGGTCATGGAGTCGAGGGCGGGCTTGAGCGCTTTGGGCTGATCGTCGGTTGTCGGCTGAGCCACGGTGGTCCCTTCGTCGGCCGGGTCGATGGGCATGTTAGGCGAGTGCTTCTCGTGCGCGGCGGGCGAGTTCGGCTGCGCCCGGCACTTTGCGCCGTTGGTAGACGGCAAGAGTGGATCTGAGCGATGTGATCGCCTTGCGCGTCCGGTCGGAGGTCATGCCTTCCATGAGGGTCAGGGCTTGCGACCAGGCGGCGACGGCCTCGTCGGCGCGGGCCTGGGCGGCGAGGCTGTCGCCGAGGTCGGCGTAGGTGAGGGCGTGGACCCGTTTGTACTTCTGAGGGTCCCAGCGGATGAGGGCGTCGCGGTGCTGTTGTTCGGTGCCTATGTGGTCGGCGAGGTCGGTCAGGGTGCGTGCGGTGTGGCTGGCGACAGTGCCGGCGGCCGGGCCGCTGACGCGGGAGTAGCTGGGCTGAGGCCCGTCGTCGCGGATAAGGGCATCTTCGGCTGCGAGGAGGGCGCGAGCGGCGGCGGGTTTCTCGCCAATGGCGGCGTAGGCGCGGGCGTGAGTGATGTGGAGGAGCGCTTCGGTCTGGCCGTCGACATGGCCGAGACCGCGGGCGAGAGCGCCTTCGACGAGGTCGACGCAGTGGTGGGACTGTTTGAGGCTGAGGGCCTGGTGGGCGAGGGCGCGCATCATCCAGGCGGCGTGGCCGTGGGGGTCGGCTTCGTAGGCGAGTTGGTAGCCAACCTGGTAGTAGCGCTGGGCGGCGCCTTCCTGGCCGAGGTCGTGGTGCTTCCAGCCGGCCAGGTAGGCGAGTTCGGCGACGGCGCTGAAGGCGGCTTGGCGTAAGGCTTCGTTGGGGAAGCGTCCGTGGAGCATGGGGGCTGCGGTGTCGGCGAGGTAGGCGGTGACGGTGGTCAGGCCGTGGCCGCCACCGAGGCGTTCGTCGGCCGCGCTGAAGGCGGTGGTGATCTGGCGTACGACGTCCACGTCCTCTACTCCGACCAGGGCCGTGCCGGTGCGTGCGCGGAGCATGCGAGCGGTGACCTCATGGTCGTAGGCGAGTGGCATGGCGACGCCGGCAGTGGTGAACGCGGCTCCCGCGGGGAAGCGGCGACGTTCGACGTCGGCGCGGCCGAGGTCGGTGGCGGCGAGGACCGGATCCGATTCCGTTGGCGCTTCGGCGTCGGCTGGGCGCAGGCCGATCTCGGTTTGGGTGATGGTGCGGCCTGCTCGGCGGGACAGGGCTTCGGCGAGGTACTGGCCGGTGTGGCCGGTGGGCTGGCGGATGCCGTTTACCCAGTGGGAGATGGCCGACTTGTTGGTCTGGACGATCTCGCCGTTTTCCGCGGCGACGCGTCGCACGTCCTTGGCCAGGGTCTCGTAGGTGCAGCCGATCGCATTGATCGCCTCGCGCAGGCGGGAGTTGGGTGCTCTCTGCGCTGCCACGATCGCCTCCGATCCGGAGCTGTAAACCGCGTATACCGCTTCAACTCCCGCTAACCGTACCCACTGTGCGTGAGGGAGGGTTCACTAATCACCAGCCGCCCGGAACGGCGCGACCGTGATCCAGGCTCCCCCTTGGGCCGGGCGGCTTCCCGAAGTTCCGTACGCCTACACCGGCTTCGGGCCGCCCTGTGCCTGAAACCGGCCGAACAGAGACGGAGACACGGTGACCACCATCGAGACGATCGACACGACGGCCATCACGGTCGAGTTGCCCGAGGCGTTCGACGAGCGCTGGAGCCGCCTGCCCGGCATCCAGGTCGAGGACCGGCGCATCACCATCGACCCGGCCGAGTACTTCTTCCGCTTCGAGTCCCACTCCTGGCTCGTCGCCGACTGGGAGCTGGTCAAGTCCCAGCTCCTGGAGGTGGATGAGACGGCCGAGAGTGCGGTCGAGCAGCTTGCCCTCGACTTCATCAAGGCCCATGGACGTTCCACGGCGGATGCGGGCCTGGTCCTCCATACCGCGTACGAGGTGTACGCGTACCTGTTCCGTGACGAGCACCTGGCCGGCCTCGGCCTGCCGCAGATCACGGCGGAGCACCTGCGGATGCTGTGCGAGGCCGCCACGCTGATGGCGCTGAACAAGGTGGAGCTGGACGGGCGCATCTCCAACGTCGGCCCGTGCTGGTTCTTCCCCGCCGCCACCTCCGTCGTCTTCGACCTGGACGAGGAGATGGGCGGGCTGCTCGACGAGGTTTACCACGGTGGCTGGTTCAACGAGCACCGCCGCATCGAGTCCATCAAGGCCCACGCCGCCCTCGGCGGCCGGCTGGTGCACGGTTGCCAGTCCGTGCCGGACCAGTCCGGCGGTGTCGTGGCGCCCTACGGTGCGTCGATGGCCGTTTTCCGAGACGACCTCGCTGCCTTCAAGGCCGGCTGGATCGAGCAGGTCGACGCCCACCGCGTGAGCCCTGCCGCGTAGTCCCCTTCGACCAGGCTCCGGGGCGGGCCGTCACCACTCGCCCGCCCCGGACGCCTCCAACCCCATACCGGAGCCCCCGCATGGACGCGAACCTCAACGCCGATCTCCTGGACAACCTGCTCACCATCGCCGGACGATCCGCCCCAACGCGCGAGAAGGTGCGCGTGTGGTCCATGTCGGGCATCGAGCGTCTGACCTTCCCGGACGGCACCACCACCATCTTCAAGTACGCCAAGAAGCCGTTCGACAACGAGGACCGGGCCCTCCGCCTGGCCCACTCCCACGGCGTCCCGGTCCCGCAGGTCCACGCCTCCGCCGTCGTGGGCGGCTGGCTCGGCATGCTGTTGGAAGACCTCGGTCCCGCCGTCCGAGAGGCCGACGACCTCGACGGTGCCGCAGCGGCCGTGGTCCTCCACCGCACCCCTACGGCTGCCGCACTGCCGGTCCTCGATCAGGAACGGCTGCGCACACTGCCAAGCCGAGCCCTGGATCACCTCGATCAACTCCGCAAGGAGGAACGGTGGCAGGATGCCGATGACGTCGAGGACGCCCTTGACCGGATCGCCCGCGCCGCCGAGGCCCGCTCGGCCGGGGCGACGGTGGCACCGTTCGGTTGGGTCCACTCGGAGTTCCACCCCACCAGCCTCCACATCGGCCAACGCGGCTGGAAGCTGCTCGACTTCGCCCGCGCCTTCACCGGCCCCGGGCTGCTCGACCTCGCCAGCTGGCACGGCACCCTCGACACCCCCGACCCCGTACGCCTGCGCGTCTTTCTGGAGGTGTACGTCACCGAAGGTGGCACTCCCGATGCCCTCTTTGAGCGTGGTGGGCTCGCTGCCGAGAAGTGGGCGCTGGGCTGGCACCGCATGTGGGCCGTCGAGTGGTTCATGGAGCAGGCCATCCGCTGGGTCAACGACCCGTCCACCGACCCCGCGTACCTCAAGACCGTCCGCCGCCACCTGACCGATGTCCTCCAGCTCTTGGAGGTCTAGGTGCTCGCCCAGGCTTCCCCGTGGTACGTCCACGCGCTCCAGCGCACCCAGGCCGGCCCCGCCGAACCGCTGTCCGTACCGGCGCGGATGGAGTGGACCACGCGTCCTGGCCGA
This sequence comes from Streptomyces sp. NPDC057743, assembly GCF_042798755.1. Classification (NCBI taxonomy): domain Bacteria; kingdom Bacillati; phylum Actinomycetota; class Actinomycetes; order Kitasatosporales; family Streptomycetaceae; genus Streptomyces; species Streptomyces sp. NPDC057743. The sequence continues at coordinate 10,801 of NZ_JBHVJX010000044.1, forward strand.
GGCCCTGGCGCCGAGATATTCGGCATGGACCTGCGCGGCAAGCGGGCGCTGGAACTCGGCTGCGGCCCCGGCCACAACGCCGCTCACCTCGCCACCCGCCACGGAGCCCAAGTCACCGGCGTCGACCTGGTCGGGCTGCAGGTCCGTCGAGCCCGCTCGCACTACGGACGGCTGGCCAACCTGACCTTCGTCGCCGGACACGCCCTGCACTACCTGCAGGCATCCGACGAACGGTTCGACGCGATCTACTCCGTCTTCGGCGCGGTTGGCCTTGTCACCCCCGAACTCCTGCTGCCTGCCATCGCCCAACACCTCCAGCCAGGCTGCACATTGGCCTTCTCCACTCCTCATCCCCAGCGCGGCGGCAGACGCCCCGTCGCCGAGGATCGGCCCTGTCGTGCCTACGTCACCTTGCCCGACCGCAGCCGAATCCCGATCGCCCGCTGGGACTTCGATGCCGGCCGCTGGGACAAGCACCTCGACCGCGCGGGCCTCTGGCTCACCTCGGCCCGGGAGTTCCACAACGCCCGCGCGGGCGGCTGGCCCACCACCTTGCTGATCACCGCACGCAAGCTCTGACCCCGCCCGGCTTCCCACCGGAGGAACCGATGCGCCTGCCCTACCTGCTTCTCGACATCGACGGCGTCCTCATACCGTTTCCCGACGACCACGGGAACACCCCGGCCACCCACGGCCGGCATGAGGTCGTCCCCACCGGCCGCAGCGCCGACGTCCCCGTCACGGTCTGGCTCAACTTTGCCGACGGCCCCATGCTCATGGACGTGATCCGCACCGGGCTGGTCACGCCCGTCTGGTGCACCAGTTGGCGCCGGGACGCCACCACCCTGATCGGGCCGCTCCTCGGCCTCCCGCCCCTGCCGTACGTCGACCTTCCACGTCCGCAGATCACCACCAGCCACCCCAACGGCTACCTCTGGAAACGCGACCACGTCGGTGCCTGGCTGGGCGACGCACCCGCCATCGGGATCGATGACGACTTCACCAACCTCGACCACGCCTGGGCCACGGAACGCACCATCCGTGGCGCGGCAACTCTTCTTCTCCAGCCCGATCCCTACGTCGGGCTGCGGGCCGAGCACTTGATGGAAGCTCTGGAATGGGCCGGACAGCTGCCCGCCGCGCCGACTTGTGAGTCTGGTGATTCGCGCGGAAGCGAAGCAGCCTGACATCACATCACGGCACGGAGGACTGGTGCCCTCGCCGCAGGGAGCGGTGAGGGCACCAGGCTGGGTCGGTGGCGCCAACGACACCAGGGGCTATCGGCGTCGGCCTCGTTCCTCGGGCCTGCTGTTCACCGTTGTGGTCGTGGAATGGAACGCTGGGGACGCGGCGGGCGTGCCAACGGTACTGCTTCGCTGGCGTGCTGCTTGTGCGCGCCTGTTCGGCTGGGCGGTGATGCGCCAGTTGAGGACTTCGGCTGGGCGTTCGGCGGTGTCGAGTTCTCGGTGGGCGGCCACTTCGGCCAGGAGGTAGCGGGGGCGGTGGCCAGCGGTCTCGGCGCGGGCGAGGGTGGTGGTCAGCGCGGGCCAGGCGGGGTCGGTGAGGATGCGGTCAGCGTGGTCGGGGATGGCTGCCCGCACGTCGGCCTCGAATCGCCGGGCTGTGGCAGGGCGGGGCGCTCGGCGGGTGAGGTCGGTCAGGACCGGTTCGGCGGCTTGGCGGTAGCTGTCTTGTAGGTGGCGGGCGGCTTGTTCGGCTGCGGCGGCCTGCTGTTCGTGGCCGCGTTGCGCGTGCCACTTGGCGGCGGCGCGGGCCACGTGCAGGGCCGCGAAGACCACGGCGATGGCCAGGCCGCCGGGAATGTTGGGGGCGTAGGCAAGTTCCTTGGCGGCTTGGCGTAGTTCGGTGGCGGCTTGGTGGTCGGCCCGGATCGCCGAGCGGCGGGCGCGGTTGAACGTCCTTGCTGCCGCCTGCAGTTCGGCCCGGTGCGGGCCGGGTGAGGTACGGGCCAGGTTGTGGAGGGTGTCGCCGAAGGCTTCCAGGTGCCCCTGGGCGATGGCGTCGTCGCCCGCGTCGAGAGCCGAACGGGCAGAGCGTATGGCGGATTCGGTAGGGCACCACGAGTGGGCCGGGTCTGCCACCTGCTGGGGTCGGTCGGCCACCTTCTGGGTGGGGAGGCGTTCGGTCAGGCGGGTGTAGGACAGGTCGGGGCGAGCTTGGAGCCACCGAAGAAGATGGTGTCGCCGGGTGCGGCCAGGCTGTAACCGGTCACCTCTCCGGTCTCGGGGCCGATGCGTGGCTTGACCTGGATGCCGAGGGAGCGCAGCACGGTGAAGTAGTCGTCGATGCTGCCTACGGTGGCGGCGACCGCGTACGCCTGCTCGCGCAGCCACTCCCGCGCGGTCACCTCCTGCCCCTGGCGCTCAGCCTTGGCCCGCTCCGCCCCGGTGGGCGTCTTGGGGGCGGTGAGGTCGCCGGATTTGAGGCGGCGCAGCCCGAACTCGGCCTCGATCCTTCGGCATTCGGCCTGTGCCCGCTGCCCGTCCCGGTTCGTCCGGGGCCGGCGGCCGTCGGCGCGGACAGTGGTGGCCAGGATGTGGATGTGGTCGTCGGCGTGGCGGACGGCGATCCATCGGCAGGCTTTCTCGTCGCCTTCGGGTGCGATGCCGGTGGTGGCGATGACGCGGCGGGCGACCTCGGCCCACTCGGCGTCGGTCAGGTAGCGGTCACCGGGCGCGGTGCGTACCGGGCAGTGCCACACGTGCTGCGGTGGCTTCTTGCCGCCCAGTTCGCGGGTGCGCAGGTCGACGTGGTGGTCGAGGCGGTTGGCGAGTTGGGTGTAGGTGGTGTTCGGATCGCGGCCGGGGTCGGGGGCGCCGGCCATGTCCCAGGCAGCCACGATGTGCGGGTCAGTGTGCTCGTCGCGCCGACCCGGCCCGAAGAGGTAGGTGATCAGGCCGCGGGTATCGGAGCCGGTGGAGACGTCAGGCACCATGAGCGGCGCCTTCCGCCAGGAGCTGGTCCATCAGCTGGTAACTGGCCTTGGCGGCCTGCTCGATGTGGTCGAGTACGGCTTTGGTGCGCTCGGGTATCGCGCCGGAGTGGATGGCCATGGTGATCTGGTTGAGGTTGGTGCCGATCCGGTTCAGCGCCTTGGTGTGTGCCTCGACGGCCTCCACCAGCGGGCGGATCGGATCGTCCTCTGGGCTGCCGACCATGTTCGCCTTGCCGAGCGCGACCGCGAGGGCGGCGTCGCCGACGAAACCGGCGAACGTCTGGCCACGCAGCTTGGCTTCGGCGTTGATGATGCCTACGGCGGTCCGTGTGAAGCGGATGTTCTTGACCTGATCGCGCTTCTCGGTGGTGCGCTTGCGGTTCATCCGCGCAGGCAGCGTGGGAGCGTCGGGCTCACGCCACGAGGGCTGCTCGACAGGCAGTCGGACATCGGCGGGCACCTCGGTGTGCGGGGCGGCGGGGTGCTTGGCACTGTCGGCGCAAGTTGCGGCGTTGGGCTCGGCCTTCCCCTCCCCCAGCTCGGGTGCCCGCTGGCGCCCGGCCCCCTCTTCCTCCGCCACCCCTGGGGCGGGGGCAAGCGCGGACGAAGCCTCGTTAGAGGCTCGTTCGCTCCAGCTTGCTGCTGTTCGGCGGGCCAGGCCGAACCATCCCCTGCGGCGGGGAGCGGGGTGGCGGTCGTCGGTGTCAGTCTCACGCATGGTGGTGCTCCAGTGGTGTGTGGGCGGGACTTCGTCGCGTCCGTCGCATCCGTTGCAGGGCTGGTCAGAGCAGGTACGGACGCGGGTGCTGGTACGGAGAAGTCCGTCCCGCTGAGGACGTCCGTCCCCGCGCTGACCTGCGCGGGGACGGACGCGACGGATTGCTACGGACTCGGGGAAGGCGGGTTATCGGGTGCGCTTGGGGCCGGTAGTGCCGCCAGGCGGACCGATGGGCATCGACCCCGTCGGGGCGGAGGGCGGCAACTTGTGGGCCGGGCGCGCGGGCGCGACGCCCTGTGCCGGGTCGGGTGCCCTCTCGGTGAGGTCGGGGCAGTGGCGGGCCCAGGGATCCAGGAACCGGTTGCGCATGTACGCCTTGGCTTGCCTGCCCTTGTCGAACCGGTAGTTGGCCGGGCGGATGTCGAAGTCCCGCAGCAGGTTGCCCAGGTGGTAGGCGTTCAGGCCCTTGATGCCGTACTCCGCCCACGGGGCCTCGGCGTCCTGGATCAGAGCGGCGACCAGGTCCTGGGTGGACAGCACCTCAGGATTGTTCTCCCGCTCGAAGATCCGGTGGATGTCGCGCAACAGCCGCGTCTTCAGACTGGTCTGCTCGTCCTGGACCGCCTCGTGCCGGGTCATGGCCAAGCAGGCGGCACGAGCGCTCGCGGGCCAGTGGCCTCCGGCAAGGTCGGCGATGATGACCAGCGGCTCCCAGGTGTCCGCCGCCCGGTCCTCCACCGGCATCTTGGGCACCATGCGAGCAGCCTGCCCGCGCAGTGGCCCCAGCCAGGCAGCCAGCCGGTCGCGCAGCGCGTTGAGTTCAGGCACCGCATACCGCGACCGGAACGGGGCGACCTTCTCACCGGGCTTGCGTTTCTGCATCCGCAGCACGACGGCCCGGTCCGTGATCGTGTCCGGAAGGTCACCGATTCCCGCGATCGCGGCCATCGCGAAGGTCGGGTACGGGGTGGGCTTGTGCTCGGGGCCGGAGATGCGCCAGGCGGGCCGGTTGCGCTGGTGTCCAGCGTTCAGCAGACCGCGCAGGATCTCGCTGTCGCCACTCGCTTTGGGGCCGAAGATGGTGTCCGCCTCGTCCACCAGCAGGGTGGGCGGGATCTTGCCGATGACGCGGAAGATGACCGCCGGGGAGGTGTTCACCGTCATCATCGGCTTGTGGACGGTCTCGTGGAGCACGTCCAGGACACGAGACTTGCCGCAGCCCTTCGTCGGACTCATCACCGCCAGGCGAGGTGCGTGCTGCAACGCGGTCTGGATGTGCGTCGCCGCCACCCACAACGTCACCGCGGTCAACGCCTCCTGGTTGGGCAGCACCACGTACTTGCCGATCGCCGCCCGCAACTCATCCAGCAGCGCGGCACCGTCACCGGCCGCCTCGACGCCGGCGCCTTCGTGGTCCCCGGTGCCCGATCCCTCATCGGGGGCCGGGGCATTGTGCTGCACGGCCTCCGCCACGGGACCGTCGGTCCCCAGCGACTGCCGGGGATCAGGATCACGGTCCCCGTTGCGGTCCCCTGGTGCAATGCCCGCAGCTTGGGGACCGGTCCCCGTTTTCGCGCCGCTGGCCTGCACGTTTCCACCGGACTTGGATATCGGGACCGCGGCTTTCGGGGACCGCTTGTCCGCCTGGTCCGCGCGGCGATAGGGGATGCCCTGACCGGGGATCGCGGCCGTAGGCCAGATCGTGGGGGATGTGTTCATGGTGGTGGGGGACGTAGAGTCCTCCATAGACGTTCCTCTCTGGCAAGGGGCAGGACGGGCTAGGTCCCGCCCCTTGCAGGCTCGTTCATTCAGGGATGAGTGCTGTGCAGGGGAATCTCCGGCCCTCGGCGTTGGCGCGCCGAGGGCCGCACTGCTCCGGCGCCGGCTATGCCGTGAGGTCGTACGCGGACTGGGCAGTAAGCCACGCATCCACCTCCGCCCAGCGGTAGCGAAGGTGTCGGCCGACCTTGAGGGCGTTCGGGCCGATCCGGCGGTGCCGCCACTGGTAGAGAGTCTTCACCGGCACACCGAGGTAGGCGGCGACGTCCTCCGGCGTGGCCAGCGGCACACGATCCTCCGTGCCGGAGGGCGCTGCGAGGCGTGGGGTTTTGGGCATGGGGCTCCTTCGCGGGGATTCGGGGATTCGGGGATGGACAAGATAGCCACAGGTTTCCTGCCGCATCCAGCAGCATTTTGCGGACACTCCGGCGGCCACACCAAACGGCGCCTCGCCGAGTGGACTAAAACCGTAGACCCTAATTCGCTATTGATCTTCATCAGCGAAAAGCCCCGCGCCACATCTGTCCGTTTCTTGCCGGAAAATCCCAGCGGTGCCGACCGGGTCGCTGGCCGCGAACGCCGAGGCCAGCGGGGCCGCGAAGGGGGTGCTGTTGCCTAGTGCCGCAGCGGCGGCGCGGACCGTAGCACAGAATTCCGGCCTCACCGAATCGGACGTCACGGTCGACAATTCCCCGCGCCTACGAGTACTGGAGAGTTTTAGAACTAACTCTTGCCACGACCCGGCAATTCGAGTTACAGCTGTCCGTCATGGCAACACGACCCGTAGAAACAGGCCCCGCCGGAATCCAGGCTGCCCGCAATATCGAGCACCTGCGCCTGGCCCGCGCCCACTCCCAGCAGCAGCTCGCCGAGCGCTGCACCGCCCTCGGACGCCCGCTCACCAACACCGCCGTCAGCCGCACCGAACGCGCCCGCCGCCGCTGCGACGTCGACGACCTCGTCGTCATCGCCACCGCCCTCCGCGTTGCTCCTGCCTCCCTGCTCCTGGTCTCCCTGGCGGCGCCACGTGGCTGAGCCGTACGACCGCTGGCACAAGAAGCGGCCGCAGGCCGACGAGGAGAAGTGCACGGCCCACAACAAGGTCCCCTCTCGCGAACACGGTCGCGGCAAGAGGTGGTTGGCCCGGTGGCGCGACCCCGACGGCGAGCAGCAGAGCGAGAGCTTCGACCGGTACGAGGACGCCCGGCAACATCTCACCAAGATGCAGGGCAGCGTCGACGACGGCACGTATGTCGACCCCAGGAAGGGCGAGGCCCAGCTCAAGGCAGTGGCCGAGCGGTGGTTGGAGAACCAGACGTTCGACAATCCTCGGACCCACGCACAGTACGAGTCCCGCGTCCGCAACCACATCATCGGGCCGCTGGGCTCACTCAAACTGCGCCAGATCAAGTCGTCCACCGTGCAGACCTGGATCAAGCGCCGGCTGCAGGTGCTGGACGAGACGACCGTCGGGCTGATCTTCACGCACCTGTCGTCGATACTGGCCATGGCCGTGGACGACGACCTGATCGCCAAGAACCCTTGTGAGACAGGCTCGGTGAAGCGCGTCAAGCCGAGGCGCTCGAAGAAGGCGGCGAAGGACGTGCCGCTGTCCTGGGAACAGACGGACGCCGTGCGCGAGCACCTACCCGACCGCTACCAGGCCACCGTCGACTGCGGCCGAGGACTCGGCATGCGACAGGGCGAGATCTTCGGGTTCAGCCCCGAGGACGTCAACTGGCTGCAGAAGGACAAGGTCGTTCATATACGCCGCCAGATCACCCACGACCGCGGCACGCTCGTCTTCGCCCCTCCGAAGGGTGGCACCGACGATGACCCCAAGGACCGCTTCGTGCCGGTCGGCGACGAGTTGGCCGTGCGGCTCGCCGAGCACATGCGCAAGCACCCGCCGGTCGAGGTCACCCTGCCGTGGATGACCAAGGACGGTGAACCGGTCACCGTGCGCCTGGTGTTCACCACGCGGGAGCGCAAACCGCTGAACAAGAACTACTTCAACTACCTCTGGAAGGAGGCTCTGGAGGCGATCGGGGCGATAAATGCCCTCAACGACAAGCCCGTTGACAAGGGGCGCAAGTGGGAAGAGTGCCGGGACAAGATGATGCACGCTCTGCGGCACCTCTTCGCTTCCGAGGCTATCAACGAAGGTGTCGACGTCTACACCCTCGCCGATCTCCTCGGCCACGAGGATCCGGCGTTCACGCTGCGGCGGTACGTCCATCGCGTGACGGGCACGGTCGAGAAGGCCCGCAAGGCGATCGGTAAGCGGTACCGGTTCGCGGCTTAACCGAGATGACTCGCCAGATTCCCGAAGTGTGGCCGGCGGACTATGCCTTGACCGGAATAGTTCTGGGATGGCCCACGGAGCTGCCAGCGTGCCGGGGCCGGGCGGCGCACAGGGATGTGACGGCAGAATCACCTTATGAGCACGTCGACTTCAGCATCGGGCCCAGCCACGCAGCCCTTCAACCGCCGCGTCCACGTCGTCGCCTCAGTCCTGAACCGCCCTGAGGAGCTGGACCTGCTCCGGCAGGTGTGCGACGCGATGGGCTGGCCCCTACGCGAGCCGCTGGCCGGGGAGACCACGGTGACCACGGAGACCAGCTGGACGCTCCGCGTGATCGAAGTCCGTATCCGCGGCGTGCGCGAGACAGCGGTGGAACAGGCGGTCGCCACCCTGGACACGCTGGCCCAGAACGCCGAACTCTCCCTGCACTGCCGTGACGCCACGCTCGTGGAGCGCGTCCACCAGCCGCAGATCGAGTGGCACCTGCGGGGCAGGCGGAGGCCAGTGAACCGACGGCTCCGCCACGCTCTCCACTCGGCCATGCGGACGGGCGAGCACGACCCGCATGCGGGCACTGTCCGGCTGATCCGCGTCCCGGCCGGGCTCGACGAGCCCCGGGAACGCCGCCTGGCACGCACCCGACGCGCCGCCAGGGCCGCGCTTTCGCACCACCCGCTGGTACTGCGGCGACTGGACCCGGGCGTCCATGAAGTCGGCAGGCCCTCAGCGTCCCGGGGCTGGCATGCTCTGGCCGCCCTAGCGCTCGTCGTCACTGCGACAGCGATCTGTCTGCTCGGCGCCGGGCTCTGGCCCGCGATCGGCGCGGACAGCCCACGGATTGGCGGCCCGCTCGTGGTTGCGGTCGGAGGCTACCTGCTGGGTGGAACGTACCTGGCGGCGCGGCGCACCCCCACGCACCGCGCGCTTCCGTGGCTCGTCCCGCTGGCAGTACCGCTCGTGGTTCCCCTCGTGCCGTGGCTCGGGACGCTCGTCCAGCGGGCCTACTTGTCGGCATTTGGGGTGCGCCCCGCGCCAGAGACCGACGGGCTGGGCGACATCCAGGCGGGGCTCTGGGTGCTGTGTGTGTTCGTCTCGGCTGCGCTGCTGCCGGTGGCGTACCTGGGTTGGATGCGGCTCCTCGCCCCCTCCCTGCGGGTCCAGGGGCCGTGGCTGTCCTGGGCACCCGCGGTGACCCTGGGTATAGGCATGGGCATGCTATTCAGCCTGCTCGTCCTCCACACGGCGGCCCGCAACGGCGCGGAGAACCGCGCGCTCGCCTCGGCTGGCCGGGACATCCCGGAGTACTTCGGCGTCAGCGCCGAGTACGCGTGCGTGGAACCGACCTCTTCCGAGGCGCCGTACTACGGGACACCGCCTCCCCACGACCATCCGGTGGTGATCTTCGCGCAATCCGGCGACCGAGTCGAGTTCTGGGATCCTGCCAGCAGCCGGAAGACGAGCATCCGTTTGGAGGATGCCCGTATTAGATTCGTCTCCCATCGCGCCTCGCCGTGCGCCAAGGCCGCCCGGTAGCGCGCTCACAGAGCTCCCGACGAGTGGAGCTCGTCCGGCCGGCGGCGACCAGTGATGCGCCGCCTCAAATAGGTCATGGCCCGGCTGAGGGTGCGCTGACCGGTCAGCAGGCCCAGACAAACACCTGCCTTCCCTGCCATGTGCACCGATTGTGCACCGGACCCGTCGGTCAGCATGGATCCGCGCAGGTCAGACGGTTCGTATAGCTGTACTTCGACATCTAAGAAATAGAGCTCCACATCGGCGAGTAATGGCCGAAGTTCCTTCTGAGTGGTTGCCTTCACCTGAGTCAGGTGAAGGCAACCACTCAGTCGTTTTGGCGCCTGCCGGAAGTCAGTCTTCCTGCAGGGGCGCCCACCACGGATCGTATGTGCGCACGATCGGCTGGGTGGATGGGTGGCGACGCAGCCCGTAAGGGCCCGTCTCGGTGGATTCGGGCATGTCGATCAACCAGTCCAGTACTGCGTCGGATTGCATATCCGGTTGTTCCAAGTCGCCGATCAACGCCTCAGGGCCACGGCAGTCGTATGGCTGCGGCAAGGTGAAGCCGGCTTCGACAGCGTCACGGACGATCTCTTCGCATATCGCGCGCCATCGCCCTTGGCCCCACCAGTGACGGGTATAGCTGGTTGAGCCGCCGATGGTCATCAGCCTTAACGTGGTCTCCGGGCCGAGGACTTCGGTGTCGAGGCGATGCCATTTCCGGACCTGCTTCCGCACCGTGGACTGCACCTCCGGCCAACCGTCGCCGAACAGGAAAGAGACGGTGCGGCCGTTGGGGAGCTTCCAGCCGGTATCCGTCAGCAATCGCTCGATGCTGTTCCAGTCGATGCCTTCGTACGGGCAGACGTGAGGCAGCACCGTGCGAGTCACCGCGATGTTGATCCTGGCCATCAGCACGTCCGAGGGGAGGTGGTGGGCCTCGACGGCCGTGTCGTTCCGCCAGCACCAGGCGGCGATGCCCAGGGCCGCCGCATCCGGCACCAAATCCGGCTGCACATTGCGGCCGGCCAGGCCCACGACCCAGTTCAGATAGGCATCGAGATCGGGGTCCTGCGCAGCTACCTTGACGATCTCTTCAACCGAAGTTTTTCGGTATGCGGCCGCCGGGCGAAACAGGGTCAGTAGCGATTCAGCGTGGAACGATTCGGCGGCGCCCGGATCCGCCCCTTTCGCCACGCGGACGTGCGTCGCGTCGAGCAACCCCAAGGCGCCGCTTCGGAGTTTGACCAGCTTGACTGCCCCGTCACCGTCGGGGGCGACGGTGAGTTCCACCTCTTCGTCGAGCGCGGAGAACGACTCCGGGTAATCGCTGCATACGTCGTCGTAGGGAAGGAACCGCATTCGGTTCTCGCGCGGGTAGTACTCAACGACGAACGCGGCGTTGGTACGCCACAATTCGGTGAAGAGCATCGGGTCGGTCTCGGCGTCCCCGTCCGAGTCGTATGCGTCGGGGACCGCCCATCCTGCCCAGTCCAGTGGTGCGAGCAGTTCCACGAGGCGTTCCACGTACTCACCCCATGGTTCGGCTTCCGGGTGGCCCGCTTGCTCCTCGGGGGCTGGGGCGACCCGTTGCCCCAATTGACCTACGCGCGACGCCACGCGCCGGCTGAAGAGCGATTCAGCGGACTCTCCATCTTTCGGGACGACGCCCGTGGCGCTGGTCAAGTACTCCGTAATGTCGGCGAGTTCCTGCTTGCGGCAGCGCGTGCACAAGTATCTGTACGGCTTTCCCGCCTTGGCCGCGTAGCGCGTCAGCGAGCGGCGCTGGCGGCAGTCACGACAGGGCCCGTAGCCCTTCTTCGGCCACCAGAACCGCCAGGCGTCGTCGTAGTCGCCGGGTGAGGGTACGATCCCACGGCTCAGTAGCGCTTGAGCCAGTGCCGCCAGGTTGTCGTCGTTTCGATGCGGCAGGGATGCGTGCAATTGATCGTGTGCCGCCAGCAATTCGGTGTCCGTGGCCGCCTCGTCCCCACGTAAACGGCGTAGCACCGATATCGCCGCGGCGAGTGCTCGTACAGCGGGATCGTCCCGCTGCGGCGACTGCCTACTGCGCTCGACGACACTCATCGCCTTGTCGAGATCAGCTTCAGTGACCGCATCATTCCTCATGCCCGAAAGCCTATGAGTTGCCACTGACATCCGAGGTGGCGAGCCTTTGTCAGATGTCGAGTGCCGGGGCGCGACTCTTCGGCTGTGGAGGTGGCAGTAGGCATCGGCCGGTACGGCCATGTCATCGACAGGGAAGGGGAGTTCGCATGAGCGCGTCAGTGTCGGGTATGGATCGGTGGCCCGTGCCGCTGCGGCTGGACGGTGACCGGTGGGCCACTCGGCGCATGGAGAAGCGCGTACTGGCAGTGGTGCATACCGTGGCCGCGGGGCAGCGCGTGGTGGATGCCGTTCGGCTGTTGGACGCCGATCCACGGGTGCAAGTCATGTTCACGGCCGCTCCCGATGTCTTCAGTCACGGTGTGGCCGGGTTTCTGGAGGGGTTGAGGGGGCTTGTGGTGCCCTGGAGCCAGGCCGTGAATGTGCGCTTCGATCTGGCTCTGGCGGCCAGCCACGGGAGCCTCTATGAGCTGCACGCCCCGGTGATCGTGCTCCCGCACGGCGTCGGGCACAACAAGTTCGTCTCCGTGCCCACGAACCGCCGTGGCCCCGGTGTGACGGCCGGGGAACGGGAGGTTTACGGACTGAGTCGCCAACGACTGGTCAGGGATGGGGTGGTCGTCCCCAAGGTGATCGTGCTGTCGCACGAGGAAGAGCTCACGCGCCTCGGCCGCGCATGCCCGGAGGCGCTGCCCTTCGCGGAGGTGATCGGCGATCCCTGCTTCGACCGCATGACCGCGAGCCTGCCCTCGCGGGCGCGGTACCGGGAGGCGCTGCGTATCGGTGCGAACCAGGCGTTGGTACTTGCCTGTTCCACCTGGGGACCCGACGCGTTGCTCGGCCAGCAGTGGGATCTACTGGACCGGCTCGTGACGGAACTCCCTCGGGACCAGTTCCGGATCGCCGTCCTGTTACACCCCAATGTGTGGAGTGCACACGGCGATTGGCAGGTCCAGAGCTGGTTCGCGGGGCTGCGGCGCGCTGGGGTGCTTCTGGTCAGCCAGTACGCGGACTGGTGCGGGCCCTTGGTCGCGGCCGACTTCATCGTGGGTGATCACGGCTCGGTGTCGCTATACGGGACGATGACGGGCGCTCCCGTCCTCATGGCAGGTTCGCCGACCGTGGAGTTGGCGCCGGGCTCGCCGATGGTCGAGCTGAGGTCGATCGCACCCCGGATCCACGCGGACCGGCCGCTGCGGGGCCAACTGCGCCAGGCCGCGGCCGCGCCCCGCGCCGAGCACCATGCGCGGGTGGCGGCTCGGATCACCTCTGAGCCGGGCCACTTCGCCCGCCGGATGCGCGCGCTGATCTACCGGGAGCTGCGACTGCCCGCGCCCGCGGCACAGTTGCCCGTGGAGCCGGCTCCGCTGCCGGTCACCGTAACCGGCGAGGCAGCGGACGGTGTCACCTCATAAATACCTGGTGGCTCGCAGTGGCGGTGCCCGCCGGCCCCCGCCCCGGTACGTACGTCACGTACCGGGGCGGACGGTCGGCAGCACTCACCCCCGTCGTGGCGTTTAGCAGTTGTCGTAGAGGAGGGCGCGGACCAGGCGGCAGGTGGTGTCGGAGGGGTGGTGGACGCCTATGGAGTGGGCGGTGGTGCGGATGGTGGGGTTGGTGGCCTGTTCGGGGCGGTAGGTGCCGGTGTCGAGGAGGGCTATGGCCAGGCGCATGGCCTTCAGGCGGCGGTTGTGGGATTCGTACCGCTCGCGGGGCCAGCCGGCGGGGAGCGGTTTCTTGGGCAGTGGGTGGGCCGGGAGGGGTTTCGTCATGGGTGTGGCGATGGCCATCCGGTGGTCCTCCTGGAGCTTGCTGGAACCCTCACTTGCTGGTTCCCATTTTACTGCGGGGCACTGACAAAAGCCCCTGGCCAGGGGGGATTTGGGCCCGCGGCCGGCCGCTTCTCAGGGGGTGGGGCGGGGCAGGCGGCGGAGGAGGTTTTTGTCGGGTTTGCCCACGGGGGTGAGGGGGATGGTGTCGAGGAGGTGGAGGGCGGTGGGGGCGTAGAGGGTGCCCTTGTGGGCGGTGATGTAGGCGCGGAGGGCGGGGAGGGTGAGGTCGTCGGTGGGGTGGCCGGGGGCGGGGACGACGGCGAGGTGGACCTCCTCGGTCTCGTCGGGGGTGCGGACGCCGTAGACGGCGGCGTGGGCGATGGCGGGGTGGGTGTGGAGGAGGTCCTCCAGTTCGGCGGGGTGGACGTGGCCGCCGACGACGATGATGACGTCCTTGAGGCGGTCGACGAGGTAGAGGCGGCCGTCGGCGTCCAGGTAGCCGACGTCCCCGGTGTGCACCCAACCGTCGCGCAGCACCTGGGCGGTGAGGTCGGGGCGCTTCCAGTAGCCGCGCATGGCGCCGGCGGAGCGGACGTGCACCTCGCCGGGCTCGCCCGGGGGCAGGTCGCGGCCCTCGGGGTCGCGGATGGCGAGGGTGACGCCGGGGAGCGGGCGGCCGACGGTCATCGGGGCGTCGGGGCGGATGTCGGCGTGGTCCGCGGGGCCGGCCTCGGTGATGGCCATCGCCTCGGACTGGCCGTACCACCCGTAGAGGACCGGGCCGAACGCCTCGACGGCCTGGCGTATCCGGGGCGCGGAGGCGGGGCAGCCGCCGTAGGTGATGCGGGTGAGGGAGCTGAGGTCGGTGGTGGGGAGGGTGGGGTCGTCGAGGAGGCGGTAGAGGAGCGGCGGCAACAGCCAGAGGTGGGTGATGCGTTCGCGGGCGACGGTGGACAGGACGGCGGTGGGGTCGAAGTCCCGTTGGAGGACGACGGTGCCGCCGGCCACCAGGGTGAGGTCGCTCATGATGCCCGCCATGTGGGCCAGCGAGGTGCAGGCCAGGAGGCGGGGCGGATCGCCGGCGGCCCCTAGGGGCGCCTGGGCGAGCATCGCGGCGAACGGGGCGTGCGGCATCTGAACTCCCTTGGGGACGCCGGTCGTTCCGCCGGTGTGGCGGATGCACCAGTCGTCCTCGGGGCGGGCGGTGCCGGCGACGGTGGGGGTGTCGGGGAGGGCGGCGCCGGCGGCCAGCAGGTCGGGGCCGAGGGGGGCGGCGTCGGCGGGGAGCGGGCCGAGGGTCATGACCTGGGGGCGGGGGCCGGCGAAGCCGTCCAGGAGGGCGCGGGCGGTGTCGTGGAGGTCGGGGTCGACCAGGAGGAGGGCGGTGTCCGCGCTCTCGGCCACCCGGGACAGCGTCTCGGCGGCCATCCCGTCGTAGAGGAGCACCACCCGCGCGCCCGCGAGGTTGACGGCGTAACGGGCGGCGAGCGCGTCGGGGCGGTTGCGGCTGAGGACGCAGACCGTTCGGCCGCGGCCGGTGCCGCGGGCGGCGAGGACGGCGGCCATGCGGTGGACGGTGGCGTGCAGGGCGCCGGCGGTGACGGCGGTGCCGTCGGGCGCGGTGACGGCGGGGCGGTCGGGGTCGCGGGCGAGGGCGGCGAGGAGAAGGTCGACGTAGCTGGTGAACGGCGGTTGGGACGGCATGGTGGGTGCGCTCCTGGTGAGGACGGAGGGGGTGGGCCGGCAGAGGTGACGTTAAGCGGCGGGCGGTCATGCCTTCCACGACCAAATCCGCCATGTGGTCATGCCTTTGGGGCCATGAGCGGGAGGTGTCGGTGGACGGGTGGGGCGGTGGCGGCGGAATCCGTATGACCGCGCGGCGGGGGCGGTGTTACGTTGCCGGGGCCGGCCGCGGGACTCCGGCGCGACTTCCGGACCTGCTCTGTCAAGCAACGATTCGCTGTTCGCGCCCCACTTCCCCGGCCGGCGTCCAGTGTGGAGAGAGGGTCGGCCCCGGGGGCGGGAGTGGAGAGTCACCAGGCGCGGGCGGAGACGCTGGCGGCGGAGGACGTGCTGCTGTTCGTGAACGCGGCGGTCACCGCCACCGGGCAGCGCGAGTTCCGGTCCGACGCGGCGGAGCAGCGGATGTCGCTGGACTTCCTGCACGCCTATGTGTGCGGCAACTACCGCCCCCTGTACGCCGCTTCGCTGGCGCTGGACGTCAACGACCACAATGCCGCGCTGATCGTGCGCCGGCTCCTGGAGACCGCCGGCGAGGCGACGGTGGAGGAGCGGCGCGCCGAAGGGCGGCTGATCGCGGCCCGGTTGGCGCGGCTGCCGGCCCCACGGGCGTACCGGTTGTTCCGGGCCCTGCGGGAGGCCAGGGTGAACAACCGCCGGACCCGGGCGATCGTGCGGGACTGGTTCGCGGCGCGCCCGGACCCGGCGCTGGACGCGGTGAAGTACCGCGCGGGGCTGGCCGGTGCGGCGCGGCACGCGCATCTGCCGCTGGCCGGCGTCGCCGGCGGCGAGCTGGGCGACTTCCTGTTCGCACCGGACCGGCGCGCGCGGTACGCCACCCCGCTGCTGGACGCCTGGCGGCGGGCGCACTACGAGCGGGCGGCGCTGTACGAGCTGCCGTTCACGGTCGCCGAGGGGTTCGCGGCCCGGCACGGTGTCGACCGCCGCGCCTTCCTGGAGCGCATCGCGCCCCGGATGACCCGTCTGGAGCGGCTGCGCGTCCAGGAGTCGGCGCGGGCCCATCGCGCCAGTGTGGCGGCGGAGTTGGCGGCGCTGCCGCTGACCCGGTTGGCGTCGTACGTCCTCGGGCTCCCGTTGGACGACCGGGTGGCGCGCCGGGCCGAACTGACCGGTGCGCTGCGGGCGGCGGCCCGGCGCGCGGCGGGCGCGCGGGCGGGTACCTGGGGCCGGGTGGCCGCCGTCCTGGACGACAGTTTCTCGGCCACCGGCTCGCGGCAGAAGCGGCAGCGCCCGTTGGCGGTCGCGCTGGCCTGTCACTTCCTCCTGGAGGCGCTGGCGGGGTCGTACCGCCCGTTGTGGACGTCGGGGCGGACCGACGCGCTCCTGGTGTACCCGTACGGGGCGACGCCCCTGGGGATGCGGGTGCTGGACGCGCTGGAGACCGGGCCGGAGCGGCTGGTGATCGTCTCGGACGGCTGGGACAACACGCCGCCCGGGTTGGCCGGCGAGGTGCTGCGGGTGTGGCGCAGCCGGCTCGACCCGCGGGGCGAGGTCCCGGTGCTGCACCTCAACCCGGTGTACGACGCGGCGGACTTCGCCGTCCGGCGGCTGGCGGCCGCGGTGCCCACGGTGGGCGTGCGGCGAGCCGAGGACCTGCCGACGCTGGCGCAGCTCGCGCGGTTCGCGGAGGGCCGCACCGGGCTGGCGGAGCTGCGGGCCCATCTGGACGAGCGGGTACGGGAGTTCCTGGCGGCGGCGGACGCAGCGGCGGCTACGGGGGGCGCGGAATGAGCGGGTTGGACCTGGGCGAGCTGCGGGCCCGTCCGGCACAGGTGTGGGGCGCGGTGCGGCTGGTGCCGTTGGTGCGCGCGGAGCCCATCGAGGACCTGCGGCTGCATCGGGAGGTGTACGGGGACAGCAGGGACGGGGACGGGGAAGGTGCCACGGTGGCGGCGGAGCGGAACGCGTCCTACACCTCGTACATTCCGCATGGTTTTGTGGCGAATTGGACGGGTGACGGGTCGCCGGTCGCCTCCTACGGGGCGCAGCTGAGCGACGGGAGCCGCCCGGTGGCGAGCGCCTCGCTGCCCGCTCCCCGGAAGCTGGTGCAGCGACAGCGCCGGCACCGGGCGGCGCGCGGCGGCACCGGCCCGGCGGGCCTGCGGTTCCTGCCGCTCCATCTCGCGCTCGACGGCTATCTGGCGCTGCACTTCGGCGGGCCGTCGGTGGTCTGGGAGGAGTGGACCCGACGGGCGGTGCGCGCGGGGCTGTCGCCGCGCGCGGAGACGGCGTACCGGGGCGAGGAGGTGGCCGGGCTCGCCGACGCGCTGCGGATCTTCGAGATCCATCCGGGCCAGTGCGGGGTGCTGGTGTACGTGGCGGACGCGCTGGCCACCGCCTTCGTGGTGCCGCACCCGGACGCCTACCGGGCGCTGCACCCGTCGCTGGTCCACCACCTCTATGGCGAGCTGATGTACCAGTACGCCCTGTATGGCGGGCCGGTGCCGGAGTTCACCGCCCGTATCGACGGGACGCACGTGGCCTCCCTCAAGGAGCTGCGGGCGGCGGCCGAGTGGTGCGGGCGTCAGTGGGAGCGGCAGCACGAGGCGTTGATGGTGGCCGAGTTGCTGGACGCGTCGTACGACGTGCGCCGGGTGTACCGGATGGGACGGTTCCGGCTGTCCCGTTTCCTGCCGCCGTTCGCGCTGCACCGCCCGCAGCACATCGGCGAGGTGATCTGCGACCAGCGGGGGCGGGTGGCGTACCTGATGACGTTCCGGCTCTCGGACAAGCAGGTGCGGCGCGGCCATGTGCTGCGGCGGCTGGCCGCGCACGACTGGCACGTCGGCGACACCGCGGCCAGCCTGCGCATCGAGGCGCCCGAACTGGTGCGCAGGATCCGGAACTTGGGGTTCGAGGGGCTGCTGCGGGAGCATGGGTGAGCGCCACCGGCAAGAGATTGCCAGGCATTTTGCGGTGAATCGTCGCAGAATCAGAGGATGTCCGACTGAGTAACCTGTGGTTCACATACGGGCAACGGACGGGAAACGGCCACTTGCGAGAGTGCAGCGGTACGCCCGCACGCGTACCGCGCCGACCCGTATTAAGAGGACCTTCGTGACCATCAAGGCCGAGTACATCTGGATCGACGGCACCCAGCCGACCGCCAAGCTCCGCTCCAAGACCAGGATCTTGAAGGACGGCAGCTCGCTGCCCCGTTGGGGCTTCGACGGATCCAGCACCAACCAGGCCGAGGGCCACGCGTCGGACCTCGTGCTCGACCCGGTCTTCAGCTGCCCGGACCCGATCCGCGGCGGGGACCACCTGCTGGTGCTCTGCGAGGTGCTGCACACCGACCTCACGCCGCACCCCTCCAACACCCGGGCCCTGCTGCGCCCGGTGGCGGAGCGCTTCGCCGCCCAGGAGCCGATCTTCGGCATCGAGCAGGAGTACACCTTCCTCAAGGGCGAGCGCCCGCTGGGCTTCCCCGAGGGCGGCGGCTTCCCGGCCCCGCAGGGCGGCTACTACTGCGGCGTCGGCGCCGGCGAGATCTTCGGCCGGGAGATCGTCGAGCAGCACCTCGACCGCTGCCTGGCGGCCGGCCTGGGGATGTCCGGCATCAACGCCGAAGTGATGCCCGGTCAGTGGGAGTTCCAGGTGGGCGCGCTGGCCCCGCTGGAGGTCTCCGACCACATGTGGGTGGCGCGCTGGCTGCTGCACCGTACGGCGGAGGAGCACGGCGTCACCGCCTCCCTGGACGCCAAGCCGGCCCGGGGCGACTGGAACGGCGCGGGCGCGCACACCAACTTCTCGACCCGGGCGATGCGCGAGGGCTACGACGCGATCATCACCGCCTGCGAGGCGCTGGGCGCGGACGGCAAGCCGCTGGAGCACGTCCGCCAGTACGGCACCGGCATCGAGGAGCGGCTGACGGGTGCGCACGAGACCGCGCCCTGGGACAGCTACTCGTACGGGGCCTCGGACCGCGGCGCCTCGGTGCGCATCCCGTGGCAGGTCGAGGTCGAGAAGAAGGGCTACATCGAGGACCGCCGGCCGAACGCCAACGTGGACCCCTACGTGGTGACCCGGCTGATCGTGGACACCTGCTGCGCGGAGCTGGAGCGGCGCGAGCAGGTGTGACGCCCGGCGCGGAGCGACGCGCGGGTGAGCGGGGCCGGACCGGCTGGTCCGGCCCCTTCCGCATGCCCGGACGGCCGGCGCGGGGTCAACCGCCGGGCGGCCTGGGCCGGTTGTCAGTGGCGGGTGGCACGCTGGGGGCATGCCGGCGATCACGCGCGCAGGGCGCGGAGCGAGGGGAACGGGGGACGGACGCATGAAGCGGGCGAACAGGGACGTCGGTAACTTCCGCCGGCCGGGCGGGCGTTGGCGCGGCACGCTGCCGTGGGTGACGCCGCTGTATGTGGGGGCGCTACAGCTCGGGG
The DNA here is from genome assembly GCF_042798755.1 of Streptomyces sp. NPDC057743. Classification (NCBI taxonomy): domain Bacteria; kingdom Bacillati; phylum Actinomycetota; class Actinomycetes; order Kitasatosporales; family Streptomycetaceae; genus Streptomyces; species Streptomyces sp. NPDC057743. Next base: position 30,116 of record NZ_JBHVJX010000044.1, read on the forward strand.
CGTATGCCACCGCCCGGCTGCCGGCGTCGCGGCGTACGGGGCTGCTGCGGGCACACTCCACCAACGTGGCCAATCTGCGCGCCGGAAGATGGGGCACGCTGGCCACCAGTGCGGCCTTCGTGGAGCGACCGATACCGCCGGCGTACGGCGTCGCGCTGCTGGCGGCGCTCGGGACGGCCGAGGCGCGGTGGGGCGCCGGGCGCGCGGCGGCGGTGTTCGCGGCCGGGCACGTGGGCGCCAGCCTGTTGATCTATGCGAGCCTGCGGGGGCGGCCCGGGGCCCGACCGGAGGCGGTCGGGCCGCCGATACCGGGCGCGCCCGGCGGTGCCGGCGCCGCGGGCGGGGCCACCGCGCACGCCGTCGACGTCGGGGCGAGCTACGGCTTCTACGCCACACTCGGCGCGCTGGCCGCGTCACTGCCGCACCGGGGTGCGCGGGCGGCGGCGACCGGCGGGCTGCTGGTGCTGGGCGCGGCGCCGGTGGTCCGCCGGGGCCGGACGTTCACCGATGCCGGGCATCTGACGGCGCTGGCCCTCGGGGTGGCGATCGGGGCCGCGCGCACAGCGATGCGGGGGCGTTTTCCGGCCACCGGACGGGAGTTCGCGCAGCTGACCGCAGCGGCAACTCCGGTGCGGGGAACGGCAGTCGGCACCGTCCCGTCCTCTGCGCACGGGAGCGCGCGGCCGTCGGGCGACGGGATCGCGTCACAACGAGGGGTGGTGTGAAAGACAGATCAAGGGCCGTCTGGTTCAATAGGGCCATGGCCAGCCTTACTGACACCGCGACGGGTCGCAGCGACCTTGAGCCGTTCTGGCCGTCCCGGCAGGCGCACGCCTTCGACCGTCTGTGTTGCCGCGCGCACTGAGCGCGGGCCCGCACCCTCTCTCCCGACGCCGCTGACCGGTGTCCCGGCCTTGCCCGCGCGCACGACCTCCCCGATGGTCCCCCTGCGCGAAAGAGCTGACGTTCGATGGCCAATCTCCGTACCGTTCCTGCCGATTCCCCTACGGCCGCCGTTCCCCCTCCGCCCCACCACCGCCACCGACTGCGGGCGGTGGCACCCGACGAAGCCCCCGCCACCCCTCGTGGCGCCGCCCCCGAGCCGAGCCCGGGGATGGCGCCGCGACACAGCGCCCAGCAGGTCGCCGAGCTGCTGAACTCCGGCGCGACCTGGCTCCCGGCGCCGCAGCACAGCCTGCCGGCCCTGCCCGGTCAGCCGCCGATGGTCGGCTACCTCGTCCTGGTGCCGGCCGAGCAGGCCCCAGGCCCGCCACAGCCGCCCGCCGAGCCCGCCCCGGCGGCCCGGACCGGCGACGAGATCGTACGGATCGACCCCGAGCAGCGGACCGTGCACGTCCGGGGCCGACAACTGGACCTGACGTACCTGGAGTTCGAGCTGCTGGCCCATCTGGTCGCGCATCCGCACCGGGTGCACACCCGCGACCAGTTGGTGACCACGGTGTGGGGCTACGGGCACGTCGGTGACGGTCGCACCGTCGACGTCCATGTGGCCCGGCTGCGGCGGAAGTTGGGCGCCGAGCACCGTGGCTCGATCGTGACCGTCCGCCGGGTCGGCTACAAGTACGTGCCGAGCGCCTGACCGGCCCGCCCCGGCACCCGGCCGCCGCCGAGCACGACCCGCTCGGCGGCGGCCGCCAGTGCGCGTCGGTCCAGGTCGCGGCCCGCCGTGGGAAGCGCCGGGTGGGCGGTGACCCGGATGGCCAACCCGTGGGCGGTGAGCACCCGGTGGAGCGAGGCGGCGAAGGTGTCGGCCCCGCAGAAGGCGGCCACCGTGGTGGGGCGGCCCTGTTGGGTGTAGTCGACGGTCACCGGGCGGACCGGGGCGCCGGCGTCCAGGGCGGCCTGGAAGGTGGCCCGGCGGAAGGCGCCCCGGTCGGCGGTGCACCAGGTGGTGGCCTGGGGGAAGACGGCCACCGAGCGGCCGGCGGCCAGGAGCGCGGCCAGTTCGGCGACGGTGTGCGGGAGTTGGCGGGGGCTGGCGCGGTCGATGAAGTGCGTGCCGGCGCGGCGGGCCAGGCCGCCGACCAGCGGCCAGCGGCCCACCTCGCGCTTGGCGAGCACGGTGGCGGGTTCGACCGCGAGCAGGGCGACGATGTCGAGCCAGGAGATGTGGTTGAGCACGATGAGGGTGCCGGGGATGGTGGGGGTGGTGGGAGTATCAGTGCCCTTGGTGACTTCGGTGGTTCCCGAGGGGTGCTCCCCCGGCTCCGTTCCCGGCACCGACAGCGGGGCCGGCCGGGCGTCTATGCCCCGGGTCTCCAACGTGACGCCCAGCGCCGCCAGGAGGGCCCGGGCGTGGCTCCGTAGCCGTACCGCATCGGTCAGGTGCGGGCCGTCCGTCAGGGCGCGGCCCACCGCGCTGCTGAACGCGGCGGCGCGGCGGACGGTGCCGGAAAACGGGATGGGCACCACGGCGTGCGTGGCGCAGTGCGGGGTGCAGACCGGGCGGACGTCCCAGGGACCGTTCACCGGTCCCCCAGGAAGAAGCGGCGGTAGCGGTCGCCGAGTTGCTCGATGTCCAGGACGGTGAAGAAGTCGGCGACCGCGAAGTCGGGGTCGTGGGCGGGCGCGCCGCACAGCCAGGCGCCGATCCTCAGGTAGCCGCGCAGCAGCGGCGGGAGTGGGGCGACGGCGGGGCGTTCGGGCAGCGGGGCGGTGGGGTGCCAGGGGCGCCGCGGGCTGACCAGGAACGCCGGCGGCGCGGCGTACCGGGTGCGGGCCAGGGCCCAGGCGTGGGCGGCGGCGGTGCCCCCGTCGGCGAGCGGTACGGAGGCGCAGCCGGCGAGGTAGCGGTGGCCGGAGAGCAGGGTGTAGCGGGCCAGGGCGGCCCACATCTGGTTGATGACCGCGCCGTTGCGGTGCTCGGGGTGGACGCAGGAGCGGCCGGCCTCGATCAGGGCGGGGCGCACCGCGTCGAGGGCGGTGAGGTCGAACTCCCCGTCGGAGTAGAGGCGTTGGGTGCGCCCCGGGGGCAGCAGACGGTAGGTGCCGACGACGGTGCGGGTGGGGTGGTGGAGGACGACGAGGTGGTCGGCGAGGTCGTCGACCGGGTCGATGTCGTGGCCGGGAAGCGGGGTGTCCAGGGTGGCGCCCCACTCGTCACCGAAGACCTGGTGGCGCAGGCGCTGGGCGGCCCGGACCAGGGCGGGGGTGTCGGCGATCAGGGCGGTGTAGTCGGGGGTGGCCGGGGCGGGAGCGGCGGGGCGGCCGGCGGACGTGGTCGGTGCCGTGCTCATCAGGGCCTCCGTGGGTGGAGCTGGGTCCGCCCCTACGGGCGCGCAACCCAATGACCTGGGGATCTCCTACGCGGCAGACTGTTCCCGCGCCCGAGGACCGGGGGCGTGAAGCGCAGGGGGCGTACGGATGAGGGGCGGCGGAACACTGGACGGCACGGCCCCGGGGGCGGTGCCCCGGCGTCCCCTGGGGCGCGCTGCGCCTCGCCGGTCCCGTGGGCCACTGGGCAGCTGGGCAGCTGGGCAGCATGGTGCGCCGACCCGCCCCCTTTGGGCGGGCGCACTTCGGAACTCCCGTTGGCGGGCAACGAATTCAAGCAACGCACTCAGGCAACGGATTCCGGCCATGCATTCCAGCAATGCATTTCGGCCAATCGGCAGGGCAGTCGGCCGGACGGCCGGCAACCCGGCAGCGCAATCGGGCGGGCCCCATGGCCCGGTATCCCGCCCGCTTCGGCAACCGGCAGCGTGGACCGCCCAGTTCGCCGGTGGAAGCCACCCCTGGCGCCGCGTACGCTGGCCGGCGCACAGCTCACGCGAGTAAGGGGAGCAGGACATGGGCACCGCAGCCGACAAGGAATGGCTCTACAGCCTCGACATCTCCGACGCCACCTGGCAGCGCCCGCCCGGCGACCCGGAAGCGGAGGCGGTGGAGATCGCCTTCCTGGAGGGCGGCGCGGTGGCGATGCGCAACTCCACCGAGCCCGATGTCGTGCTGCGCTACACCGAGGCCGAGTGGCGGGCGTTCGTCCTGGGGGCCCGGGACGGGGAGTTCGACCTTCCGGGCTGACGTCCGCCAACGGGCCCGCGCGGGGGCGGTCACCCGTCCGGGGCGGGCCCGGCCGCCGGTGACCATGACAGGATTCACTCGTTCCACGGAATGTGGAGCAGCAGCAGGCGGCAACCCCGCGCCCGGACCGCACCTCCCCCGTCGGGCACGCCGACGGGGGTGAGTCGATCGACGTCGAGCAGGCCGAGGCGGCCCTGGTCGAGCACTATCCGCGGCTGGCCAGGTTGGCCTATGTGGTGCTGCCGCCGGGCCCGCACCGCGGCCGACGGGTGCTGGCCGCGCACGCGGTGGTGCAGCGGGCGCTGCCGCGGCGGCCCGGTCCCGGTACCACCCTGCCCGCCCAACGGGGCGGGGATCCGGCCGTCGATCCCGGTTACGCCTTGATGCGGCTGCGGGTCCTACGGGCGGCACTGGCCGTCGGGCGGCGTCGTTGGCAGTCGCCGGCGCCGCTCCCCCAGGTCTGGGGCCTGCGGCTGTTCCCGCGCTCCGGCGGCGCCGATGAACTCGCCCTGGACCAGGCCCTGTCGACGCTGTCGGCGCCGGCCCGGGCGGCGTTCGTGCTGCGCGATCTGGAGCGGTTGTCGCCGCAGGAGACGCGGCGGGTACTGGAGGCCGCGGGGGTCGACGACGCCCGCGGGGCGCTGGCCGAGGCGGAGCGGGCGGCGCTGCCGGCCGGGAGCCGGGACCGGGCGCTGTTGGAGTCGGTGGAGTTCGATCCGTGTGCTCTCCAGGCCCGGCCGACGGACCTGATCCGGCGGCGGCAGCACATCCGGGCGGCGCTGGCGGCCGGCGCGGCGGTGGTGGTGTGCGGGGCGCTGCTGGGGCTGCCGGGCGGGGGGTGGGCCCCGGGCGGGGTCGCGACCCCGCCGTACGCCCGTAATGCCGCGGCGGAGGCGGCACTTGATCCGGGGCGGCTGGCGGTGTCCTCGCCGACCGCGTGGAAGACCGCGGCGCGGCCGGACTTCTCGGCCTGGCCGGCCCGCGGCGACCGGACCGGCGACAAGGCGCTGCTCCGGCGGGCGTTGACGATGTGGGCCCGGCCCGGCCCCCAGGTGTCGGTCACCGCGACGCCCGGCACGTCCGCGGGGCCCGCGGCCGGGCCGCCCCAACTGCTCTTCGCGGGCGTGGTGGACCGCGTCGTGGTGGTGCTGTTCCACGACGGGCTGCGGGTGGTGCGGTACGCCGAGCCGACCGGCGGCCAGCAGCGCGACGACGGCACCGGGGCCGCGCTGGACTTCGCCCGGACGGACGGGGCGGCGGCGGACTCGGCGACCGCCCTCGTCGCGGGCCGCACCGCGAGCAACGTCCGTTATCTGACGGCCCCTTGGGTGACGTCGGTGCGGGCGGTGGACCTGGTGAAGCCGAACGCGGCGGGCCAACGGGTCACCGTCGGCGCCGACGGCCTGACCTCCCCCGTCCCGACACCGCGCCCCGAGGAGAAGTGCACGGGGTGGCCCGCCCTGAGGGTCGGCGGGCGCCTGGACGGGGTACCGGGCGGCGTACCGGGCTCGCGTCCCGGTGGCGAGTTGCTGACCGACCTGGGTGAACTGGCGCCCGCCCGGCTCACGTACGGTCCGCCGGACGCCCCCGCGTCGGTGTCCGGCCCCGAGGGGCGTACGGCCTGGGCGCGCACCGCGTGCCAGCTGCCCGCGGTCCGTTCGCAGGGGGTGCGGGCGGTCAACACCTGGCGGTTCGCCCAGCAGGCGCTCCCCGGGGGCGGCGGCACCGCGGCCTGGCTGTGCACCCGGGCGGAGACCTGGCGCGGGGCGGGCAGTCGGACGATGACGCAGTTCCAGGTGCCGCCGCCCAGCGGGCAGCCGTACGCGACGGGCGCGGTGACAGCCCGCGCGGACGGCGGGACGGCCTGTGGCCCGCGGGCGCCCCGGGCGCTGTCGGGCGTGCTGTGGAAGAGCCCCATCGGCCGGTGGTGGCTGCTGGCGGCGGGCAGCGACCAGGTCACGTCGATCACCGCGACCGGCGGGGTGCGGGGGCGGGTGCCCGGCCGGCTGCTGACCGTCCTCGCGACGGCGGGCGCGCGCGCCGAGCTGACGGGGACGCTGGCGGGCGGCGGGACGGTGCACGGGCTGCGGTGAGGCTGGTGGGGAGATGTGGGTGGGGAGTTGGGGATGGGAGATGTGGGTGGGGAAATTGCACGTGGGGGTTGCCGGTGGGGAGTTGTGGCTGAGGCGGGTGGCGCGGGTGGAGTAGGTGGGGCGGGTGGCGGATCGGTGGGTGCGTGGGGCGTGTTGGGGTCGGGGGCTGCTCGGGGCAGCGTGGCCGCCGTCCGTTCCTGACGCCCCCTTCCCGGCGGTTTTTGGCCGTCCGAGGGGTACCGCCATTCCTTACCCGCCAGTACATTGACGCCATGTCTAATACGGCCTCGCTGCGGCCCCAGCCGGTCGCGTCCGAGCACACCCCGCTGAAGGCCCGGAACGTGGCCTTCGACTGGGCACAGACCCCTCTGCACTGGATCCCCGGCGATCCGTCCAGCACCCACACCATCAACGTCCTGCACCTGCTGCTGCCGGCCGGCGAGCGCTGGTTCGTACACGTCTACAAGCAGGTGCTGCCGTACATCCGCGATCCCGAACTGCGCGCGGACGTGATCGGGTTCATCGGCCAGGAGGCCATGCACTCGCAGGCGCACGACGATGTGCTGCCGCACCTGAGGGAACAGGGGCTGGACCCGACCCCGTATACCGCGCAGGTCGACTGGCTCTTCGAGAAGCTGCTCGGCGACCGGACGCTCCCCCCTGGGCGGGCCCGCACGTGGTGGCTCATGGAGCGGGTGGCGACGATCGCCGCCATCGAGCACTACACCGCCTTCCTCGGCGACTGGGTGCTCAACGCCGGGGCCCTGGACGCCAAGGGCGCCGATCCGACCATGCTCGATCTGCTGCGCTGGCACGGCGCGGAGGAGGTCGAGCACCGCTCGGTGGCGTTCGACCTCTTCATGCACCTGGACGGCGGCTACCGGCGGCGGGTGCGGACGTGGGCGACGGCCTTCGGTGCGCTGGTGTTCCTGTGGCAGCGCGGCATCCGGTTCTTCATGGCGAACGACCCCACGCTTCTCAACGGGAAGGCGGCCGTGCGGGACTTCGTACGGGGCGGCCGGCAGGGTGTGCTGCCGACCACCGGGGCGATCGTCCGCTCGGTGCCCCAGTACTTGAGCCGCACCTACCACCCGTCGCAGCACGGCGACACCGAGCAGGCCCTCGCCTACCTCGACCGTTCGCCCGCGGCAACCGCCGCCGCTGCCGCGCCCGTTGCCGCCCCCGGAGGAGCCTGAGATGTCCGCGCCTGGCCGTGTGCCCCCGTCCTCGCCCTCGCCCTCGCCCTCGTCCTCGTACCTGTCACCGTCTCCGGCCCTGTCTCTGTCTCCGGCCCCGTCTCTGTCTGCTGGTCGCGGTGGTCGCCTCCGTAAGGGGGCTTCCCTTAGGGGGGCTTCCCCTAAGGGGGCTTCCCTTGCGGGGCCCTCGCCTAAGAGGGGTTCCGTGACGGGACCTTCCCTTAAGGGGACCGCGCTGCCGTCGTCGTCCCGTATAGCCGTGTCCGCGCTCAACGGGCCGTTGCGGAACGGGGGTTCGGCGCTGCGGACCGTGCTGGTGGTCGCCGGGGCCGCCCTCCTGGTCCGGCGGGCGCTGCGCCGGCGGATCCAGCGGTCGCCGCTGTGGCCGTTGCCGGCGCTGGAGCAGCCGATCTCCGGACGGGGGCGCGAGGCGGTCCGGGCGGCGCGCGGGGGTTCGGGGCGCGCGGCGCCGTTGCGCCTGCGGGTGGCCGAACGGACCGTGGCGGCCGAGGGCGTGGTGACCCTGCGCCTGGAGGGCGAGCAGCTGCCCGACTGGGAACCGGGCGCGCACCTCGACCTGGTGCTGCCCTCGGGCACCGTGCGGCAGTACTCGCTGTGCGGCGAACCGGCCGATGCCGTACGGGTGGACGGCGGTTCGTACACCATCGCGATCCGGCTGATCGAGGACGGGCGGGGCGGCTCCCGGGAGGCGCATGAGGCGCTCCACGCGGGCATGACGGTCGAGGTACGCGGGCCCCGCAACCGCTTCCGCCTGGAGGACCATCACGCCTACCTCTTCATCGCGGGCGGGATCGGCATCACCCCGATCCTCCCGATGGTGCGGCAGGCCGAGGCGGAGGGGGTGCCCTGGCGGCTGCTGTACGCGGGGCGGTCGCGGGCGTCGATGCCGTTCCTGGAGGAAGTGGAGAAGCTGGCCGGGGGCGGCGGGGTCGGCACCTTCGGGGGCGGTGGGGTTGGTGGGGTCGCTGGTGACGGTGATGCTGTCGGTGGTTTGGTGGATGGCGGGCGGTTGACGGTAGTGGCGGAAGACGAGGACGGGCGGCCCGACTTGGCCGCGGCGCTCGCCGATGCGCCCCCGCATGCCGCCGTGTACTGCTGCGGTCCCGAGCCCCTGATGAACGCCGTCGCCGAGCTGCTGCCCAACGGGCCGGAGGGGCTGACCCTGCACACGGAGCGGTTCGCCCCGGCGGGGAACGCGGTTGGGGGCGCGGCGGGTAGTGCGGTGGGGAGCGCGCAGGTGGCTTCTGCTTCCGGTTCCGGGGCGGAATCAGGGTCCGCTTCGGGTGCCGGGGCCGTACCGGGCGAGGGCGTGCCGGGCGGCGATGTGCCCGGCGGGGACGCGTCATTCGAGGTGGAGTTGCGCCGGAGCGGTCGTACGGTGACGGTGCCGGCCGGCACCAGTGTGCTCCGGGCGATCCGCGAACAGGCCCTGCCCGACCTGCCGTACTCCTGCGAGGAGGGCTTCTGCGGCACCTGCCAACAGCGGGTCCTGGCGGGCGAGGTGGAGCACCGCGACGAGCTCCTGACGGATGCGGAACGCGAGGACTCGCTGCTGATCTGCGTCTCCCGGGCGAAGTCGGGTTCGGGGGCCGGGTCGGGGTCGGGGGCGGGGTTGGTGCTGGATTTGTAGGAGTTGGCGTTTGCGGGCTGGGGGGGCGGGTGGGGCTCGGGGGGCCTTTGCCGGGGCTGCTCTTGCCCAGCGTCGGCTTTGCTCGGCGTCGGCCTTGCCCAACGTCTTCCTTGCCCGGCGTCGGCCTTGCTCGGCGTCTTACTTGCTCGGCGTGGTCCTTGTTCGGCGTCGGCCTTGCTGGGGCCGGGCCTTGTTGAGGCCGGGCCTTGTTTTTTCCCCGCCGCCCACCCCCCTTCGGGGGGTGGGCGGGTGAGGAGCGACGGCGGCGAGCGAGCAGAGAGCGGAGGCGAGGAAGGTGCGGCTCATGCCGTTGTCCACAGGCCGCATTCGCGCGGTGGTGCCGTCGTGGGGCGGTCGTTAGGGTGGGCGCATGACGAACGGGGCACGCCGCAGGATGGGGGTCGAGGAGCGACGCGAGCAGTTGATCGCCGTCGCGCTCGACCTCTTCAGCCACCGCTCCCCCGAAGACGTCTCGATCGACGAGATCGCCGAGGCGGCCGGCATATCAAGGCCGTTGGTCTACCACTACTTCCCCGGCAAGCAACAGCTCTACGAAGCCGCCCTGCGGCGCGCCGCGGACGAGCTGACGGCACGCTTCATCGAGCCCCACGAAGGGCCGCTCGGCGCCCGGCTGTTGCGCGTCATGGAGCGGTTCTTCGACTTCGTTGAGGAGCACGGGCCCGGCTTCTCGGCCCTGATGCGCGGCGGCCCGGCGATCGGTTCGACCCGCACGAGCGCGATGATCGACGGCGTACGCCAGGCCGCGTTCACACAGATCCTCGCCCATCTCGACGCCCAGGACCCCTCTCCACGGCTGGAGTTGGTGGTCCGCTCGTGGGTCTCGCTCGCCGAGACCACGGCGCTGCTGTGGCTGGACGGGCGACGGATACCCCGCGGCGAGCTCGAACGTCAGCTGGTGCACGACTTCGCGGCGCTGGCGGCGGTCAGCGCCGCGTACGACGAGCGGATGGCGCAGGTGGTGCGCCGGATACTGGCGGACGAGCCCGCGGACGGGATGTTCGCGGATCTGGTGGGCCGGCTGCTGCAGTTGCCGCAGCCGGCCTGACGCCGTCGAGCTGACACCGGACACCGGCCCGCCCGGGCCACGCCCAACGCCGGCCTCCCGCCTAACCGTTGGCCGCCCGGCGCCGGGCCAGCACCGGCCCGATGCCGGACCAGCACCGGCCCGATGCCGCCACCCCGGCTCCTCACCCCCGTCGGAACACCGCGACCGTGCGGGGCGGGACGGTGAAGGTGCCCGTGGTGGCGTCGTAGGCGGCGGTCGCGGTGGTGCGGTCGGCGCCGTGGGCCTGGAGGGGGTGCAGGGCGTAGGGCCGGCCGGCGAGGGTGGGGACGGTCTGGGACTGTCGTTGCGGGGTGGCGTTGAAGACGACGACGAGGTCGGCCAGGCGCATGGTGATCACGCCGGGCGTCTCGTCGGGGCCGGAGAGGGGGAAGGAGAGGGCGGACTGGACGGCGGCTGCGGTGGCCAGGCCGAAGGCCGGTTCGGTGGCGTGGATGCGCAGCAGGTCGCGGTAGGCGGCCGAGGTCGCGGCGAGGGTGGCGCAGTCGGGGCGGAGGGCCGGGTCGGCCAACAGGGGCTTGGCGTAGGGCCACTTGTCCTTGTTGTCGGCGGCCGGGGGGAGGCCGTGGCCGAAGCCGTTGTCGGCCGTGCCGCCTCGGGGGCCATCGGTGCAACTCCAGTGCAGGGCGTTGAACCAGTCGCCGCTGTTGAAGGAGTTGCGGTCGAGGGACTTGGAGCGCAGGAGGTCGGAGCCCGCCTGAGAGAGCGCCGGGCCCTGTGAGAGTGCGGCGGTGGCCAGGGCGACGACCTGCATCCGGGCGCGGTCGGCGACGGAGGTGTGCGGCGGCAACTTGTAGGCGAGGGCGTCGTAGAGGGTCTCGTTGTCGTGGGCGTCGACGTAGGCGAGGGCGTCGCCCGGGGCGGCCGCGTAACCGGCGGGGGCGCCGTTGTAGTCGACCTGGGAGCCCTTGACCCGGCGTCCGGTGGTGTCGGTGAAGGCGTAGTCGGCGAGGTTGCCGGTGAGGCCGACCTTGATGAGGTCCTGGTAGTGGAGGAGGCGGGCCCGTTGGGCGGCCGGGTCGTCCCCGTTCCGTTGCGCCCGGCCCTTGGACTTTGATGCGCCACCGGAAGCATCCCCGGGAGCGCTCCCGGGAGCGCTCCCGGGGGAAACGGCTGTGCCCGGTGCCGAGTTGGGATCGGTGAACAGGCCCGAGGCGAAGCCCTGGGTGCGGGGGTCGGCGTCGAAGGGGCTGCCGCCGCGGACCGCGTCGCGCGCCCGGTCGCTGAAGGTGGCGATGCCGGTGCCGGCCATGTTGCGCTGGGTGGCCTGGACGAAGCGGGCGTCGTCGGCGACCTCGCCGAAGTTCCAGCCCTCGCCGTAGAGGATCACGGACTTGCCGTCGATGCCGTCCCGGGCCGGGGTGAGGGCGTCCAACGCCCGGCGGACGGCGAGGATGTTGGCCTTGGGGTGGTGGCCCATGAGGTCGAAGCGGAAGCCGTCGACCTTGTACTGCTTGGCCCAGGTGACCACGGAGTCGACGACCAGCTTGCCCATCATGGTGTGCTCGGGCGCGGTGCCCGAGCAGCAGGTGGAGGTGGCGACGCCGCCGTCGTCGAGCAGGCGGTGGTAGTAGCCGGGGACGATCCGGTCGAGGACGGAGTGCGGGTCGTCCGGTCCGCTGGCGGCGGTGTGGTTGTAGACGACGTCCATGACGGTGCGCAGACCGATGCCGTTGAGGCCCTGCACCATGCGGCGGAACTCGACGTTCCGGGCGGTCCCGGAGGGGTCGGAGGCGTAGGACCCTTCCGGGACGGTGTAGTGCAGCGGATCGTAGCCCCAGTTGTAGCCGTCCCGGTCGGCGGTCTTGGCCACGCACTCCTGTTGGCGGGCGGAGTCGGGGGGCAGGGCGGGCAGGTCGCAGTCCGGGCGCCGCTGGTCGGCGCGGCGTTCGGGGACGGAGGCGAAGTCGAAGGCCGGCAGCAGGTGGACGTGGGTGGTGCCGGCCGCGGCCAGGGCCTTCAGGTGCCGCATGCCGGCGGAGCCGGTGTCGGTGAACGCGAGGTACTGGCCCGGGTGGTGGGAGGTGCGGTCCGCGAGGGAGAAGTCGCGGATGTGCAGCTCCTGGATGCGGGCCCGGCGCAGCGGTACGGGGGCGGGCTTGCGCAGCGTCGCCCACCCCTTAGGGGCCAGCTTCGGGTCGGCCAGGTCGACGACGAGGCTGCGGGCGGAGTCGGTGGTCAGGGCGGTGGAGTACGGGTCGGTGACGGCGTTGGTGGCGATCCGGGCGGCGCCCGGCGCCCAGACGGTGACCAGGTAGCGGTACGGCTTCCCTCTCCAGTCCCGGCCGCCCCGTACGCTCCACACCCCGGTGGCGTCGTCCCGGTGCATCGGGACCCGGCGGCCGGCCAGGTCGAGCGCGACGGTGCGGGCGGTGGGCGCCCAGACGGAGAGGGCGGGGCGACCGGCGCGGAACACCGGTCCCAGGACGGCGCGTTGGGCTCGGGCGCCGTAGAGGTCGTCGAGGACGCCCGGTATCTGCACCCCGGTGGTGCGCCGCCCCTCGGGGGTGTCCTGGGCGGCGGTCAGCCGCTCCCGTAGGGCGGTGGGGGCCAGGGCGCGGTCGCGGGGGTCGACGGTGAAGGCCGGGTAGCCGGTGAGGTGCGGGTAGGCGGCGCGTTCGGCGGGGGTGAGGGTGCCGGGGGTGAGCCGGAGGCGGCCCGTTTGGCGCGCGTCCGCGCCGAACTCCAGTTGGGCGGCGGCGTGTTGGGCGCCCTTCCAGATCACGGTGGTGCGGTCGATCCACTGGGCCTCGGCCTTGGTGGGGGCGCCGGAGGGGGCCGCCTGGGCGCGGGGCTGCGTCGGCAGGGCGAGCGCGGCGGCGGCGGCGCACAGGGCGAGGAGGGCGACGGTCCGGCGGCGGGCGCGGTGCGCGGTGGAGGGCATGGCCCCTGGTTCTAGCCGCGATGGACAGTCACTGCAAGACCTTTCGCAAGAGATTGCAACGGTGTTACGTTCCCTGGCGAGCCGGTCCGGTCGGCCGGAGGCCCACCCACGGTGGGTCCTACGCGCCCGGCCGACCGGACCGGCCACCAACTGAGGCCCGCACGGGGCGGGATGAGCGGACGGCCGGACGGCCGGACGGCCGGACGGCCGGATAGCCGGACGTCAGGTCGCCACCGGCCCGGTGGAGCCGCGCACCACCAACTCGGGCTGGAAGACGAACTCGGTGCGCTGGACCGGGTTTCCCTGGATCTCCTCGACCAGCGCGCCCACCGCGGCGGTCGCCATCGCCTGCACCGGTTGCCGCACCGTGGTCAACGGCGGGGCGGTGAACGCGATCAGCGGGGAGTCGTCGAAGCCGACGACGGAGAGCCGGCCGGGGACGTCGAGGCCCCGCTGACGGGCGGCGCGCACCGCGCCCAGCGCCATCAGGTCGCTGCCGCAGACGATGCCGGTGCAGCCGTCGGCCAGCAGGGCCGAGGCCGCGGCGTGGCCGCCCTCGACGCTGAACAGGGTGTGCCGGACGAGCCGTTCGACCCGCCGCCTCGGCAGACCGAACGCCTCCTCCAGGGCGGCCGCGAAGCCCTCCGCCTTGCGGCGGGAGGGCACATAGCGGGCTGGACCGACCGCCAACCCGATCCGCTCATGGCCGAGTTCGACGAGGTGGCGCACGGCCATCCGGGCCGCGGCGCGGTCGTCGGGCGAGACGCAGGGCGCGTCGACCCGCTCGTTGTAGCCGTTGATCAGGACGTAGGGCACGCCCCGGGACGTGAGCCGGGTGTAACGGGAGGGATCGGCGGCGGTGTCGGCGTGCAGGCCGGACAGGAAGACGATGCCGGTGACCCCGCGCTCCTCCAACTGCTCGACGAGTTCGTCCTCGGTGGCACCGCCCGGCATCTGGGTACACAACACCGGCGTGTAGCCGTGGCCGGCCAGGCACTGCTCGATGATCTGGGCGAAGGCCGGGAAGATCGGGTTGGTCAACTCCGGGATGACCAGGCCGACCAGGCCGGCGCTCCGTCGTCGCAGCCGGACGGGGCGTTCGTAGCCGAGGACGTCGAGCGCGGCAAGCACCCGCTGCCGGGTCCCCGCCGCCACGCCCGCACGGCCGTTGAGGACGCGGCTGGCGGTCGCGTCGCTGACCCCCGCCTGGGCGGCGATGTCCGAGAGCCGCGGGGCTGTTCGAGGGGTTGGTCGGGTCACTCCTCCCACCAGATCGCGGTGTCGGCCGGGATTTCACGAATTTCAGAAACTTCGGGACTTCCGGGAACTCCCAAGTCGCGGGGGGCGTTGGACGGTTGACGGGCCGGTGAGCCGGACGAACCGAGCGGGCCGGATGCACCGGTCGAGCCAGAGAGGAAAGAGGAGACGGGAGATGACGAGGGCGAGCGGAGCGAGGAGCGCGAGCACGAGGGAGAGTCGACAGAAGATGAAGTTGGTGAGGTTGGTGAGTCCGATGGGGCCGATGCAGCCGATGCGGGCGGTGCAGCCGATGCGGGTGCCGCATCCGCGGCGAACGGCGCCCGCGACGAGAGCAGTTGACGGGCAGGCGGCAGAGGCAGCCGGACGGCCTCCGCCGTGGTGTTCACCGTGCAGATCAGTCCACCGGGGCGGCGGAAGGCCAGCACGCCCTCCGGGGCGGGCAGCCACTCGATCGCCTCCCCCGCGCCGAGGCCGGGGTGGGCGCGGCGCAGGGCCAGCGCGCTGCGGTACAGCTCCAGGGTGGAGGCCGGATCGCCGGTCTGGGCCTCGACGGTGAGCGCGGCCCAGTCGTCGGGCTGGGGCAGCCAGATCTCGCCGGCGCCGAAGCCGTATGGGGGCTCGGTGCCGCTCCAGGGAAGCGGCACGCGGCAGCCGTCGCGGAGGCCGTCCTGCCCGTTGGCGCGGAAGAAGGACGGGTCCTGGCGGGCCTCGTCGGGGAGGTCGGTGACCTCCGGCAGTCCCAACTCCTCACCCTGGTAGAGGTAGGCGGAGCCGGGCAGCGCCAGCATCAGCAGGGTGGCGGCGCGGGCGCGGGCCAGGCCGCCGCCGAGGCGGGTGCGGTGGCGCACGACGTCGTGGTTGGAGAGGACCCAGGTGGCCGGTGCGCCGACGGCGCGCAGGGCGGCGAGGGAGGTGTCGATGGTGGCGCGGAGATCGCCGGCGTCCCAAGCGGTGTTCAGGTAGTGGAAGTTGAAGCCCTGGTGGAGCTCGTCCGGGCGGACGTAGAGCGCCAGCCGTTCGACGGAGGGGGCCCAGGCTTCGGCGACGCCGATCCGCGGCCCGGGGTACTCGTCGAGGATCGCGCGCCAGGAGCGGTAGATGGCGTGCACGCCGTCCTGGTCGAAGAAGGGGAGGACCTGTGAGCCGATGAGGCGGGCCTGTTCGCCGTGGCCGATGTCGGGCAGGCCGGGCGCCTTGACCATGCCGTGGGCGACGTCGATGCGGAAGCCGTCCACGCCCAGGTCGAGCCAGAAACGGAGGATGGAGCGGAACTCGTCCTGGACGGCGGGGTGGTCCCAGTTGAAGTCCGGCTGTTCGGAGGCGAAGAGGTGGAGGTACCACTCGCCGTCGGGGAGGCGGGTCCAGGCGGGGCCGCCGAAGAGGGACTCCCAGTCGTTGGGCGGGAGTTCGCCGTCGCGGCCGCGGCCCTGGTGGAAGTGGAAGCGAGCGCGGTGGACCGAACCGGGGCCCTCGGCGAGGGCGCGGCGGAACCACGTGTGGTGGTCGGAGCAGTGATTGGGGACGAGGTCGATGATGACGCGAAGACCGAGGCGATGGGCCTCGTGGAGGACGGCCTCGGCGTCGGCCAGGGTGCCGAAGAGGGGGTCGATGGCCCGGTAGTCGGCGACGTCGTAGCCGCCGTCGGCCTGCGGGGAGGCGTAGAAGGGGCTCAACCAGACCGCGTCCACGCCCAGATCGCGCAGGTGGCAGAGCCGGCTGCGGATGCCGGGCAGGTCGCCCATGCCGTCGCCGTTGCCGTCGGCGAAGCTGCGCGGGTAGATCTGGTAGATCACCGCGTCGCGCCACCAGTCGGTGGCCGACGAGTCCGTTGACGTCGACGGAGCGGGCCGCGAAGTGGCCGTTGCGGCAGGGGCGTTGTCGCCCGGCTCCGGGTGCCCGGCGGGAGTGGTGTCGGGTGGGGCGGTGTGCTGTCGGGTCATGTCATCCCTTG
Organism: Streptomyces sp. NPDC057743; assembly: GCF_042798755.1. Lineage (NCBI taxonomy): Bacteria > Bacillati > Actinomycetota > Actinomycetes > Kitasatosporales > Streptomycetaceae > Streptomyces > Streptomyces sp. NPDC057743. Next base: position 46,279 of record NZ_JBHVJX010000044.1, read on the forward strand.
GTGGTGCCGGCGGTCAGTCCGGAGACGAGGTGACGTTGGGCGAAGGCGAAGACGAGCGCGGCCGGTACGGCGATGAGCACGGCGGCGGCGGTCATCGAACCCCAGTCGTTGGTGTACTGGTTGACGAAGGTCTGCAGCCCGCCGGCGAGGGTGAGGTTCTCCTCGCCGGTCATGAAGGCGGAGGCGTAGGCGACCTCGGCCCAGGCCGTGACGAAGGTGTAGAAGCCGGTGACGGCGAGGCCGGGACGGGCGAGCGGGAGGACCAACCGCCAGAAGGTGCCGAAGGGGTTGAGGCCGTCGACCCGGCCCGCCTCGTCGATCTCCACCGGGATGGTGTCGAAGAAGCCCTTCATCATCCAGGCGCAGAACGGCACGGCGATGGTGAGGTAGGTGAGGACGAGACCGGCCGGCTGGTTGAGCAGGCCGAGGGAGGCGAGCAGGTTGTAGAGCGGCACGATCAGCACGGCGACCGGGAACATCTGGGTGATCAGCAGCAGCCACATCAGCGGGCGCATGCCGGGGAAGCGGAAGCGGCTGACGGCGTAGCCGGTGGTGGCGGCGATGAACACCCCGAGGACGGTGGTCAATCCGACGACGACCATGGAGTTGCCGAACCAGGTGAGGAAGGAGGTGCCGGTCAGGACGTGGGTGTAGTTGGCGAGTGTGAAGTGGGAGACGAGGCCGGTGGTGAAGGCGTCGTTGGTGGGTTTGAAGGAGGTGATCAGCAGCCACAGCGGCGGGAAGACCGCGACGACGGTCGCCAACAGCAGGGCCAGATGCAGCCCGACGGAGACCAACGGACGCCGCTCGGACCGAGACCGAGAGCTAGGACGGAAGTCAGAACGAGAGCCAGGACGAGAGCCGGGACGAGAGCCGGGACGAGAATCGGGGTGCGCCACGTTCACCACACCTCTCCCTGTTTGCGCAGCGTTCGTCGGTAGCCGATGGCGACGAGGGCGAGGAGGGCGAGGATGACCACGCCCCAGGTGGCGGAGGCGGAGAAGTTGCGGGGGCTGTCGACGAAGGAGAGCCGGTAGGCGTAGGTCACCAGGATCTCGGTGGCGTCGCCGGGCCCGCCCCTGGTGAGCAGGAAGATCACCGGGAACATGTTGAACGTCCAGATGGTGGAGAGCAGAAGCACCGTGCTGCTCACCGCGCGCAGGCCGGGCGCGGTGATGTGGCGGAAGCGCTGCCAGGCGCCGGCGCCGTCCATCTCGGCGGCCTCGTAGAGCTCGCCGGGTATCGACTGGAGCCCGCCGAGGAGGGCGACGAGCATGAAGGGCACGCCCAGCCAGACGTTGACCGCGATCACCGAGAGCTTGGCCCAGGTCGGGTCGTTGAGCCAGGGCACGCCGTCGATGCCGCCGCCGGCCAGCACCTTGTTGAGCAGACCGTTCTTCTCGTTGTAGAGCATCCGCCAGGTGAAGACGGAGACGAAGGCGGGGATGGCCCAGGGCAGGATCAGCGCCAGGCGGTACCAAGTGCGCCCGCGCAGCTGGCGGTTGAGCAGGGTGGCCAGCGCCAGGCCGATCAGGAAGGTGAGCGCGACGCAGGCGAGGGTCCAGGTCACGGTCCAGCCCAGTCGGCTCCAGAAGACGCCGTCGGTCAGCACCGCGCGGTAGTTGGCCAGACCGGTGAAGTGGTAGGTGGCGGGGAGGTGGTTCATGCCGATCGAGCGCTCGACGTTGGCCTCGTTGGCATCGGTCAGGGAGAGGTAGAGGCCGCGGACGAGGGGGATCCCGATGATGACGCCGACGACGAGGACGACCGGGGCGGCCATCGTCCAGGCGTACCAGTGGGTGGTGAGCGCCCGGCGGAGGCGGGCGGTGAGCGTCACGTGTAGTCCTTGAGCAGCTTCCGGTAGGCGTCCCCGACGGACTTGGCGGCCTGCTCGGGCGTGGCCGCGCCGGTGAGGACCTTGTTCATCTGGACCTTGAGCGGCTCGAAGAGGGAGTTGCCCTCGGCGATCCAGGGGCGTTGGACGGCGCCGTCGACGGCGGGCTTGAAGAAGGCGACCATCTCGTTGTGCTTGACGGAGGGGGCGTTGTAGACGGACTTGCGGGTGGGCAGCAGGCTGAGCCGCTCGGTGGTCTGCTGCTGGACCTTGGCGGAGCTCATGTACTTCACGAAGGCGTAGGCGGCGTTGAGGTTCTTGCTGCCGGCGTAGACGGAGAGGTCCCAACCGCCCTGCGGGGAGCCCTTGGCGGTGGATCCGCCGGGGACGGGGGCGACGCCGAGGTTGCCCTTGTCGGCGAATGCCTTGCCGGCGCGGGCGCCCTCGATGTCCCAGGGGCCGTCGATCGCCATCGCGACGGTGCCGTCCTTGAGGGCCTTGAGCTGGTTCTCCTGGCCGTCGGTGGCGTCGGTGACGGCGGCCTTGGAGTCCACGAGGTGCTTGAGGGTGCGGAAGGCGCGGACCCCGGCGGCGTTGTCGATGGTGACCTTCTTATAGGCCGCGTCGACCATGTTGCCGCCCTCGCCGTAGAGGTAGGGCAGGAACCAGTAGGGGTCGTCGCCGCGCAGGTAGAGGGCGGTGGCGCCGGTCTTCGCCTTGATCTTGGCTGCCGCGGCGCCGAGTTCGGCGAAGGTCTTGGGAACGGGGACGCCGGCGTCGGCCAGCAGCTTCTTGTTGTAGAAGAGCGCGAGGGTGTCGATCACCTGGGGCGCGGCGTAGGTGCGGCCGCCGAACTTGGTGGAGCCGACGGCCTGCGGGAGGTAGTCGGCGGTGTCGGCCAGGGCCGGGGTGCCGTCGAGCGGGGCGAGGTAGCCGAGGTTGGCGAAGTCGGCGACCCAGGCGACGTCGGTGCGCATCACGTCGGGGGCGCCGGCACCACCGCCCGCGGCGTTCTTGAACTTGGCGTTGGCGTCGCCGAACGGGACGTTCACATAGGCGACGTGGACCTTGGGGTGCTCCTTCTGGAAACCCTCGGCCAGTTTCCGGTAGGTGGCCTTCTCGGCGTCGTTGGAGGTGTCCCAGAAGGTCACGGTTCCGGCCAGTTCACCGCCGGTGCCACCGCCGCCGTCACCCCCGCCCCCGCATCCCGTCGCCGCCAGTGCCAGGCCCGTCACCAGCGCGGTGGCGAGCGCGCCACGTATGCCACACCGCATCTGAACTCCTTAGGGGAAAGCCTCGGTTGGCGGTCTGGAACGTAACAGCGCCGCAAACAATCCGAAAGATGTTGCGAGAGTTTTCTGCAAGAATTCCGGAAGCCACTGCGGTGCCCTGGCCGGAACCGGACGCCCCGGGGCCCTGGCGCACCGTCACCCGCCGCCCGCCCGCGCGTTGACCTCCGTGGAAGCACCTTCGCCTCATGACCTGACAGGGACGGCAGATGACCCAGGAGCTCACTTCCCCCAGCCCCGCCCCCCAGGCCGCCGGAGTCGACGGAGCCCGGGGGTGGTGGCGCGACGCCGTCATCTACCAGGTCTACGTCCGCTCCTTCGCCGACAGCGACGGCGACGGCATCGGCGATCTGCGCGGGGTGCGCGACCGGCTCCCCCACCTCAAGGAGCTGGGCGTGGACGCCGTCTGGCTCACCCCGTTCTACGCCTCGCCGCAGGCCGACGGCGGCTACGACGTCGCCGACTACCGCGCCGTCGACCCGCTGTTCGGCACCCTCGCGGACGCCGACGACCTCATCCGCACCGCCCACGACCTGGGCCTGCGGGTGATCGTCGACGTGGTCCCCAACCACACCTCCGACCGACACCCGTGGTTCACCGACCCCGAACTCGCCCGGCAGCGCTACGTCTTCCGCCCCGGCAAGGGCGCGCACGGCGAACTCCCGCCCAACGACTGGGAGTCGGTCTTCGGCGGCCCGGCCTGGACCCGCACCGACCGCGGCGACTGGTACCTGCACCTCTTCGCCCCCGAACAGCCCGACCTGGACTGGGAACGGCCCGAGGTCCACGAGGAGTTCGCCGCCATCCTGCGCTTCTGGCTCGACCTGGGCGTGGACGGCTTCCGCATCGACGTCGCCCACGGCATGGTCAAGGCGCCCGGCCTGCCCGACATCGGCCACGGCGAACAGGCCCGCCTCATCGGCTCACAGGTCCTCCCCTTCTTCGACCAGGACGGCGTGCACGCCATCCACCGCTCCTGGCGCCGACTCCTGGACGAGCACACCGAGGCCAGCGGCCGGGAGGTGATCGGGGTCGCCGAGGCATGGGCGCCCAGCGCCGAGCGGCTGGCCCTCTACGTCCGCCCGGACGAGCTCCACCAGGCGTTCAACTTCCAGTTCCTGAACACCCCGTGGGAGGTCGCGGCGCTGCGCGAGGTCATCGACTCCTCGCTGGCCGCCACCGTCGCCGTCGGCGCGCCCACCACCTGGGTGCTCTCCAACCACGACGTCGTCCGGCACACCACCCGCCTCGGCGGCCTCGCCCGGGCCCGCGCCGCCACCCTGCTGATGCTGGCGCTGCCCGGCTCCGCCTACCTCTACCAGGGCGAGGAGTTGGGACTGCCGGAGGTCACCGACCTCCCCGACGAGGCCCGCCAGGACCCGGCGTTCTTCCGCGGCCGGCTCGGCGGCGACGGGCCGGAGGAAGTCGGCGCCTCCGGGACCAGCGGCCAGGACGGGTTCCGGGACGGCTGCCGGGTGCCGCTCCCCTGGTCCGGCGAGCAGCCGCCGTACGGCTTTGGGCCGGGCGGGAGTTGGCTGCCGCAGCCCGCCGACTGGGGCCGGCTGAGCGTGGCGGCGCAGACCGGCGACCCGACCTCCACGTTGGAGCTCTACCGCAGCGCGCTGGCGCTGCGCCGCCGGCTGCCGGGGCTGGGCGACGGGGAGATGGCCTGGCAGCCCGCCCCCGCAGGGGTGTTGGCGTTCCGCCGCCCCGGGGTGCTGTGCGCCGTCAACACCCTCGACCGCGAGGTGGAGGTGCCGGTGCCCGGTGAACTCCTGCTCGCCAGCGCGCCGGTGGCGGCCGACGGCTCCTCGGCGGTGCTGCCGGGGGACAGCTGTACCTGGTGGGCAATCTGAGATGCGCCCGGTACAGTCCAGTGCCATGACCGCCCGGCTGGCCGATATCGCAGCACAGGCGGGTGTCAGCGAGGCCACCGTCAGCCGGGTTCTCAACGGGAAGCCCGGCGTCTCCGCCACCACCCGCCAGTCGGTGCTGGCCGCCCTCGACGTGCTGGGCTACGAGCGGCCGGTGCGGCTGCGGCGGCGCAGCGCGGGCCTGGTCGGGCTGATCACCCCGGAGCTGGAGAACCCGATCTTCCCGGCCTTCGCCCAGGTCATCGGGCAGGCGCTGACCCGGCAGGGATACACCCCGGTGCTGGCCACCCAGACCCCGGGCGGCTCCACCGAGGACGAGCTGACCGAGATGCTGGTGGACCGCGGGGTGGCCGGCATCATCTTCGTCTCCGGACTGCACGCCGACACCGACGCGGACATGGCGCGCTATGCGCGGCTGCGCGGCCAGGGCGTGCCGTTCGTCCTCATCAACGGCTTCTCCGACCAGGTGCAGGCGCCCTTCGTCTCCCCCGACGACCGGACCGCGGTGGAGCTCGCGGTGACCCATCTCACCGCGCTGGGGCACCGGCGGATCGGGCTGGCGCTCGGGCCGAAGCGGTTCGTGCCGGTCCAGCGGAAGATCGACGGCTTCCTGGCCTGCGTCGAAGAGCAGCTCGGCCTTACCCGGGACGCGGCGGAGCCGTTCATCCAGCACTCGCTCTTCACCCTGGAGGGCGGGCAGGCCGCGGCGGGCACGCTGATCGAGCGCGGGGTGACGGCGATCGTCTGCGCCAGCGACATGATGGCGCTGGGGGCGATCCGGGCGGCCCGGCAGCGCGGGCTGGCGGTGCCGCGGGAGATGTCCGTGGTGGGCTTCGACGACTCCCCGCTGATCGCCTTCACCGATCCGCCGTTGACGACGATCCGGCAGCCGGTGCCGGCCATGGGACAGGCGGCGGTGCGGGCGCTGCTGGAGGAGATCGGGGGCACCCCGGCGCCGCACACCGAGTTCGTCTTCCATCCCGAACTGGTGGTCCGGGGCTCGACGGCGTCGGCGCCGAAGGCGGCACCCGAGGCGACGGCGGCCCCTGGGGCGAAGGCGGCTCCTGGGGCGGCGAAGGTGCCCCGGCCGGCGCGGGCCTCCCGGTAGGGCGGGGGCCCGCGAGCGCGCGGCGTGGTCCCGTGGCGGGTCGCCCCCTGCTCGTCCCCTGGTCTTCCCCTAGGGGAAGACCCCTCCTCCTGAGGTGTGAGGCGGGGTGTTGCTGACCGCACCAGAGGCCGATCGGCCGCAGATCCCTTTCTGGCAGACTGTCTGCCTATGGGTGAAGCGCACGTGAGGACTCTGGACGACCTGTCAGCCGCCCCGCCGACCAGCGGGGAGCGGGCGGTTCGTCCGGCGGAGAAGGGCCGGCTGGCCCGGCTCAGAACCCCGCGCTCGCCCCGGCTCTGGTTCGAGATCCTGCTGATCGCGGTCAGCTACTGGATCTACTCGATGATCCGCAACGCGGTCCCCGAGCAGAAGGCGCAGGCGCTGCGGAACGCCGACTGGATCTGGCGGGCCGAGCACACCCTGGGCATCGCCGTCGAGCACACCGTCAACCACGCCGTGAATTCGGTCACCTGGCTGATCGTGTCGATGAACTACTACTACGCGACGCTGCACTTCATCATGACGATCGGGGTGCTGGTGTGGCTCTACCGCTGGCACCCCGGGCGGTACGCGGCGGCCCGGCTGGCGCTCTTCGCGACCACCGGCGTCGCGCTGATCGGTTACTACTTCTACCCGTTGGCGCCACCCCGGCTGATGCCGGACGGCGGCTTCGTGGACACCGTCATCGAGCACGGCACCTGGGGCTCGATGGCGTCCGGGAACCTCGCGTCGATGTCCAACCAGTACGCCGCGATGCCCTCGATGCACATCGGCTGGTCGCTGTGGTGCGGCATCACCATCGCGCTGCTGGCGAAGCCGGTGTGGGCCAAGACACTGGGCCTGCTGTACCCGGCCACGACGCTGACGGTGATCGTCTCCACCGCCAACCACTTCTGGCTGGACGCGCTGGGCGGGGTGCTGTGCCTGGCGTTCGGCTATGCGTTGGCGTACGCGTGGTACGGGCGGCTGCCGCACCGGCTGGCGCGGTACGCGGGGGCGGCGAAGGTGAAGGTGCCGAGCCCGCTCAAGGCGTGAGCGGTGCGCGGGGGTGACCCCGCGCACCGGGCGGCGGGGGGGGGGCGGGGGGACCCCATTACGGGGGCCCCCGCCCCCCCCCCGGACGCCGGCGGGCGGCGGGGCGCCGCCCGGGCCGGGGCCCCGGGGGAAAACAGGGAGCGGG